>JAKQKE010000250.1 GCA_029560805.1 Spirochaetota bacterium
GCCGCGGCCGCCAGGGCGGGGCGCGGGTCCCAGCGTAGAGCGCCGCCCGTCGGAACGGCCAGCAGGTCGACGCCGTCGACCACGAGCGTCGCGGACACGTCGTCGAGCCGGACAGAGACAACGGCGTCGGCTGAGGCCTTGGCGGCGGCCCTGAAGTCGCCGAAGCCGTCCGCTATCAGTATCGCCCGAGCGTCCATGTCGCGTATGTTCCCGACTATCGCCACGGCGGCGCCGTCGCCGTGCGTCAGGGCGAGAGCCTTGGTCGCGACCCAAGCCAGCGGCGCCGACCAGGGCGCCCCTGGCGCGAGGCAACCTATAGCGCCCACCGTCATCGTCACACTCCTCGCTTGAAGAAGAGGGCCGCCCCCGGAAGGGGCGGCCCGTATCATCGTCCCTCTATGGAATCGTCAGTCGCAATCAGCCTTCGTGACGTCCTTAGGCCTGAGTATCAGGTTGAGGACGATGCCGAAGATCGCGGCGAGGCCGAGGCCGGATAGCTTGATGTTGCCGACGGCGAACGTGGCGCCGCCGAGGCCAAGCACGAGCATCGTGGCCGTGATGATGAGGAGCTTCGAGTTGCCCAGGTTGAGCCTGGCGTCGACCATGTTCTTGATGCCGATCGACGAGATCATGCCGAACAGCAAGATCGAGATACCGCCGATGACCGGGCCCGGGATGGTGCCGATCAGCGCGGTGAACTTCGGGATCATCGCGAGCACGATCGCGAAGCAGGCGGCGATGCGCATCACGATCGGGTTCTTGACGCCGGTCAGGGCCACGGCGCCGGTATTCTCCGAGTAGGTCGTGTTGGCCGGTCCGCCGATCAGGGCGGATAGCGAGGTCGCGAGGCCGTCGCCGATCAGCGTGCGGTGGATGCCCGGATCCTTGATGAAGTCCTTGCCGACCACGTTGCCGATCGCGAGCACGTCGCCGAAGTGCTCGACCATCGTCACGATCGCTATGGGCAGCATGATCGAGATGCCCTCGGCCGAGAACTTCGGCAGCGTGAACTTCGGTATGCCTATCCAGGCGGCTTCCTTCACGGAGCTGAAGTCGACGATGCCGATGATGATCGCGAGCAGGTATCCGGTTACCAGAGCTATCAGCACGGGCAGGTTGGACATGAACTTCCAGCCGAACTTCGGGAACGCCACCTTGACGAAGATGCCCACCGCGAAGGTGAACAGTGCCACCAGCCAGCAGCCGTTGACGCCGATAGCCTCGGCGATCGCCGGCGAGTTGGTGCCGTTGGCGCTCGCGATCGCGGTAGGGGCGAGTATAAGCCCGATCAGAATGATCATCGGGCCGGTGACCTGTGGCGGCAGTATCTTGTGCAGGTTGTCGTACGAGACGAATTTGAAGATGATCGCGACCACCACGTACAGGAGGCCAGCCACCACGATGCCGCCGAGCGCGTAGGGCAGGCCCTGGCTGGCGCCTACCGCGGCGATGCCGGGTATGAAGGCGAAGGAGCTACCGAGGAACACCGGCACCTTGAATTTGGTGACGATGTGGAACAGCCAGGTACCGATACCGGCGGCGAACAGCGTCACGCCCACGTCGAGGCCCGTCAAGATAGGCACGAGCACGGTCGCCCCGAACATGACGAACGTATGCTGGAGCCCCATCACGACGTTCCTGCCGGTCAGATCTTTTTCTTTATCCACGGCCCACTCCTTCCACGGGCGGCGATAGGGGTCGTCCGCCCGCGCTCTATCGGCGGTAGCCTCCCCAGCGGCCGACGGCCGCCTTCCGGGGGGCCCCGCTACGGTCGCCCGTAGGGCTGACCGGTCGGTCCCTGTCCATCGCCTCAGCTCCTCGGCCTCGCTTCCGGCACTGAACGGCACGAGCCTATCGGCGACTTGGTGATCCAGTTGTCGATCGGCTCCTTGTCGCGTATCGCGCGCCAGACGTCCTCGAAGCGCATCGGCATGTGCGTGATCTCGGCGCCGGTCGCCTTCTGGATGGCGTTGCCGAGGGCCGCGGCCACCGAGATCATCGAGTGCTCGCCGACGCCGCGCGCCCCGTAGGGGCCGTCCACCTGCGGCGTCTCGACCACGGCGCACTCCACCTCGAGCGGCAGGTCCTTGGCCGTCGGTATCTTGTTGTCGGTGAAGGACGGGTTGAGGAGGCGGCCCTGCTGGTCATAGATGTAGCCCTCGCAGATCGCGGTGCCGAGGCCCTGCATCATGCCTCCAATCGCCTGCCCGCGGACGATGTCCGGGTTGATCGCGCGGCCGACGTCGTAGATGCTGGCTATCTTGAGCACGCGGTACTCGCCGGTCTCTTCGTTCACCTCGACGACCATGCCGTGGGCTCCGAAGGTCCAGTCGAGGGCCGGGTTGCCCTCGCCGGTCTCCTTATTCAGGTTGGATAGACCCTGGGCGATGTAGCGGCCGACGCCGATCAGCGGTCCGCCGACGCCCGAACCGTTCGGCAGAGCGAAGCCGACCGCCATCGACGCGAAACTGACACCCTGGTCGGCGCGGTGCCTCACGAAGACCCTCGTCCCGTCATGGGCCAGGTCGCGCGGATTGGCGTGGAGTACCTCGGCGGCCACCGCGTAGGCGTTCTTGAGCAGGTCCTCGGCGGCCAGGATGGCGGCGTTGCCCGACAGTAGCAGGCCCTTGGACGCGACGGTCTGCCAGTCGTAGGGGTCGCGGTCCGTGTCGTTCTCGAAGGCTACCTTGATCTTCTCGATCGGGAAGCCAAGCCGCTCCGCGACGATCTGCCGTATCGAGGCGTAGGTGCCCTGGCCGTAGTCGGTCAGGGCCAGGTTGACGAGGACCGAGCCGTCCTCGTTCATCTTGAGCACGACCGCGGTGGCCGTATACGACGGCATCGCCGGCGCTTTCTGTAGCGCCGCGACGCCCTTGCCTATCTTCCAGCCGGTCTGCTTCTCGCGGGCCTTCTCGGCCTCGGTCAGCTGGCCGTAGCCGACGCGGCGCGCCGCCTCCTCGATGCACTTTACCACGTCGCCGGTGTGCTCGACGATCTTCTCCCCGGTCAGGGTGACGGAGCCCGGCCTCAGCGCGTTCTTCAGACGGAACGCGAGCGGGTCCATGCCGATCGCGGTCGCCACCAGCTCCATATGGCGCTCGACGGCCCAATGGAATTCGACGTGGCCGAAGCCACGGTAGGCGGTACCGTAGGGTTTGTTCGTGTAGATCGTGTAGGCGTCGATCCATGCGTTCGGTATTTCGTATGGACCGGACGCCGAGTAGCCGGAGGCCCTCGTCACGTTGACGGCGTAGTCCGCATAGGCACCCGAGTCCCAGTACATGGTCATGTGCTGGGCGAGGATCTTGCCCTCGGCGGACACGCCGGTCTTGATACGGTAGGTGAGCGCTGAACGGCAGGGCAGGAGGCTGAACTCCTCCTCGCGGCTGGCCTGGAACTTGACAGGCTTGCCGCCCGCCTTGCGCGACAGTACAGCGCAGAGTGGCTCGACGCCGATGCCGGCCTTCCCGCCGAAGCCGCCGCCGACGTAGGGGATCTGCACGCGCACGTTGATGTGCGGTAGCCCGAAGGCGTGGCAGAACAGGTTCCGCACGGTGAACGGCGACTGGGCGCTCGTCCAGATCGATACCTTGTCTCCCCGGCCCCACTGCACGATGGCTACGTGCGTCTCCATCGGCACGTGCTGCACCGACGGGCAGGAATACTCCCTCTCGACGACGTAGGTCGACTCGGCGAAGCCCTTCTCGACGTCGCCTTTGCGCAGCTTGGTATGGTTGGCGATGTTCGTGCCCGGCTTGGGCGTGAAGACGGCCTCGATGTACGAGTACGTGCCCAGGTCCGGATGGACCAGCGGCGCGTCCGGCTTGAGCGCGTCCATGTGGTGGAGCACCGGGGCCAGGGGCTCGTAGTCGACCTCGATCGCCTCGACCGCCGCCCGGGCCTGCTCGATGGTCTCGGCGGCGACGGCCGCCACGGCCTCGCCGTAGTGCCTGACCTCGCCCTTGGCCAGGATATACTTGTCGACGATATACAGGCCGATGTGGTAGTCGAGCTCGTCGCCGGTGACGACGGCCCGGACGCCCGGCATCGCCGCGGCCTTGGAGACGTCTACGCCCTTGATGCGCGCGCGCGCGTAGGGGCTCTTCTTGAGCTGCACGTGGAGCATACCCGGCAGAGACATGTCGCTGACGAAGGTGGCCTCCCCGGTCAGCTTCTCGAGCATGTCCGGCCGTCCGGCCTTCTTGCCGACGTACTCGAGGTCGTCGGGGCTCATATCGTCAAACATGCTCGAGCTCTCCCTTCTTCTCGGGGCTACCCGTAAGGTCGAGCACCGCCTCAACGATCTGGGTATAACCGGTACACCGGCAGAAGTTGCCCTCGATGGCCTCTTTGACCTGGTCGGCGCTCGGCTTCGGGTGTTCGGCGAGCAACTCCTTGACCGACATAACCATGCCGGCCGTGCAGAAGCCGCACTGGACGGCGTGGTTGCGTTCGAAAGCCCGCTGTATATCGGAGAGCGACGGTCCCTCGGCCTCGCCTTCTATCGTCCGTATCGACGCCCCGTCCGCCTCGACGGCGAGCACCATGCAGGAGTTGACCGCTCGGCCGTTCATGATGACGGTGCAGGCGCCGCACTCGCCCATGCCGCAGCCTTCCTTGGTGCCCATGAGACCGAGATCCTCGCGGAGGAAACGGAGCAGCGTTTTGTGCTCTATGCAGTCGCGCTCGTAGATGAGCCCGTTGACCGTAAGCTTGATTCTCATATCACTCAACCTCCGTGAACAGGCGCCGGGCATAGACGCCTATCATGTGCTCGCGGTACTCCTTGGTGCCGCGAACGTCGCTGATCGGCGATACAGCGGCGAGCACCTTGCGTACGGCCTCGTCCGCCGAGTCTTTCTCCGTGACCGAGTCGACGAGGACCGGCGTCGGGGCGGCCGAGCTGACGGCGAAGCGTAGCTCGCCGTCGCGCCTGGTCATAAGGACGCCGACGATGCCGAGGTCGTGGCCGGCGATGCGCTTGAGCTTGAGATAGCGGCCGCGAGCCCCGGCGGCTTCTGCCGGAACCATGATGCACGATACGAATTCGCCCGGCGCGAGCACGGTCTTCTTGACGCCCGCGAAGAACTGCGAGAATGGCACGACGCGCTCGCCGGTAGCCGAGCGTATCGTCGCCTTGGCTCCCAGGCAGAGCAGGGCGGGAGCCATGTCGGAGCATGGCGAGGCGTTGACCACATTACCAGCCACGGTAGCGCGGTTGCGTATCTGGTGGCTGGCGAGCTCGTGAGCGCAGTCGCATAGAACCGGATAGCGCTCGCGCGCTTCCTTGCAGCGCAGGATGTCGTTGATGGTGACCGCCGGGCCGATCGATAAGCCGTCGGCTCCGTACGACAGCCTGTCGGCGCCGCTATACTTCTTAAGATCGATGACGACCTTCGGTTTCATGACGCCGTTACGGATACCGGGGATGAGGTCGGTCCCCCCCGCCAAGAGCTTGCCGTCTTCCTTATGGCCATCGAGCACCGCGGCCAGTTCCGCCGCCGTCCTAGGGGCCAAGTACCTGAACTCGTAGACCATGTGTGCTGCCTTTCGAGCGTATTCACGAAACAAAAACCCGGATCATACGAACCGGGCTTCTAGAAGGAAATGCTACTGACTCGACTAAAGTTAAGACACCGATCCAGCGAGGTGTCAAGTAAAATGTACTCCGGGCGGCGGACCGGCCGCCTAGGCGGCTCGTGTCGGCTTGTGGTCGAAACGGTTTCATGAGACAATCGGGCCGATGGTCTCGTTCCCTATCGATACCGAGGGCGGCCCCCAGGTCGTCCTGGAGCTCATCTATCGCCTCAAGGTCAAGGACGTGATGATGCGCGACGTCATCACCGCCTCCGCCTCGTCGAGCCTGCGCGACATCCAGCTAGCCATGCGGGACCGCGGCATCACGGGGGTGCCCATCGTCGACGGCGACAGGCTGCTCGGCATCGTGTCCATCGGGGACGTCATCCAGGCCCTCGACGGCGGCTGGATACACGAGCTCGCGTCCGAGCGCATGAGCACCTCGCTCATCGTGCTCGAGGACGATATGCCGCTGTCGTTCGCCATTACCTACTTCAACCGCTACGGCTACCGGCGCTTTCCCGTACTCGATAAGAACGCCTCGCTCGTCGGCATCGTCACCGCGGCGGATGTGCTGCGCGCGCTGCTCATAGAGATGAATCGCGAGGTCGAGAAGCTCGAGGAGGGGCTGGCCGGCCGGGCGGCGGCGGCGAGGGACGCCGCCGCTACGGCGACGGCCCCCGGGGGCGAGGCCGGCCTGACGATGAGCTTCGTCTCGCGGCGCTTCGATTTCGAGAACGCCGGCAAGGCCTCCGCCGAGCTCAAGAAGGCGCTCAGGGGGCTCGGCGTCGATGCCGCGTCGATACGACGGGCCGCCATCGTCAGCTACGAGCTGGAGATGAACCAGGTCATCCATTCCGACGGCGGCGTCATGGAATTCTGCGCGGCGCAGGACTCGGTCAGGATAGTGGCACGGGATGAGGGACCGGGGATAGCGGACGTCGAGGCCGCCCTGACCGAGGGCTACTCCACGGCCAACGAGTGGATACGTTCGCTCGGCTTCGGCGCGGGCCTGGGCCTGCCGAACGCCAAGCGATCATCGGACGAATTCGAGCTTTCATCGAGGGTTGGCGCGGGGACGACCGTGCTCGCCGTCGTCAAGTATCAGGAGCGATCATGAAGGTAAGCGATCTATCGACGCGCCTCGGTTTCGAGGCCATCTACGCGCCGGCCGGGGATGCCGACGTCAATGACGGCTACGCGTCCGACCTCTTGTCGGACGTCATGGCCAAGGCCGGGGACGGCTCGGTGCTCATCACCATACAGGCGCATAAGAATACCGTCGCGGTCGCCTCGTTGATCGGCATCCCGGCCGTCATCATCTGCAACGACCGTCCGGTGCCGAGCGACATGATCGAGGCCGCCGAGGCCGAGGGCGTCGCCCTGCTCAGGACGCCCAAGACGCAGTTCGAGGTCGCCGGGACGCTCTATCCGGAGCTGCGGGGCTAGGTTCGGCCCGGCCCCCCGGCATGTTCGTCGCCTGCGACTTCCATAACCACTCGTGCCTATCGCCGTGCGGTAGCCTGGAGCAGTCGCCGGCGCTACTGGCCAGGCTGGCCCGCGAGCGCGGTCTGGGCCTCGTCGCACTGACCGACCATAACAGCGCCTTGAACGCTCCGGCCTTCGCCGAGTGCGCCGCCAGGGAAGGCGTCGCCGCGCTCTACGGCATGGAGGCCACGAGCGCCGAGGAGGTGCATGTGCTCTGCCTGTTCGCCGAGGTGGGAGCCGCCCTCGATTTCGGGCGCTTCATCGAGGCGCGCTTGCCGCGTTTGCCCTATGATCCGGGTAAGCTAGGCGACCAGGTGGTGGTCGATGCGGATGAGAACGTACTCGACCTGCCCGAGTTGTACTTCGGCGCGGCCCTCGAGCTCGATTATGGCGAGCTGTGCGAGTCGGCCGCCGAGCGAGGCGCCCTCGTCATCCCCGCGCATATCGACCGCCCTATGTTCGGCGCCATATCGCAGCTCGGCTTCCTGCCCGACGGCCCGTACGCGGCGGTCGAGGCGGTCAGGCCACTGCCCGACGGGGCGGCCAGAGGCTACACGGTCATAACCGGCTCGGACGCCCATTATCCCGAGCACGTGGCGCGGCGCCCCTTCGGGCTCGAGCTGGCCGACGGCTGGGCCTCCGGCGGCAAGGTCGACCTCGAGGCCGTCCGCGTCGCGCTGGCCGAGGGGCGGGTGCGCCTGCCGTTCGCCACATGAGGCCGACGGCGGTGATGGTGCGCGCACGGGGCGGCGCGGTCGCGGTGATCGCTGTCGCGCTCCTCTCGCTCGCGCCTATCGTCGGCCGTGCTGCCGCGCTCGGCGCCGTCGACCTCGACGACGCTACGGTCCTGGCCGCTCCCCCGCCGCGCGTCGCGGGCAGCGAGGCCGACTATACCCGCGTCCTGGTTGACGACGAGGCCTCGCTGTCGGATCGCCTGCTGGTGCACGTCGAGGGGCCGAGGGGCCTGCCCCTGACCGCGTTCACGGCCGAACCTGATCGGACGCTGTTCTCGCGGCTGCCCGAGAGCGGTAGGCGAGGCGTCTGGAACGCCCTACGCGAGGAGCCGCTCGCCTCGTCGACTCTGTGGCTATGCTTCAGGCTCGATAATCGCTCGCCGTGCGCGGCGTGGGCCCTCGTCGTCGAAGGCGCCGGCTTCAAGCCTCTGGCGATGGTCATCGTCGGGGGCGACGGCGGTATCCAGCATTACGGCGGCGAGTCCCTCGACGCCCTGCGCATGGGGACGAGTCTGGCCGACCTGTCGGCGTACGCGCTAAACGTACCGCCGGAATCGGAGCGGACCGTCTACCTGCGCCTGTCCGAGGGCTCGCTCTTCGGCCCCGGCTTCGGCGTATGGTCGCACGGGCTCTTCCTGGAGCGGTCCGAGGCCAGGCTCGGCCTGATGAGCGGCATAGCCGGCTTCGCCGTAGCCGCCTGCGTGTTCTACCTGCTCTTGTCGTCGCGCGGCTGGCCCGTTCCATATTCCGGTGGCGTCCGTCGCGCCGACCAGGCGCTCTCCTACGCCATGCCGACCGCCGCCTGCGGCTCGCTGCTGCTCAGCCTGACCGGCGGCGGGGTTCGGCATGCCCTGGCCCTGATACTCGGCGCGGCGGCCGCGGCGATGGAGTGCGTCCTGGCGGCGAGAAGGATTTCCACTTCGCCTCTGGACGACGGGCTCGGCGCTCGTCGAGTCGCGGCGGCCATAGCGACCAGGGCGCTTGCCGCCCTAGCCTTCGCGGCCGTCATAGCCTTCGGATCGCAACGACTGGCCTCGCTGGCCCTTCCGACTTGGTTGGCGCTTGCCGTCAGCCTGGCGGCCGGCGAGAGGCTGTCGGCCATCGCCACGCGGTCCCGCGCCTCGCATGCCGAGTCGAAGCGGCTCCTGGCGAGGCTGGAATCGGAGACGAGGGGCGGCGTCGACTTCATGACGGCGACGGCGGCCGCGCTACGTGGACCCCTCCACGGTATGATGGGCATGCTCGAGGATCTTGAAGCCCTGGTCCAGGACGCTCCGTTACCGTCCCGGGCCGCATCGGACCTAGCCATCGCTCGAGCCGAGGCGGCTCGCCTTGATATACTCGTATCGAATATCCTCAGCTACTCGGGTCTGGGCCCGAACAGGCTGGCGGACGAGAACCTCGACTTGGCTTCCGTGGCTCGGTCCGCGGCGAGTCTCCTTCGCGTTTCCATCGCCGGCAAAGGCGTCCGAGTCGCCGTCGACGCGCCCGTCGTGGAGATACGCGGAGACATAGGCGTGGCCCACCGCCTGCTCTATACGGCGATGAGTCACGCCTCGAGGATAACCGGCGCCTCGCTGGTCAGGGTCTCGGCTTCTTCCGACGAGAGTCGGGTACGGGTCTACGTGGAGGACGACGGCGGAGCGCTCGACTCGCCATCGGGGACCGTCGTCGATAAGGGCCAAGAGCGCATCGAGCTCGATATCGACGCGGTCGTGTTGGGCCGGCTCGCGGGCCTGCTCGGCGGCACCTACCGCTTCGAGCGGCAATCCGGCATGAACGTACGCGTGTTCGACCTGCCCCGCCTCGCTCCGCCCGGCCCCGCGGACTCGAGGCCGCGCGCCATGTCGGAGTTCCCATCCTCGGACGACGACGGGTCGGGCGGGCCGGCCCGTCCGGCGGGGCGGGTGCTCGTCGCGGGGAACGAACCGGTCGCTCTCCTGTCGATCAAGCGTCGGCTCGAGGCCTCGGGCTGGTCGGTGCACGCTACCGTGTCATCCGCCGACGCGCTCGATAGGGCGCTCGGAAGGCCTCCGGCTCGGGCCGCCGCCGCCCAGCCCTACGACATCGTCATCATAGATTCGGCCATGCCGGGCATGAGCGGCTTCGAATTCTGCGAGTCGGTGCGCCGCAGCAAGTCGCCCGAGGCGCTCCCCATCGTCGTCCTACTCGAGCCGGGTCGGGTCGACGAGGTGGAGCGGGCCTTCCGCGCCGGCGCGAACGACTATATCGTTCGCCCGGCCTCGGGCCTCGAACTGGCCGCCAGGGTCAAGACCCTTGTCGACCTGTCGTCGAGCGTCAAGCGCGAGCTGCGGCAGGCCACCCGCCTGGCCGAATTCGACAAGTACCGAACCCTGGCTATGCTGTCGGCCGGCGTGGCGCACGAGATCAATACGCCGAATAACGCGGTCCTGCGCACCGTACCCATGCTCAAGGAGATATGGAGCGGCATCGAGCCGGCCGTCGAGCGTCTGAGCCTCGAGGAGGGCGGCTTTAGCCTGGGCGGCTTCGACTACGACGACCTCCGGCGCGATGTGCCCGACATGCTCAACGACCTGTATATGGGCGCGCAGGATATTAAAAAGATAGTCGAGGGCCTCAAGGATTACGCCAGGGCCCCGTCAGAGAGCGCCAGCCTGGCGGTCGTCGACGCCAACGAGGCCATTCGCTACGCCGCGCGCCTGCTCAAGCATACGATAGCCGTATCCACCGATCGCTTCTCGATGACGCTGTCCGAGAACCTGCCCAAGGTCAAGGCGGACAGGCTCAAGCTGACCCAAGTGCTCGTCAACGTGCTCGAGAACGCCCTCCAGGCCATCTCGAGCAGGTCGGACGGCGTCTCGGTGGTCAGCGAACCGATCGACGACCTCGAGCTCGGCCGCTCCGTAGCCATCCGCATCGCCGACGAGGGCGCCGGCATGGACCCGGATGTCCTGGCGTCGGTATGCTCCCCGTTCTTCACCACGAAGCGCGATCGTGGCGGCTCGGGGCTCGGTATGTCCGTCGCCCTCGGCCTGGTCCAAGACATGCGCGGCACCATCGATATACAATCGGAGCGCGGGGCCGGTACCGCCGTGACGATACGCATCCCGGTATGGCTCGGCGCGGAGGGCTGATCATCATGGACGAGAAACGCGGTTCGGTCATCGTCGTCGACGACGACGTCGGAGTGCTGAGGCGGCTGGACCGCCTGCTGCGCTTCGAAGGCTACGGAGAGGTGATCATGTGCGAGCGGGCCGACGACGCGTGGCCGGCGCTGCGCGCGTCCCGGCCGATAGCCATGATCCTCGACCTGATGATGCCCGGAGTCGACGGCTACGCGACGCTCGAGCGGATGAGGGAGGAGCGGCCCGACGTACCGGTCATCGTCGCCACGGCGATCGACGACCTGGATACCGTCGTCCGATGCATGAAGGCGGGCGCCTTCGACTACGTACCGAAGACGGCCGAGACCTCGAGGCTCCTGGCGAGCCTCGAGCATGCCGCGATGATAGGCAGGCTGCTCGAGGACAATAAAGCCCTGCGCGACAGCCTGCTCCACGACGACAAGAGCTCCATCGGCTTCTTCGAGGGCATCGTCACGCGCGACAAGAAGATGAGCGACATCTTCAGGTACCTGGCGGCTATCGCCAAGAGCGACAAGCCCATCCTGATCTGTGGAGAGTCGGGCACCGGCAAGGAGTTGTTCGCCTCGGCGGCCCACGCCGCCTCGGGACGATCGGGAGAGCTCGTAACGGTCAATATCGCCGGCCTCGACGACGCGATGTTCAGCGATACGCTGTTTGGGCATAAGCGGGGGGCCTTTACCGGAGCCGATACCGACCGGCTCGGCCTGATCGAGCAGGCCAAGGGCGGCACGCTGTTCCTCGACGAGATAGGCGACCTTCCACAGCAGAGCCAGGTCAAGCTACTCAGGTTGATCGAGCAGCGCCGATACTACCCTCTCGGCGCTGACATGACACGCTCGTCCGATGCTCTGATCGTCGCGGCGACGAACCGCGATCTCGAGCGGGCCTGCGCCGCGGGCGAGTTTAGGCCGGATCTATACTTCAGGCTGGAGACGCACCTGATACGGTTGCCGCCGCTCCGCGAGCGCCGCGACGACCTGCCGCTACTGGTCGAAGTCTTCGTCGCCAGGGCCGCCGAGAAATTCGGGAAGCCTGCGCCGGGCGTGCCGATCGAACTCTACGACTTGCTCGGCGCCTACGATTTCCCCGGTAACGTGCGCGAGCTCGAGTCGATGGTGCACGACGCTGTAGGACGCGCCGACGGCAGGATGCTGTCGCTCGATTCGTTCCGTCGCCGGGTGTTCAAGCCAGGCGCGCGCCCGGTCGCGGCGTCTCCCGTGGCCAAGAACGTATTCTCTACGCTGGCTACCCTCCCGACCCTGCGAGAGGCGTCCGACGCGCTGATAGCGGAAGCCCTGGCGCGCTCGGGCGGCAATCAGGGCGTAGCCGCCGGTCTCTTGGGCCTGTCCAGGACGGCCTTGAACCGGCGCATCAAGCTTCGTATCGAGGAAGACGCTTAAGGCGGATTCCGGGTTGCCCGCTACGTCTCAGCCAGTACCTATCGCCGCCGATGATGGGGATGGCCATGCAAGAAGGGTGTGCAAAATTCGACACGAGGCGCTTTTGGTACATGCTGCTTATATCATTTTCTGGAAAGAAGATAGCTATTGATATAGCTTCTTGGCAGACTTGTAGTGGCAAGTAGTCGACAACATTGTCGTTTCGGCGATGGTTGTCGAGCCGCATAAATCATTAATATATAAATATATACATTGCGTTCACTCCCTTGTGATCTTGGCACGGTAATTGCTTTATACCATGTGGTTGGTTGAGCCCCAAGTCAGGTAAAAAATGGTATGTAAACAAGTGATGTAAACAAGTCGCGGTAAACAATGGGGGTAATGTAAACATCGTGAATCCGAGATAGCGGAACGTCAGGGCCGACGTTCCGCTTTTTTTGCGTCCGGCCCGGCGCAACCTCGCCGGGTGGCCGCGGTCGAACATGGCAAGGAAGCGGCGCTCGACGCCGCCCTCGAAAGGTCGTTCGATGTCAGATCGCGTTTACTCCGCTCCGGAAGTCTCCCCCGCCCGCTATCCTCTCGGCGAGGAAATTGCCAACGCCATAACGCACGGCGTCTGGGCCCTTCTGTCTATCGCCGGCCTTGTCGTGCTGATCGTATCGGCCGCGACGCGTGGGGACGCATGGTACGTCGTTTCGTTCGCAATATTCGGTGCTAGCGCCGTCGTGCTATTCACCATGTCGACGATCTACCACGCGGTCGCAGCCCCGAAGGCCAAGAAGGTCCTCCGGGTCATCGACCACTCGTCGGTCTATCTCCTGATAGCCGGTACCTATACGCCGTTCGCCCTGACCGCGCTCAGGCCGACGATAGGGTGGGTCGTGTTCGGCGTTATCTGGGGCGCTGCCGCGCTCGGCATCGCCCTCAAGCCCTTCCTGACGGGCAAGATGAAGTTCGTCTCCACTGTCGCCTACGTGCTGATGGGATGGATCATCGTCTTCGCGTGGAAGCCGCTTGCTGCCGCCGTCGACGTCGCGGCCCTACGGTACCTCGTCGCCGGAGGCCTGGCCTATACGATCGGCGCCGCCTTCTACCTGCTCAAAAGACGGTGCTGGACCCACCCGGTATGGCACCTGTTCGTCGGTGCCGGCGCGACGCTCCACTTCTTCGCGGCGCTGGCGCTGCTACCTCAGGGCTGACGCGAGCCTGGGCGGCGAGGTAGCCTCGGCTTCTTGAGCCAGAGAATCCTCGACGCCGCCGACGCTACCGCCAGGCCACCGGCGATGGCTCCGGCCAGCGTCAGCGTCTCGAAGCCGACGCTCGCGCTAGCGGCGGCGCGGCCGTTGACCGCCTCGAGCATGGTGCGGTACATGCCCGCGCCGGGCACGAGCGGTATGATGGCCGACAGGATGAACAGGGTGGCCGGCCGTTTAAGGCAGGACGCCATGGCCTCCGCATAGAGGCCGACCGCGACGCTCGCGGCGAAGTACGATAGGGTGTCGGAGCCGGTGGCCGCCTTGAAGGCCAGGTAGGCGCCCCACGATACGGCACCCCCGAGGGCGGTGAATGGCAGGTCGCGGAGCGGGGCCCTGAACAGTACCCCGAAGCCGAGGGTGGCCAGGAAGGCCCAGGCCAGCTGGACGGCCTGGGCGCTCACGGCGTCGGTCCTGAGATCAGCATGGCCAGCTGCAGCGCCAAGCCGACGCCGATCGAGATGCCGGCCGCCGAGATGAACGCGTCGGCCGCCCGGGCTATGCCAGCCACCAGGTCGCCGGCTATCAAGTCCCGTATGGCATTGACTATGAGCACGCCGGGCACGAGTAGCATGATGGAGCCGATGATCATCGCGTCGGTATTGCCCGCGACGCGGAGGGCCTCGGCGCCGATGGCGACGGCGGCCGCGAAGGCTCCGCCGACAATATTGGAGAAGAAAACCGACAGCTTCATGCCGCCGAGCGCCGACGTTATCCTGCCTATGACGAGGCCGATCCCGGCCGAGACCAGCGCGTCGTTCCAGGCGCCGCCGAATAGCAGGCAGAAGAAGCCGGTAACGAAGGCGGCGCCGACGGCGGGTATCGGCCGCGGGTAGGCGCCGAGCGCGTCTATGGCGCATAGCTCCCGCTCTATCCCGTCCCGATCGAGTCTGCCCGATACGGCGTCCCGCGCGAGCGCGTTGACGCGGGTGATCTTGTCCAGGTTCAGCTGGTGCTTGCGTATGCGCCTGACGACCGCCCTGCCGCGCCCGTACCGGTCGTCGCAGGACGCCATGAAGCCGGTCGGCGTGGCGAAGGCCTCCGGCTCGAGCGCTCCGAGGGCCGAGGCCACGGCGGACATGACTTCCTCGGCCCGGTAGGTCTCGCCGCCGGACTCGAGCACGATGCGGGCGGCTTCGGCAGACAGCCTGAGCGCGTCGTCGGTATTGTCCTCGTCGTCCGTCGTCATTCCAGCCCCACGTACATCGCCATGGTCACGTGCAGCATGCCCTCGTCGAAGATGCGCTCGTTGCCGGTCCAGGCGTTGTAGACGGGCATGAGCCCGCGGACGCCGAAGGCGAAGGTAAAATTCTGCTGTAGGTAGACGTCGAAACGCAACGAGGCGGAGGGGTAGAACCAGCGGCCGTCGGACCAGAAGTACGAGGCTATAGCCGCGAGGTTGCCGGCCATTGCTTCCTCGACGCCCGCCGTCGTGTCGTTCTTGAAGGAGGCGCGCAGCACAAAGGCTGGCCCGAGGCCGAAGGCGCCGCCTAGGCGTTCGCCGAAGCGGAAGCTGGCGGTCAGCGGCAGATCGACGATGAAGCCGAGCACGAAGGCGTTATTGCCCTCGCCGGTCTCCGACTCGGTTGGTACGGCGCGGCCCTCGTACCACTTGTAATTGGTCCAGTAGAGATCGAGCGCCGGCTGGAGGCTCAGAAAGAAGCCCTTGGAGAACGATATGGCCAGCGCACCGCCCAAGGTGTTCGTGACCGGGACGAGCGGCAGCGGGTCGTACTGGTTGTTGACGATGATGACGCCGAAGCGGCCCGACGCCGCCTCCAGGTCCCATGCGCTCGCGGAGGCGATCGCGGCCGCTGCAATGGCCGCCGCCAAGACGATTCTCTTCATCGTATTGCTACTATAGCGCGCCGACGGCTCATTTCCTAGGGGCGTCGAGGATCACCAGACCGCTCGCCCATAGGTACGGGAAGGAGCCGGCCTCCCAGAGTAGGATCAGGGCGTCTTCGAGCAGGACCGCGTCCCTAACGGTCGCGCCCGGATAGGGCGGTACGGGGGAGGGGTCGACGATGACGCCCGAGGCTCCGTCGGCTAGCACGACGCGCCAGTCGTCGGTGGCGACGCAGGCGCGGTCGCCGTATAGATGGCCCCAGGCCGGCGCGGCTTGGCCTGGGTCGCCGCGGACGAAGGCCCTTCGCGAGCCGTCGGGCAGGCGAGCCTCGAGCAGGACGGGCCCGCCAATGGCGGCGACGGCCGCTCGCAACGCCTCGGGCGCTCGTTCCATGGGTTCGGGGGCGACAAGGCGCTCGAAGTCCTCCCGGGTCACGGGGCTTGTCCGTATCGTCTCCGGTTCGCCCGATTCGAGGCTCAGCCTGGCGTAGGCCGTCGTGACCCGTTCCGTGGTCTCCGTGCGGTATTGGGCCAGCCACTCGCCAGGAGCGCGGGGATACGCGGCGAAGGCGTCGTCGCCGAGGCCCGGTCGAACGATCCTCGCTCGATCAAGCGTGGCGGCTATAGTCACCGAAGCGGGTGACCGCCGCTCGGCCAGCTCGTAGACCGGGTGCCGGTAGAGGAGGAAGACGGCGTCACCGCCCGAGCCCCAGGACGGTGCGACGGTTCGCCCGTCGAATTCGGCCGCCGCGCCGTCGATCGGCTCGATCAGGACGCTAGCGGCGACGTCGGGGGCCGAGCGCCGGATCGTCAGGCGACTGAGACCCTTCCGGTTTATGGCGACGACGGCGCCGCCGACGATCGGCTGTATCGTCGCCGCGGAGACCGCGATCGGGAAGGGTTCCGAGACCGGCTCGGCAGGAACCGAACCGGTCTCGGGCGGGGGCAGCGGATACAAGCCACCCGAAGCGTCCACCGCCAGCACGAGCGTCCCGCCGGGAGCTAGCTGGAAGCCGGGCTCGGGTGCCGGAGCAGCCTCGGGCCGCGGCGCTCCGCCCGAGCAGGCGGAGAATAGCACGGCTATTGCAGCGAGGGCCGCGGGTAGCGCGGCGGGCCATGGTGCGTGGGCATAGCGAGTCGATCGTCCGGTCATGGCGCCAGTCTAGCAGGAGAACGGCGATGCCGGAAGACGAAAACGCCGCCCCGCGACGGGCGCGGGGCGGCGGCTTGGTCCGTAGGGCCGGTCTCAGTACGACCGTGCGAAGATTGCGCGGTGCTTGGCCGGCTCGCCGCAGAGGCAGCAGGCGCCGTCGCAACCGTCCTGCTGGCCGAATGGCAGGTTGCGTATCGTCACCTTCAGGTCGGCCTTGAGCTGGGCCTCGCAGTCTCTGCCGCCGCACCATAGGCCGCGGGCGAATCCGCCGGGAGCCTCGACGGTGCCTTCGTGCAGCTCGCCGTCGGCGTCGAGCTTGCCTTTCTCCTTGCCGAAGAACCGTACGAGCTCGTCGCGATCGGCGACGTCCTTCGTATTGGCGTCCTGGAAGGCCCTGGCCTTCTCCAGGAGGTCCTTCTGCATCGCGGCGAGGGTCTCGCGCGCCTTTGCCGGCACTTCATCGACCTTGACGAAGGTCTTCTCCCCGGTGTCGCGGCGCACCATCACGACGGTGCCGTTGGCCGCGTCCTTGGGGCCGGCCTCGATACGGATAGGCACGCCGCGCATCTCCCACTCGGCGAACTTCCAGCCGGGGCTCGAGCCATCGTCGGTATCGAAGACCACGCGTCGGCCGTCGGCCTTGAGCGCGTCGACGACCTTGCCCGCGTATTCGAGCACGGCGGCCTTGTTGTCGGTCTTGAAGATCGGCACGACGACGATCTCCTCGCTGGCCAGCGACGGCGGCAGCACGAGGCCCTTGTCGTCGGAGTGCGTCATGATGATGGCGCCGAGCAGCCTCGTCGACACGCCCCAGCTCGTCGCCCAGACGTAGTCGAGGCCGCCTTCGCGGGTCTGGTACTGTACCTCGAAGGCCTTGGCGAAATTCTGGCCGAGGAAGTGGCTGGTGCCGGCCTGCAGGGCTTTCTTGTCCTGCATCATCGCCTCGATGGAATACGTGGCGACCGCGCCGGCGAATTTCTCCGCGTCGCTCTTGCGACCGGCCACGACCGGCAGGCAGAGGTACTCCTCGGCGAAGGCCCGGTAGACCTCGAGCATCGTCTCGGTCTCCTTGAGCGCCTCGTCCTTCGTCTCGTGAGCCGTATGGCCTTCCTGCCAGAGGAACTCGGTGGTGCGGAGGAAGAGCCTGGTACGCTTCTCCCATCGGACAACGTTGGCCCACTGGTTATAGAGCAGGGGCAGATCACGCCAGGACTGGATCCAGTCGCGGTACTTGCTCCAAATAATCGTCTCGCTCGTGGGCCTGACGGCGAGAGGCTCCTCGAGCTCCTCGCCGCCCGCGTGCGTCACGACCGCCAGCTCCGGTTTGAAGCCTTCCACGTGCTCCGCTTCCTTTTTGAGGAAGCTCATGGGTATGAACATGGGGAAATACGCGTTCTGGTGCCCCGTCGCCTTGAAGCGGCGGTCGAGCTCGGCCTGGAGGCGCTCCCAGATCGCGTAGCCGCGCGGCCTGATGACCATGCACCCCTTGACCGGCGAGTAGTCCGCCAGCTTCGCGTTGAGTACGATGTCGATATACCACTGAGAGTAGTCGACGCTCCGGGGGGTGATCTTTTCGGCCATGGCTGTACCTCGCAAGGGGCTTGGCGGCCTCGAGCGGCCGCCGCGTTTACGCCGCGAGGCGCCGGCCCGCAATGGACCCGCGCCTCGCGGTCTGGATGATTCTATACGATATGGCGCCGCCTGTTCAACGGCGACGGAGGCTTACGGTAACCTGAAGGTCTCGACCATATAATGTACGGACGCGCCATCGGCGCTTTTCTCGAGCTTCTCTATGATCATGACGACGGTTTTGCCGTCCGGGGCGACTATTATCTCGCGGATGGTGTAGTTGGTGACGCCCTTGCGCTTGACCGTCGGATTGCCGGCCCTGATGGACGACTTCTTCGACCCCGACTCCACCGAGACCTCCAGCCAGAACGACGAGGAGATCGCGCCGGCCTTATCCTCGACGGTCTCCTTGAGCGCCACGTCCCACTGGATGCCGGTATCGAAGTCCTTGAACGACAGGACGTCGGGCCCGTCCTCTCCGTTGATCAGCAGGTAGACCAGCCGGCCCTGGGCCAAGTGGTCGATGCGGTGCTTCCTGGCTATCGGGGTCGCGTCGGAGAATAGCTTGTAGAAACCGCCGGCGGGATCCCAGCCCGGTTTGAGCTCGGCGCCGTACATGCCCTTGAGCATGCCGCCTGGGACGAATTCGTTCTTGGCCGTATCGACCAGGTACACCTCGGCGTACGGCTTGCCGTTCGCCACGTTCAGTCCGTAGAAGCCGAACATGAAATAGGCCGAATCGGGAGAGAAGCCGAGGTTGACGAGCGTCGCGACGTCCCCGGCGAAGGCGGCCGAAACGAACGCCAGCATCAAGGCGACGATAGCTATCCATCTCTTCATCGATTGTCTCCCCCCGGGTGGCCTTCGGGGCGGTCACCCTCCCTACAAGTATCGGCTCGAATCGATCGGCCTTGAGAGAAAAGCCTTCTGGTAGTAGGGTAGTCGCATGACGATACGACTCAGGGAACGATTATACCGCGCGTTCTTCGCGGCGGCCGCCTCGGCGACTATTCTAGCCGTGGTGGCGATCTGGATACCGGGGCTGGACGGCCTGGAACGGGTCCGGGCCACCGCGTTCCCATCGCTCGACGCCGTCGGCTTCTATTCGGCGTTGGCCGCCTCCGGTATCTGCGCCGTCTACGCGGCGGTCGTCTCCGGCCTCATCGTCTTCCGGAGCGGGAGGACCGTCTCCGTCGAGATATTCTTCTTCTCGCTCTGGGCCTTCTGTCAGGTCTTCGAGCTCGCGAGGATCGGCTCGGCGCTCCTAGGCATGGCCAACGCGAATATTGGCGCGTATAGCCTGATGACGAGGTTCGCCCTGTTCGGCCGGTACTCCGGTTCGATCGGGCTGTTCGCCGGAAGCCTGTTCTCCGTCGGCCTGAAGCAGGAGCGCGCCTTGCCGTCGATGACCTTCGCCTTCATGGCGGGGCTCTTGTTCGCCTCGATCCATCCCCTCAACTCGGTCGCCCCGGGCGCCGACCTCCTGGCCGACAGGGGGATCGAGCCGCTCGCCCGCAGCTTCGAGCTGGCGATCCTGGCGCTGGCATTGATCGATTACTGTCTCGCTTGGCGCTCGGTCAAGGATAAGGCGTATCTCCTGGCCGCGGCCGGGCTGACTATGTGCGTCGTCGCCACCACGACGCTGCGTGCGATGGCGACGCCGTGGGCCGTGATCGCGGCTACCCCGATACTCGTCGCCGGGACGTGGCTATATATCAAGAGCATGCACGATTACTACCTGTGGCGATAGGCCGTCTGAGGGCTGGCTCGACCTAGGCTAGGCCGAAGATGAAGACGGCGGCGAGCCCAACGACGGTCGGCAACAGAATGTTGTCGGCGTCCTTGGAGGGGAGCGCTTCGGTAACGGTCGCGATACCTGCGATCAGTGCTGAACGGGGAGCGTCGCCGGTGACGGCGTAGGCCGAACACAGGACCGCGAGGAAGCAGGTAAGGCTACCTTCGACCGACTTGCCGCCGGTAAAGGGGATACGTATCGAGCCGAAGGCCTTGCCTACCAGGCTGGATAGGCCGTCGCCGAAGGCCAACGCATAGATCGCTATCGAGGCGGCCGGCTCGGGATAGAGCACCAGGGCCAGTAGGGCGCCGATGCCGAGGGTCACGGGGCCGAGCACGAATTTGCCCGAGTCCCGCCTGCGGGCGGCTATGGCGGTGATCTTGCTGATGACCGCAACTTCGTAGCCGTGAAGACGCATCGATTCGCTATACGCGTAGACCAGGATGCCGGCCGATAGCGACGCGACTGTCACGCCGAAATTCCACGAGGCCAGGGTAGGGACGAGGCCGATCAACAAGTGGATGCTCTTGCGTACGAGCTCCGTCCTCATCTCCGAAGACCACGGACGAGCTATGGTAATGGTGTTATTGGTTCTCAGTACGTCGGACATACGCATCCTTGCAAATCGTTCTACGCTATAATATGCAAGAAGCGATCCAAAATATAGTATTGCTGTGGGGGAAAAATAAATCATAGTTGAGTCTATAAATAGTCGAGTGTACCTGTTCTCCGTTGCGCCTTTGAATCGTTCATCGTCTAATAATTAATACACTCAGTGTCGTCAATGCGCTATTCAAAGCGATGGAACGGTGTCGCTATCCTCTGGAGCCAAGGCTACGAAGATGTTGACATGCACCGGCCGTCAAAGCTACTATCTGAGCGCTCCTCGATCGCGCAAGGCGTTATGGAGCAGGCTCTGTTTGATACTTCTATGATCGGCGGGAGCGTGCGCATGAAGCGTACCTTCTCTACATAGTGCGTTCTATGGGCGATTAACTCAGCGGGAGCGTGCGCGGCAAGCGCAACCCTCCCTACATATGGCGTTTTTGGTGGGCGATTAACTCAGCGGGAGAGTGCTACCTTCACACGGTAGAAGTCACTGGTTCAATCCCAGTATCGCCCACCAAAAACGCCTTTTTATTGTGGGTTGCGCTTGCCGAACCTTCACACGGTACGCGATGATTAGTCGAAGGCGAATTACTACAATACCAATACCTTGCGCGTTAGCGAGCGAACGCGAGCGTCGAAGTCACTGGTTCAGCGTCTGAGTACAGCCGTTAAGCGCTACTTCCTCGGATAATCCATCTCGACGGGTATAGCCTTGTAGATCACCAGGTCCATGCCTCGTTGAGGGTGAAGGATGAAGTCCAGGTTGAGGAACCCTAGATTCTTCGACTCCGGCCTCACCATGCGCGCTTGGTCGCGCGCCAGGGAATCGTAGAGCTTGGCCGACTCGGTAAACTCGACCATCGCCTCGGCGCGTCGCTTCGTGTCGCCCATGCGCTCGGCAACCCGGTACAGGGTCGCGCCGAGGTTGTTCCTCGTCATCATCAGGAGCTCTACGACCTCGCTATGCGACGGCTTGGTCTGAGGGCTGGGTAAGGTAATGGTATCGAGCTCGAACTGCAGCCTGTTAGCGAGGGTCGATAGGTAGCCCTGGGCGGCGAAATAGTCGTCGCGCTGATAGAGCGCGTTGGCGGTGGCCCATTGCAGGTACGGCGAAGCGTCGAGGTCGAGTCCGGCGCGATAGAAGAACCTCAGAGCCGCGCTTCCGTCGTCCTTGGGCGATAGGTAATGAATGTAGCCGCGCCGGTAGTCCGTCTGCGGACTGGTAAAGCCGTTCGCCTCGGCCTTGGCGTACAGCTCGAGCGCGCCGTCGAAGTCCATTCGTTCAGCGTAGTATATATCGGCGAGCAGGCTGTAGGCCCGTCCGAAGCGCGCGTCGCGGCGGAGTTGCCTCGAGGTCAAGGCTCGCTCGTAGCGGTCTATCGCTATATTGAAGGCTTCCTCGGCGTCCAAGCCGCGGCCGTCCTGCCTGCGTAGCTCCCCGAGGCGCATCATGGAGTCGATGTAGCCCTTAACGCGCTTCGGCGCCAGCCCGGAACGTGCGTCAGCCTCGGCGTAGAAGCGGGCGGCGAATTCGAGCGCCTTGAGCTCGTCCTTCGGGAAACCCGACCTGCGGTTCCAGCGAGCCATGGCCGCGTGCGTCTCGGGCACTGTACCGTCGCGGTCGACGGCCGATAGCAGTATGCGGTTGACGTACTCGGTCTCGTCCCTGTCGAGGAGGTACTCGGCCAGTTCAGCCAGGGTCGAGGCGGCCCAGGCGCTCCGATTGTTCTCGACGAAGTACTTGGCCAGGGGAAGCGCGTCCTCGGACTTATCCGAGCCGCTCGCGCGCTCCGTACGCATGAGATAGATCAGCATCAGCTCGAGGTAACCGTCGGAGCGGCCGTGCCGTTCCATGAGCGTGGCCAGCTGTAGCCGCGCTTTCTCGTACAGCCTCGCGACTTCGGCCGGATCGGCCGGGTCGTAGCCCTGCTCCTCGAAGTCGGCCCAAGCCAATAGGTTGCGCGCTGATAGCAGCAACGCGTCCTTGTCGAAGTAGTCGCGGCTCAGGATGTAGGTCTGTAGCACTTTCTCGGCGGTATCGAAGGACAGGAGGTCCATCTCCATCGTCGCGTAGTCCTTGGCCGCCCGCTTTTCCTTGGGCCATCTGGCGAGCAGCCGCTCGTACATGGCCTCGGCCCGCGGGTACTGACCGGCGTCGGCGTAGGCCTCGGCATAGCGGTAATGCCAGCCCTTCATCGACCATTCGTCCTCGGCCCGCTCGAACAGCTCGAGCGATTCTCCGAATTGAGATAATCCTATTTGCCTGTGCCCTTCGGCGTAGAGCGAGTAGGCCTTGATAGGCTTATACGCGAAGTTGTAGCCAAGGTAGAAGGCCGCGCCGGCCCCGGCCGCTACGAGTAGGAGTACCTGTAGCACCGGCAGGATCGAATGTACCAGAAGGTAGCGAAAGCTGCCCTTCTCGGCCTCGAAGGCTGCGCCGGTACGCTTGGCGAAGCTAGCCGGAACCTCGATATAGCGCTTGAGTACCTTGCCGGCCAGTTTCGCCGCATCCTTGGCGCTGGCGCGCTCGACGAGGAGCCAGACCAAGTCGGACTGTTGGAGCTCGGTGCCCTTCTGGTTGGCGACAATGTCCTCTATGGCTAGCCGAAGGTTGAGCGGATAGGATAGGAGCGTATCCTGGAGCGCGTCCGCTTGGTTCTCGGTCAGCTCTACCGGGCGGGCCTTCCTTTCGGCGGAGACCCTGGCCTCGCCGGAACCGAAGGCGCCGGCCAGGGATGACGAAGGGGCTTTGCCGGGCCGCGCTTCCTTGCTCGCCGCGGGCTTGGCGGTCGTCGGCTTGACCTCGTTGCCCATCTCGAAGCCGGGGATGGTAAAGTCGCCACCCCAGTCGCCGCCCAGGGAGAAGGTGTCGGCCGCCGCCGACTCGCTCCCCAGGTCGGAGAATTCGCCGCCGAAGTCGCTATCGCCCATCTCCGGTACGGCGACTTCGGGAGACCCTCCGCCCAGGTCGAACTGGTCGAAGGAGTCCCCTTCCATGGATTCGGAGCCGAGATCGAAGCCCGCGGACTCGGCACCCCGCGCCTCGGGATCAGGGCCGGGTGCTGCCGCCTCGCCGGACCCAGGCGCTTCCGGTTCGGCCTCCGCCAGGCCCATGTCGTCGAAGGCCGGTATGGAGAAACCGTCGTCGGGCTTGGCCGCCTCCGAATCGCCTTCGCTCTCGAGCGACTCCAGATCGTCGAAGCTGAAATCATCGTTCGCTCTTACGGCCTCGCCGGTCATCTCGGGCCGCTCTTGCGACGTTTCATCGGCGGCACCGTCCAGGAGCGAATCCGGTACCGTGAAATCGTCTAGCCCCGTCGTCTCCGACTCGGTCGCCTCGAGGGACTCGATGGGTTCTATCGGCTCGATGGGTTCTATCGGCTCAGTCGGTTCCTCCGTAGGAGCGTCGTCCGTCGAGGCCGCTTCGGTAGCCTCTTCCGTCTCGAGCAACGAACCGAAATCCTCGAGCAGCGAGTCCGGTACCGTGAAGTCATCGGTCTCCCGCTCGGGCGGCCCAGCGGGGGACGACTCCTCTCCGAAGCCGCCGGGCAACTCGAAATCATCGGTCGGCGCCGGTTCCGCCACTTGGTCGTCGCCGAGCGGTATATCGTCCAGGAACGAGGAGAACGCGTCGCCCAAGGCCGCGTCGCCCAAGGCCGCGTCGTCGGACTGCAATAGGTCCGCTATATCGTCGGGTACGCCCTGCGGCGGCGCCTCCAGGTCATGCCAGGTCTCGCCCCATCGCTCCAGCGTCTCCGGTTCCTTGCCGAGCGTCTTGAGTGAGGCTTTGAATCGCTCTATATCCTGTAGTGTTGGCATGGCTGATGCTTATAATAACGGCAAAAAATTAAGGATGTATAGGACGAAAACGCTGTGGCCGCCTTCGGCCCTCAGACCGACCTCAAGCGGACGGCTGGGCGGGCCGATACTATAGGAGCATCACCCTATTGGAGCATCGATGAGAATTCGTACAGCCGCGGCGCTCGCCTGCCTCGCCTGCGCAGTCGCCGCTAGAGACACTTTCGCCTTCGACGTGACGTCCGTGCCGCTGCACCTCTACCTGTCGGGGCTCAAAGAGGCGAGGCCTCCTGTGGTGGTGGACGACTATCTCGTGCTGAGCGCCCAGGGCGCGTACCGCTATGTCGGGGCGGCCTTCTCGTACGAGGGCTGGCGCTCGGTCCATTCGTTCGAGGTGAATCGCTACGGCGTCTTCGTGCTGGCGGTGCCCATCCCCTATGGCGACGCGGTTACCGTGCGCTATCGGCTGGTCCTCGACGGGCTCTGGGCCGCCGATCCGGCCAATCCGGCGATGGAGCGCGACGGCGAGACGGGCGCGGCCATGTCGCTGGCCACGCTCCCCGAACGGCCGAGGACGGTCCTCGGCGTCTGGGACCCGGCCGGGGACGGCGCGGCGACCTTCCATTTCGAGGGCGAGCCCGGCCAGCGCATCACGGTCGCCGGGTCGTTCAACGGCTGGGATCCGTTCATCCACGAGCTGGAGGAGCGATCGCCGGGGCGCTACGAGCTCAGGCTAAGCCTGCCGCCGGGCGAGCACTACTATGTCTTCGTCTACCGAGGCGAACGCATCGCCGATCCGCTCAACCGGCGCCTGCTCTACGGCAAGGACGGCCGACCCGTCTCAGCCATCACGATCGCGGCCGCGGACTGACGTCCGGGCGCTGGGCGGAAATAAGCCGGAAGCGACTACAGCGCCTCTAGGATACGCCTCGCTGTCCGTTCGAACGGGACGTCCGAGACGTCGAGCCTGACGGAGCCTGGCCAGCGAGCGGCTAGCCTGTCGGTGATGTCGGGCCTGGCGACGACGACCGTGAGCCCGAGGCGCTCAGCGTCGCCCGCTCGCTCCCATTCTGGGCTGGCCGCCTCGTCGAGGGCCATGAGCGTCTTTACCATGCCGGAGCCACGTTCCAGCTCGAGCGGCCCTATCTCGTCGACGATGACCAGGCTGGGCGCCGCGCCTATCGGCCCGGATCCCCCGGAGACGGCCGCCGCCGTCGCAGCGTCGGCCTCGGCGAGGGCTTTTCTATCGAATTCCCAGGAGCCGAATCGCACGGTGTGCGGGTTCGAGTCGTCGAAGGCGGGGCTCCGGCCTTGGGACGGAGCGCCCGCCGACCGAGCCTGCGAGAAGCCCGGCAGGCGCCTGGCCAGCGAGCGCCGCGCCGCCCCCTCGTCCGCCAGGTCGCGCCAGTCGATGCCGACCTTCGAGCCGCCCGAGAAGACGGCCTCGCAGAGCATGCCCGCTACCCGGACCCCGGCTTCTCTGGCCAATCGTACGGCGATGCCGCAGGAGCTGGTCTTGCCCGAGCCGCTCGGCCCCGCGAGCACGATGATCATGGCTCGCCTCAGTCCTCGGCCGGTGCGAACGAGACATCTACCGACGCCAGCGGAAAGCCGGCGGTCCGCGAGAACGACCTGGCTATTCCCTCGATCGCGGCGGCCGCTTTGGACCGCAGCTCCGGCTCGTCGAGCATCGCCGAGGCCGCCTCGACGAAGCGCGCCGTCAGGTCGCGCATGACGCGGGCCTCGAGCAGCCGCTCGTCGAGGAATACGGAACGGTCGGTGGTGAGGATCGTGATCGTATCGGTATGTATGGCCGGCGTCAGCATCGCGATCGGCGGCGCGGCGACGCTGAGCCTGCCTCCATCGGCCGGGTCGTAGCGTACCGACCAGGATTCCGTGGCTTTCAGGTCGATGATGAACGACAGCTCCGCCCAGGCCGAGGCCTCGACGGTGGCGTCGGAGCGGATGCCGAGCAGTCGGCCGACCGTCGTATCGCCGAACAGGAGCCCCGGCGTCGTCCTGCGGATCTCGAGCCGCTCGCGGGCCTCGACGACGACTATCTTGCCGGTGGCCGATAGACCCTCGACGTAGGAGCTGAACGAGCTCTCCACGGCCGGGGCAAGTGGGGCGCTCGATACGGCTACGCCTAGGTATACTCCGGCTCCCACGAGGACGGCGGCCATCGAGAGCCCGGCTATGAACCCGACTCGTCCGGATCGCCACGGGGCTAGCTTCGCTTCCATAACCGGTACTATCCAGCTTTTATGCCCTGGGCGCAAGTCCGGCTCCGGGCTATAGCCGTATCGCCCGGAGCCTCGGGGCCGCCTGGGGGCCGACCAACTCGAACAGCTTGACGTCGAGGCAGCTCGACGACGGGGGCGCCTCGACGATGGCCAGGCTCGGTCCCCACGGCCCGCGCGGGCGGGATAGGCTGCCGGGATTGAGGAGGAGTACCCCGGATCGTTCCTCGCAGTACGGGACGTGGGTGTGGCCGAAGAAGAAGGCCCGCGCGCCTGCCTCCTTGGCCGCGTAGACGAGGCTGGAGGTGCCGTCGCCAAGGGGGTAGCGGTGGCCGTGCGCCAGGATAAGGAGCCGTCCCTCGGCGTCGAAGCGGCGAGCGAGCGGCACCGACGAGTCGGCGTCGACGTTGCCCCGTACGACGAAGGCCGGCGGCGTCGGGGCTCCGTAGCGCATCGCGGCCTTCACGTCTCCCGACCCGTCCCCGAGGTGGATCAGGGCCTGGACCGAACGTCCGAGCAGGCCGAGCACCGCGACGAGTCCCCGGAAATCCCCGTGGGTATCCGAGACGACCAGAATCCTCATCGCTCGCCGGACCTTCCGACGCGCTCGTTGTTCGCCTTGAGCCTGGCCGCCATCAGCTCGACCAGCCGGCGCGACGCGCCGGCGTCCTGGGCCAGGTATCGCTCGAACATCTCGGGTGGCAACACGAATACCATGCAGTCGGTCTTGGCGACCGCTCGCGCCGACCTGGGCTCCTCGAGTAGCCAGGCCATCTCGCCGAAGAGCTCGCCCTCGCCGACCGTCGACAGGACGGCGCCCGCCTCGCCGGCGGCCGGGGGCAGCCCTATCTCCACCGAGCCCCGGTACAGGTAGAGCGCGCTACGGTCGTCGTCGCCCTTCTCGAAGATCGTCTCGCCGGCGCTGTATTCCCGGGCATAGCGCCTGATCAGCCTGGCCGGGTTGGAGAACAGCGTGCGGTCGAGGCCTTTGGCCGGCTTGTCCGACATCGCCAGCCGGTGGAAGCGGGCGAACAGCATGGAGTCGAAATTCTCGAGAGTGTGGCATAGCTCGGCGAAGAAGAAGTAGAGCCAAAAGAAGAAGTATACCTTGATGAGCCCGATGATCAGGTTCCCGAGGATACCGTACAGGAGGCCATAGCGCGCCGTGTTCAGGGTCAGGCTGAGCAGGGCCCCGAGCGCCGTATAGGTTACCAGGCAGGCCGCCGATCCGATCGCGGCGTTGACGGCTCGCGGCTTGACCGGCGGCACGTTCTTGTACGTCAGGAAGACGAACAGCCAGAGGGCCAGCGTCGGGAACGCATGGAGCCCCAGGCTGACCGCCAGGCCCAAGAGTCGCGCCATCGGTTTCCATTGGATGGCGCCGATAGCAGCCCTGGCCACCTGGCTGGCCGAGATGATGAGCACGATCGCCAGGATGAGGATGATCTCGACGGCGAAGGTCAGGGCGTTCTCGCGGACCGGGTTGACCTTGGCTCCGTCGGCGTAGACGATGCGCATGCCTCGCTGCATCGACACGATGAACAGTCTGGCTGCCCAGAGCAGGTTGACGACGCCGAACGCCCCGGTGAAACCGGCCAGGGGCGTTGAAACGAAGCTCGCTATCGCTTCACGGCCGCCGAATACGGCGATGATCGGGTCGAGCACGCCGAGCACCAGGCCCGAGTCGAGCGTGCCGAGCACTCGGGACGAGACGAACAGGATGACGAGGACCGCGGGGATCGCCGACAGCAGGAACGCGTAGGCGCCCGCCGCGGCGTGGTTGGCCATCTCATGGCGCGAGAACTGTTCCAATGAGAAGACGACGCGCTGCGAGACGGACTTGAAGAATCGGACCGGGGACCTGCTCATCGCGTCATTGTGCAACGGCCGGGAGCGATCGCGCAAGGGCGCGGTGCCACGGCGGCTATCGCATCATCGAGGCGACTACCTCGGGGTCCAGCCTGAACGGACTACCCAGGCCCTGGCAGAACCTGTGCCGCCTCAGGAGGTGGATCGACAGGTCCGAGTATACGACGCGCGCGCCGTTCGTCCCGTCGACCGCCTCTATGGAGTTCTTGTGGAAGGCGCCGTCGTGGAAGGGGCAGGGTAGCCGACCGCGCGCGTCCCCCACAGTTACGGTCCAGCGGCCGTCGACGACGGTCGGTTCGCCGAGTCCCTTCTGGCCGAGCGACTCGAGCCGCTCCAGGAACGTGGCGGCGTCGTCCGGGTCCACGCCGGCGCGGCGCCACGCCTCCAGGTCCGCCTCGATTATATCCGCGAGCGCGCGCTCGTCGTCGCCCAGGAAACCCTGGGCCGTGATGGCGCCAGGCTTCATGCGCTCGTACGCTGCTATCTCGGCCGTCGTGTTCTTCATATGCCCTCCAGTGCGGCTAGTCTAGGCGAATTTATCGTAGAAGATGTCGCCCTCGGCGATACCGTTCCTGGTCATCACCGCGATGCAGGCGTTGATCATGCCGGGGCTGCCGCAGAGGTAGCCCTCGAGGCCCTTGTCCCGCGGGATCCTGTCTTTCACGTAGCGCTCGAGTACGTCGGTGATCAGGCCCGTCTCGCCGTTCCAGCCTTCTTCCGGGCTCGGCTCGGACAGCGCCGGAACGAAGTGGAAGCGCGGCCACTCGGCCTCGAGCCGCCGCAGCTCGTCGAGGTAGAACATGTCGCGGCTCGAGCGCGCGCCGAAGAAGTACCATATATCCTTATCCGGGAAGGCGTCGCGCTCGCGCATGTCGTAGAACATACTCTTGAACGGGGCCATGCCCGAGCCTCCGGCGACGCAGACCATCGCGGCGGACGTGTCGCGGACCCTGAAGTCGCCGAATGGGCCTACCAGCTCGACCCGGTCGCCTACCTTGAGCGCGGTATGTACGTAGGTCGTGGCGATGCCGCCGGGTACCAGGCGTATCAGTAGCTCGACGCGCCCGGAGTCTCCCGGCCGCGACGCCATCGAGTAGGCGCGCTGGACGCTCTCCTTGATGGTACCGTAGGGCGGGACGACGAGCTGGACGTACTGGCCGCTCGTGAACGATATCTCCCTGGGCTCGTCGAGCCTGAAGACGGCGTCCTTGATGTCGTAGGTGACGTCGTCGAGCCGCTCCACCGTCGCCTTGAACTTCTTGACGCTGAACAGCTCGTCGGGCAGCTCGACGGCGATATCCTTCTTGAGCTTGACCTGACAGGATAGGCGAACGCCGTTCGCCAGCTCCTGCGGCGACAGGTAGGGCGTCTCGGTAGGCAGTACCGGCCCGACATCCGACAGCACGCGGACCTTGCACGCGCCACAGGAGCCGCGGCCGCCGCAGGCCGACGGTACGAAGACTCCCTGCGACGCGAGCGTGCCGAGGAGCGGCGAGCCGCCCCTGACCTTGTAGAGGCGCTTGCCGTGGTTGACGTCTATGGTCACCTCGCCGTAGTCGTTGACGACGCGATCCACCAACGCTATGACGAGGGCCAGGGCGGCGGCGGCGCCGGCGACGACGAGCGGCCCCAGTATGATCTGATTCACGTCCGCCTCCCTTACTGCACCGCTATCATGCCGGAGAAGCCGATGAAGGCCATCGCCATGAAGCCTATCGTTATCATCGTGATGCCCGGGCCTTTGAGGCCCGCCGGTACCGGGTTTTTCTCGGTGCGCTCGCGTATCGCCGCCAGAAGCAGTATCGCCAGCCACCAGCCGAGGCCGGAGCCGGCCCCGAAGGCCACGGTCTGGACGAAGCCGTAGTGTCGGATCTGCATGAACAGTATGGCGCCGAGTATCGCGCAGTTGACCGTGATCAGCGGCAGGAAGATGCCCAGGCTCATGTACAGGGCGGGGCTCGCGCGGTCGATGACCATCTCGAGTATCTGCACCACGGCGGCGATGACGACGATGAACACGATGAACGACAGGTACTCGAGCTCGAGCGGCGCTATCACGTACTCGAGCACCAGCCAGCTGACGGCGGCCGTGATGGTCATCACGACCGTGACGGCCATGCCGAGCCCGAAGGAGCTCTTCCAGTCCTTGGAGATCGAGATGAAGGAGCACGTGCCCAGGAAGTTCGTCAGGAGTATGTTGCTCGTGAAGATCGACGCGAAGAACAGCGTGACCGGGTTGATGAGCGGCGTCATTTCTTAGCCTCCTTGCCGGCGGTCTGTCGCCTCGCCTGGACCGACTTGGCCCACCACATGACCATCGCGACCAGGAAGAACGCGCTCGGGGCCATGATCATGATGGTCCAGGGCACGAAGCCCTCCGGCATGACGCGTAGGCCGAACAGGGTGCCGAAACCCAGGAGCTCGCGGACCGCGGCGATGGCCATCAGCACGGCCATGTAACCGAGGCCGCTCGTCAGCCCGTCCCAGAACGACAGGAGCGGAGGGTTGGCCTGGGCGAAGGCCTCGGCTCGACCCATGATGATGCAATTCGTGATGATCAGCCCGACATAGGGGCCGAGCTGCCTCGAGGCTTCCGGCAGGTAGGCGCGTAGCAGGATGTCGATCAGGATCACGTAGAACGAGATGACGACGACCTGCACGATCATTCTGACCTTGCGCGGTATCAGGTCCTTGAGCGCCGACAGCGTCAGGCTCGAGAAGGCGGTCGTCAGCGCGACGCCGACGGTCATCACGAGCGTGTTGTTCAGGCTGTTGGTGACCGCTAGGGTCGAGCAGATGCCGAGTATCTGGATGAAGATGGGATTGTTGGCCCAGAGATTGTCCTTGAGTATGGCGACGGCTTTCGGTGCCTTCATCGCTCGCCTCCGCTTTCCTTGACGCGGGCCAGGGCCGCGTCGACGATAGCCGCGAACGACTGGCTCGTGCGCGTGGCGCCCGAGACGCCGTCAACCCGGCCGTTCTCCTTGTCCGAGTCGGCCGCTCCCGACGACTCGGCGCCGGCGCGCATGCCGACGCGCCCGCCGGGCGAGCGCTCTCCCTCGTACTGCCCGAGGAACCAGGGCTCCGCGATGCGGCCGCCGAGGCCGGGCGTCTCGTTCTGCGATACGACGCGGACGCCGCGGATCCGCTCGCCGTCGGGCGTCGCCGCGAGTATCACGACGATGGTGCCCCAGAGCCCGGGGCCGGACTGCTCGACCGCTACATAGTCGGCTCCGCCCACCGTGGCCAACCACGACCGTGGCGCCTCGCCCGCGCCGACCGTCTCCGCGAAGCGGGCGGCCGCGTCGGCCTTGCCGTCGAACGGTACGCCGAGGGCACCGAGCACGGCCGACTGGGTCGCGAACTCGGCGTTGGCGGCGACCAGGTCCTTGGTGCCCTCGTTGGCTATCGCGAGCGCGAGCGTGAAGACCGCGCAGACGGCGAAGGTGAACAGCACCACGTAGAGCATCGAGTCCTTTTTCATGGTTTCGCCTCCCCGCCGGTAGCCTGAGCCGCCTTGGCGGCCTTGCGTTTCGCGGCATCGGCGGCGATTCGCTCGAACAGGCTCGCGAAGGTGTTCCCGAGGAGTAGCGCGAAGCTGGTGCCCTCGGGGAACAGGCTGAAGTTACGTATAACCGCGACCGCGATGCCGATCAGGAGGCCGTAGGCCCACTGGGCTGGCTTCTTCTTCGGCGCCGAGACCGGGTCGGTGGCCATGAACACCGCGACGAACAGGAAGCTACCGGCCAGGAGGCTATCCATCGGCAACGCCCGCGCGACGCCCGCGACTACCAGGCCCCCGGTGACGATCGCGCCGCCGAGTAGCGTCGAGACGATCAGCCGCCACTGGGCCGTCTTCGTGGCGACCAGGTAGACCGCGGCGACGGCGATCAGGACGACGCTGGACTCGCCGATGGAACCCGCGCGCGTGCCGAGCAGCAAGTCGAGCGTCGGCACGGAACCGCCCGAACGCATGACGGCGAGCGGGGTGGCTGCGGAGAGGGCATCCGGGCGGCCGAACAGGCTCCCGGCCGCCGCGCCGAAGCCGCCGGGCTCGAAGAACGAGCCGCCGAGCGCTCCGGCGAAGGAGATATACACGAAAAGCCGTCCGGCTATGGCCGGGTTGAACACGTTGCGGCCGAATCCGCCGTAGACCTCCTTGGCCATGAACACGGCGAAGGCTATACCTATCGCGACTATCCATAGCGGGGCCGCCGGCGGCATCGACAGCGCGAACAGCGTCCCGGTCACCAGTACCGCCTCGCTGACTTTGCCGCCCTTGCGCTTTTCGAACAGGTATTCTACCAGAATACCGACGCCGAGGCTCACGGCCAGGGTCGCCAGGACCCTTGGCCCGTACAGCCATATCGCCAAGGCCGTTATCGGCGCGAGCGCGTAGAGCACCCTGCGCATCATCACTTGCTTCTGGAACACGTATCGTCTCCTCGTTAACGCGCGATCCGTTCCGGGGATCGCCTTCGCCCCCGGAACTAGTAGTATAGACGCGGCGGCCCAATCCGCCAACGGGTTTCGTGGTCTTGCGGCAATATACCGAACGGTATATAGTCGTATCCATGGAAACGACGCGAGACAGGATACTGGAAGTCGCCGTGGGGGCGTTCGCCTCCCGGGGTTACGAGGCGGTCGGCGTCCAGGAACTATGCGAGTCATCGGGCATAACCAAGCCGACGCTGTACTACCACTTCGGTAGCAAGGAAGGCCTGCTCGCGGCCCTCTTCGCGGAGCGTTTCGGCGGCTTCAACGGTCGGGTGGCGACGGCCGCCGCGTACCCGGGCAACAGGCGCGGCGATCTCGCCGGAGTCCTGTTGGCGACGATAGGGGCCTTCGTCGAGGAGGCGCGCGACGACCCGGATTTCTCGCGGGTGCGGCTGTCGTCGGCCTTCTGTCCGCCGTCGAGCGAGCGTTACCGTGTCGCCAGGCCGTACCTGGAGGCGCTGTACGGAACGATAGCCGCTACCTTCGAGTCGGCCGCGCTGGAGCACGGTAACATGGCCGGTCGCGCGGCTCAATACGCCGCGTCCTTCATCGGCGCCTCCGATGCCTATGTCGGCCTGTACCTAGCCGGAGACCTGGACCCTGACGAGGCCTTCCTCCGGCGTGCCGTTCACTACTATATGCACGGGATCTTCTCGTAGAGGAAAGCGACCATGGACGATTCGATGCTCGACCGAGTTTTCTACCATATTTATCCGCTCGGGGCATTCGGCGCTCCGAGGCGGAACGACGGCCGCTCGCACCCAGAGCCGCGGCTACGTCGCCTGGCCGAATGGATCCCGGCGATGGAGCGGATAGGCGCGGACGCGCTGTACCTGGGGCCGGTCTTCGAGTCGGAGAGCCACGGCTACGACACGCTCGACTACCTGATGGTCGACCGGCGGCTCGGCGACGGCGGCGACCTGGCCGAGGCGTCCCGGGCCCTCGCCTCGCGCGGCATCGGCCTGTACCTCGACGCGGTGTTCAACCACGTCGGGCGCGGCCATCCCTTCGTGCGCGACGTCGTCGAGCGGGGCCACGCCTCGCCCTACGCGCGCTGGATAGCCGGCTACGACCCGTCCGGCCCCGGGCCCGGCGGCCTGCCGTTCGGCTACGATGGGTGGAAGGGCCACTACGACCTGGTGCGCCTGGACACTGGCCTGCCGGAGGTCCGCGAGTACCTGATCGGCGTCGCGCTACGCTGGATCGACGAGTACGGCGTCGCCGGGCTCAGGCTCGACGCGGCCGACTGCCTGGACCGCCTTTTCATGGCAGAGCTCGGTAGACGCTGCAGGCTGGCGAGGCCAGGTTTCCGCCTCGTCGGCGAGGTCGTCCACGGCGATGCCTACGAGCCGATCCTGCGCGAGGGCGGGCTCGACGCGGTGACCGACTACGAGGCCTACAAAGGCCTGTGGTCGAGCTATAACGACCGCAATTACCACGAGATCGCATGGACCCTCGACCGCCTGTTCGCCGAACCCGTGGCCGGCCCGGCCTCTCCAGGTACCTGGTCCGGGGCGGGCCTGTGCCGCGGCCGGGCCATGTACTCGTTCGCCGACAACCACGACGTCGACCGTGTGGCGAGCCTGATTCGGGATCCGGCTGGGCTCTACCCTCTGTACGCGCTCTTGTTCTCCATGCCCGGCTGCCCGTCCGTCTACTACGGCAGCGAGTACGGCGTAACGGGGCGCAAGGCCGCCGCCGACGACGGCCCGCTACGCCCGGCGCTCGACCCGGCCGCCCTGGCCTCGGCCGCGCCTCACCCGGACCTGGCGGCCGCCGTCGCGCGATTCTCCGAGGCCAGGCGCCGCTCGTCGGCGCTCCGGCGGGGCTCCTACCGCCGCCTGGCCGTGGGTAACCTGCATCTCGCGTTCGAGCGGCGGGCCGGCGACGAGGCCGTGCTCGTCGCGGTGAACGCATCCCAGGAGCCCGTACGCCTGGAGTTGTCAGCCGGCCTCCCCGACGGGCCCGTCGTCGACCTCCTCGACGGCGGATACCACGAGGAGAGCCGGGGAGGCAGGCTCGCGACCGTAGTGCCGCCGCATTGGGCCAGGTGGCTGAGGAAGGAGTAGCGCTATGCCGCGCAACACCCATCGCGCTCAGCGCTCCAGTTTATAGACGATGGTGACCCGGTACTCGGTTGGCCCGACGTCGCCGGGTGGGAACGGCGCGGCGCGGGCTATCGCGTCTCGGGCCGCCTTCTCGAGCAGGACGTGAGAGGGCCCGGGCTCGGCGTCCACCCGTAGTAGCGACCCGTCGGCGGCTATGGCGAACGCCACGACCACCTCGCCCTCGATGCCCCTCCGCCTGGCGGCGTCCGGGTAGGCCTTGGCGGCCTGGATGCGAGCCATCACGGCGGCCTCTCTGGCGGCCTCCCCGGCGGCCTCGACGTCGACGGCACCGGGATCGTCCTCGGCGCTTTCGGCCGCCCCGGGCTCGGGCGCGTCGACTGTCGGTCCTGCGAGCCCCGCGGCCACCTCCCCGGCCGTCGTGTCGACCGTCGTGTCGACCGTCGTGTCGACCGTTGTGTCGACCGCGTCCTTGGGCCGATCGTCCTGGGGATCGCTCGCCGCCGAACGGATCGGTTCGGATGGTTCGGATAGTTCGGACTCGAGCGGGCGCGGCTGAGAGGTTGCACGCGGCGGCGATAGCGATACGGCGAGCGCCGGCCGTGCCGCGGCCAGCGTGGCCAGCGTGGCCAGCATGGCGCTGGTCGGCCGAGGCCGCCCGATCAGGCTGGCCGCTAACGCCAGGGCTGCTACGTGGATCGCGACCGAGGCGATCGCGGCGCCCGCCCGGCGAACCGATCGCCGGCGTCGCAGGACGTCGGTCGATTGTGGCGAGGGGCGCCAGTCCTGCCTCGTTCCATGCCTCATCCGCGATGCCTCGTACGGAGCGGCGGGGGAGGTCGGGCGTCGGCGTTACGCTGGGAGGGACGGGCCCCGGAGAACGAGGGCGGACGGCTCCCGATGCGGAGACCTCAAGGAGGCTACCCGCCGGCGTATCGCTAGCGGCTCACCTCGTACCGCGCGAAAGGATCGCCTTGGCAGGTCTTCTGGCTTCCGGGTCGTCCGGCGGTCGCGCCTTCCCGGCCCCGGAAGGGCCAGTGGCGATGAGCGATCGTCGTATCCGGGTACAGCGGCGGGTCCGCTCCCGATTTGAACGGGATTCCCTCTTGGCGGCGGGCAGCTTGGGCCGCTCGCCGAACCTTGGCGTGTCCTCGTTATACGGACTAACGCCTCGGAGGTCAAGCGACGCCCGGCCCCGTTTCTAGTCGCCGGAACGGGGGCGGTACTTTCTGGCTATGCTCTCTCCCGTGCTATACTCGCCCGCGAGGAGAACCCCATGATAGACGCAAGGCTCGAGAAGCTGGCCAAGATACTCGTCAATTACTCGGTCAAGGTAAAGCCGGGAGAGAACGTGCTCGTGCAGGATACCGGCATCGAGCCGGCCTTCGACCGCGCCCTGGTCAAGGCGATTCACGAGGCCGGCGGCCGCGCCTTCGTGTCGCTACGCGACAAGACGCTCGACCGCGCCCTGCTCCGTGACGCGCCGCCAGAGCAGGTGGAGCTCCAGGCCCGCTTCGAACGGGAGCGGATGGACGCGATGGACTGCTTCATCGGGTTCAATGCCTGGCGCAACCTCTCCTCGTGGTCGGACCTATCCGGCGACGAGCTCGACCTGTACAACAAGAACATCTGGAAGAAGGTGCACATCGAGTCGCGCCTGCCGGGCACCCGCTGGGTGGTGCTACGCTTCCCGACCGCCGCGATGGCCCAGATGGCCGCGATGAGCGAGGAAGCCTTCGAGGACTTCTTCTTCGACGTGTGCACGATGGACTACGCCCGCATGTCCAAGGCGATGGACGCCCTGGTGTCCTACCTGGCTAAGACCGACGAGGTACGCATCGTCGGCCCGGGCACCGACCTCTCCTTCTCGGTCAAGGGCCTGCCCCCGATCAAGTGCGACGGCACGATGAACATTCCCGACGGGGAGGTCTACACCGCTCCGGTCAAGGGCTCGGTCAACGGCGTCATCCAGTACAACACGCCGAGCGAGCACGAGGGCTTCACCTACGAGAACATCCGCTTCGAGTTCAAGGACGGCAAGATTATCAAGGCGACGAGCAACGATAACGAGCGCTTAAACCGCGTGCTCGACACCGACGAGGGCGCCCGCTACGTGGGCGAATTCGCGTTCGGCGTCAACCCGTACATCACCCGAGCGATGAAGGAGACCCTGTTCGACGAGAAGATCTCCGGGTCCATCCACTTCACGCCGGGCAACAGCTACGACGACTGCTTCAACGGTAACCGCTCGGCCGTCCACTGGGACCTGGTCCTGATCCAGACACCCGAGTTCGGTGGCGGAGAGATCTGGCTCGACGGCAGGCTCGTACGTAAGGACGGCCTCTTCGTCGTGCCGGAGCTCGAGGGGCTCAACCCGAAGAACCTCATGTGACGACGGCTTGAGTGGGCGTTCCGCCGCATGGTACCCTGGCGCGCATGAATCGAACGCTTTCAGGCGCCGGGGCCGCCCGGACGGCCGCCGCGGCCGCCCGGACGGCCGCCGCGGCCATCGTCGCGCTCGCCCTGCTATCGGCCTCCGGCTGCGCCAGCTACGGTAGGCTCGAGCGCTACCGGGAGACCTATCCGGACGCCGCCGCCTTCTTGGAGTCGCGCGGCGTGCCTAGCTTCGGGGCCTCCGAGCCGGCTCTGTACATGGACGGCGGCGCTTGGTTCGAGCGCGCGATGGAGCTGATAGCCGGCGCCGAGGACTACATACTCATATCGTCGTTCCTCATAACCGACATAGACAGGCAGCGGGCTATCTTCGACGCGCTGGCCGAGCGTATGGCCGCCGGCGTCCGCGTGTATATGATCGTCGACTCGGCGTCGTATTACCGCACCTATCCGATGGACGCCGAGCCCATCCCGGCCTCGACGCCGTTGGCCAGGAACTTCGGTATACCGCTGATCGAGTACAACCCCATACGCGGCCGGCGCATCTTCACATTGCTCGGCCTGCTCGACCGCGATCACCGCAAGTTCTGGGTCGTCGATGGACGGACCGTGGTCACCGGCGGCCAGAACGTCGACTATGACTCGCTGCGCGATGTAGGGAACGGGGGCTGCGTCGACGCAATGATCGAGTACGAGTCGCCGGGAGCGGCCGCCTTCCTGCGCGACAGCTTCGTGCGTACCTGGAACGCGTATTCCCTCGACCCGCTCGATCCCGACGACTTCGCCGTCGGCGACGCCGACACGCCGTATCGGTTGTCGGTCATCGACCAGGGCCTGCGTAGCCCGGGGCTCGTCACCGACATGTTCGACGGCTTCATGGCTTTCGCGTCCGAGGAGCTGTGGCTCGTGCAGTGCTACGCCTACCTGACGCCGTCCCTGCTCGACAGGGTGCGCTTCGCGGTCGACCGCGGCGTGCGCGTCAACGTGGTGCTGTCGCGCGAGCACGTGACGGCGCGGGCGCTGTACGGGTCGTACTACGGCATGCTCGACCTTCTGGACGCGGGCGCCTCGGTCTACCTCTACGAGTCTGACGTCGGCTCCCTGCTCCATTTTAAGCTGATCATGGCGGACGGGGAGCTGGCTTCGGTCGGTTCGGCGAACTACAACCTGCGTTCGCAGACGACCTCGCGGGAGCTGTCCTTCATCGTCTCCGACCAGGAGTCGCTGGCCATGATACGCGCCGAGCTCGACGCCCTGCTCGCCTCCTGCCGGCCGGTCGGCCGCGAGGAGGCCAGACGCTACCGGGGCCTGCCGTATCTCCTGCAAAACCTGCTTATGCAGTTCTGGGGTTAGACTATGAAGCTGGTACGTACGTTCGCCTGCGCCGCCTTGCTCGCGGCGGCGGCCCTGCCAACCTCGGCCGAACCGCGCTCGCCCTGGCTCGGCGGCGTCCTATTCTCGACCAGGGGCTTTTCCGAGGACTCGTCCCACGCGGCCGGAGAGTATCTAGACCTGGGCCTCTTCGTCGATCCGTTCGACTTCGCCGTCCTGAGGCCGTCAGCCTCTCTCCGGCTGATCGTCCCCCTGTTCCCGTTCGACGCGGGGCGGATCGAGGGCGCCGCTGGCCTGGACCTGGAGCTGTTCGGCCTGAGGAAGCATCCGCTCCGCGCGATCATGGCCCAGGCCAGCGCCTACGCGCCGGCGCTGTCGGCCGCCAGGAGCTTCTCCTTCGTCGATCCTCTGAGCGGGGAGTGGGTCGTCGGCGCTCATCCTATCAGGCTCAGGACCGGTGACGCGCGCTATAGCTTCCTGTCGCCGGAGCTGCGCTTCGGCCCGGGGTTCGAGCCGGCCGGCTGGAGCCTCAAGCTGTTCGAGTTCTCATACCTGATCTTTGCGGAGGCGCGGCGATGAGGCGGCCATCTATCATCGCGTTCGTGGCTGTTCTCCTGACGGCGGCGCTGGCAAGCGCGTCCGCGCAGGAATGGGGCGTCGCTGTCGGCTCGTGGTCGTTCGCCGGCGGCGGTCCGGGGCCCGGCGCGTACGCCTGCGCCGGCCTTTCGGCCGGGCTCGGCCAGCGTCTGGAACTCGAGGCCTTCGGCGTCGCGCGGGCCACGCCGGCGCCTTTCGGCGACGCGCTGGCCGGCGCCATCCTCGGCTTCTCCGTGTTCGGGCCCAGGCGGACCACCTACTTCAACATGGTTCTCGACCTGGGTTTCCTGCAGACCGTCGTCGAGGATGGTATTCCCGGTCTGGGCCCGTCGTACGCGATGCTCAGGCTGTCGCCGCTGGTCGTCGGCACGCCGTACTACGGCCACCGCGACCGCATCTTCTCGCTTGGGCTCGTGTACGACCTCGGCTCCGGCGCCCTGTCGGCCACCTGGAATGTCCTCATCGTCCACTGGTACCCCGGTAGCCACGCGTGGCTACCCGCCGGAGACCGTGAAAGGTAACGCCATGCTCACTCCTACAAGCGCCTCGGGGCGCAAAGCCATACTGGGGGCCGTCCTGGTCGCGCTCTTCGCGCTACCGGACCGCGTCTCGGCCGACGACTTGATGCTCGCGTCGACGCCCGTCTTCGTCGGCAGGGAGGCCTTCGAGGCTCGCGTCGCCGCGCGCGTAGCCGCTCGTTCCGGGGGCCGCGAGCCGGTCGGACTCGTGCTGTCAGGTGGCTCGGCCAGGGCCTTCGCCCATATCGGCGTGCTCAGGCGGCTCGAGGAAGACGGCGTCGTGCCGGACTACATCGTCGCCAACTCCATGGGCTCCATCATCGGCCTCCTCTACGCGGCCGGCCTCTCGCCCGACCAGATCTACGGCCTGGTATCGGGCACCGAGCTCGGCGCCCTGTTCGAGCCGACCCTGCCGGTCTCCGGCGGCGTGCTCGACCCGAGGCGCTTCAGCGATCTGATCCGGCTCTACCTCGGCGACCTGAGGCTCGAAGATCTACCCATCCCCATCGTCGTCATCTGCGAAGACCTGCGGACCAAGCGCGAGATACGCCTGGCCGAGGGCGACCTGGTCACGGTCCTCGAGGCGGCCTACGCGCTGCCGGTGTTCTTTCCGCCGGTCGAGCTCGATGACTACCTGCTGATCGACGGCGGCGTGACGAACCTGGTGCCGCTCGGCGCAGCCCGGGAATTCTCCGATACCGTCATCGTCTCGAGCACCTTCTACGACAACCCGCGGCTAAACCTGCGCAACCCCATCATCGTGCTCAATACCTCGATCGATATCGGCAAGCGGCGCGCGGGCGTGGCCGACCTGCTCGAGTACCCGGACGCGCTCTGGATACGCTGTTCGGTCGAGTCGTTCTCGTTCATGTCGTTCGACCGGCTGGCCGAGCTCGACGCCGAGGGCTACCGATCGGCCGACGCTCTGTCGGACCGGCTGGCCGGGATCGCGTCGGGCGGGGTCGACGAGACGCTGGCGGCGGTACGCCTCGAGCGGGGCGCGGCCATCGCCGAGGCGTACCGGGCCTGGGCTCCGTTCGAGCGGGCGCCGGCGGCGAGGCCGGCCCTGTCGGTCACGCCGACGGTGCGCTCGAGCGCCTATCCGGGCGACCCGTACCTGTACCTGGACTCCGTATTCGTCGGCGCCGGGCTGGGCCTGCGCTGGGGCGCGCTCGAGGCGTCGCTCGACGCGGGCGGCGACTGGCGAGCGTACGGAGACGGCTCCTTCGTCCCGGCCGCGTCCGTCTCGGCGAGCGTCGACCCGCTGCCGTGGCTCAGGCTCGAGACCCTCGTCCTGGCCGATTGGGAAAGCCTCTCCGAGCACGGCGACGACGGCGAACGGGTAGGCGGCGTCTCGATACCGGCGCTGTACCAGCGGAGCGCGCTCCGGGCCGCGCTCGTCCGGGGCGGCTCTCGCCTCGAGCTGTCCTCGGCGGTCGAGGCCGACGGGCTGGCGTCCGAAGGAGCGGCCTGGCTCCTGACCAGCGGCGCCAGGTACGTCGCGTCGCGTCCCGCGTCCAGTAAGGCGGCCGCGGGCGGCGCGCTCCGGGAGCTGTCCGCGAGCCTCGGCCATCAGTTGGCTGGCGACCGGGACGAGCACCTGGCCTGGGCCGACGCCTCCGCGGCCCTATCGCCGTTCGCGTCGTCGGCAGCGCTCCGCCCGCTGACCGCGAGGCTCGGCGCCATGGCGCGGGTCGCGCTGAGCGCCGGCGCCGCCGCGCCCTTCTACCTTTCGGACGCCGTGTTCGCGCCCGAGCCGGCCGCCCTCGACGGCGTCGGGCCAGCGGTCTACGGGGCGTCGCTGAGCCTAGGCTGGGAGCCTCCGACTGCCTCGGCCTCGTTCGCCGAGCTCGTCATAGCCAGGAAGCTGTCGCTGGCGGCCTTCGCGGACGCCGCCTGGGCCGGCAGCCCCGCCGGCCTCGCCGTCCCGGCGCTCCCGGCGGCGCTGACCGTCGGGCTGCGGGCCGGCTGCGACTTCTCGCTGATCGGGCTCAAGTCGTCGAGCCTGTCACTCGAGGCAGGCTACGACCTGGCCGGCGGCTCGTTCGCCGCTCGGCTGTACCTGTCGCCGGTCGGGGGGTACTGAGCCCGGCGACGTTGCGAAGGTTGACAAGCGGGGGCAAGGCGCTTACGGTTAAACGGTACTCGTATGCGGAGGGTTTCGATGGCTCCTCGGTGCAACGGCCGCCTCGCTCACGTCTCGCCGTCGAAGACCGCCGTTATCATGACACGAATAGAAAAAGGCTGATCATTTATGAAACCATTGCCTGAATCGGAAAGCGCGACGTCGGTCAAGGCTCTCGCCCCCGTGTCTCGTCAGCGAGCCCGCTACCTCGCTCTCGTAGGCCTGTCGAGCGCTCTCCTCGTCGCGCGGGTCGCGTTGACCTCGCCGTCCTTCGATGCCGTCGCCGTCGCGCGGGCCGCCGTATCCGGATTGGCCCTGGTTGTCGTCGGGATCTTGACGGTCGACGCGTCGCTCAACAAGAAGCGGCCGCTCGTCGCCCGCCTATCGTCCAAGAGCCGTCGCCTCGCGGCCGCCGCCTACCTGACCACCTACGCCGTCTGCGTCCTCGACGTAGCCGCCGGCGTCGATCCGTACCTGTTCATACCGGGGATGGTCGTCTACTGCTTCTTCGTCTGGGACCGGCCCGGCTTCCTGGCCGTATCCGCGGGGCTATGCGCCTATGCCGTGACGCGGGCCATGGCGGCCTTTGGGCGAGGCGTCGGTGCCGACGACTTCATGATGCTCGCGTTCGGCGTGATCGTGGCCCTGTACGCCGCCGACACCGTGAAGAAGAGCGTGTTGCCGAGCGAGGAGCGACTGCGCGCCCTGAGTCTCGAGAACGAGGAGCTATGGAACCTTTCGTTCAGGGATACGCTGACCGGCCTCTATAATCGTCGCTATATCCAGCAGATCGCCATCCACCTGTTTTCGCGGGCCGTACGCTACAAGGAGCAGCTACACGTGCTTATGATAGACATTGACCATTTTAAGCGGGTCAACGACAAGCTCGGGCACGCCGTCGGTGACGAGGTGCTCAAGGGCGTGGCTCAGACCATCCAGGCCACCATACGCACGAGCGACACGGTAGCCCGCTTCGGCGGCGAGGAATTCATCGTGTACATGGTCAGGTCGGATCCTGAGACTACGCAGTTCATAGCCAACAGGATCCGCGACGGTGTAGCCGCGGTCCAGTTCCCCGGTGTGCCCTGGCAGATCACCATCAGCGTAGGCGTGGCCGGCCTCCAGGAGAACGACACCATAGACTCGCTGGTGGAACGGTCGGATCAGTTCCTCTACGTGTCGAAGCATCGCGGCCGTAACCGCGTCTCCGGCTTTTAGCCCGCGGCGCTTAGCGGCGTAGCAGGAACGACGAGTAGCGCGAGCCGGTTCCGCGGGACAGGTACCTGCCCTCGAGCTCGAGCGGCGGTAGCGCGTGGCTGAACAGGAAGCCCTGGGCGAAGTCGCAGCCCATGGACTTGAGTAGGTAGAACTGCTCCGCCGCCTCCACACCTTCGGCGACCACCGAAAGGTTCATGCGGTGGGCCAACGCGACGATGCCGCTGACTATCTCCCTCGCGGCGTTCGACGTCTCGATGTCCTTGATGAAGTCGCGGTCTATCTTCACCATGTCGATGGGCAGGTTCTTCAGGTACGACAGCGACGAGTAGCCGGTGCCGAAGTCGTCGACCGACAGCGACACGCCGAGCGCCTTGAGCCTGGCGATGCCGAGGGCCGCGTCGTCGAGCCGCTCGAGGAGCACGCTCTCGGTGATCTCGACTATCAACCGATCGGGCGATAGCCCCGTGGTCTCGAGCACCTCGGCTATCATGCTGGGGAATTCGGGGCGCTCGAGCTGGACCGGCGACACGTTGACGGCGACCTTGAGCGAGGCGCTGTCGCTCCTGGTCCAGGCGCCGCCCTGCCTGCACGCCGTGCGCATGACCAGCTCGCCGAGCCTGATGATCAGGCCGGTTTCCTCGGCCAGCGGTATGAAGCTCTCGGGGGCCACGTCGCCGCGTATCGGGTCGTCCCAGCGGACGAGGGCCTCCACGCTCTCGATCTCGCCTGTGGATACCCTGACTACCGGCTGGTAATGCACGAATAGGAGCCCCGCTTCGATGGCCGCGCGTAGGTCCGTCTCGAGCGCGGTACGGCCGCGGCGGTCGCGGTACAGACCCTCTTCGAACTGGGTGATGCCGTTTCGGCCGGCGTCCTTGCAGGCCTGGAGGGCTACATCGGCCGCGGCGAGCAGCTCGGTGGCGTTGGCGCCGTCCCGGGGCCATACGGCGACGCCGAGGCTGGCCCGCAACCCGAACGACTTGCCGTCGAGCAGGATGGGCTCGCCGAAGGCCGCCTGGCCCCTGGCCGCCGCCTCGTGCGATTCGTCGGGGTCGCGCACCGGCATCAGGACGCCGAATTCGTCCCCGGCGGTCCGCGCGCAGATGTCGCCTGCCCTGACCGTCGCGGCGACGCGCTTGCCGGCGGCGCGGAGCAGCAGGTCGCCGCAGTCGTGGCCGAAATCGGTGTTGTAGCGCTTGAAGTCGTCGAGGTCGGCGACCACGACGACGAGGCTGGAGGTCTCCGCATCGCTGCGCTTGATGACCGAGTCGATCGCGGCCGCGAATAGCGTACGGTTCGGCAGGCCGGTCAGCTCGTCGTGGTTGCGCGTCCAGGCCAGGCGCTCGAGCGCCTCTCTCTCGTCGGTGACGTCCCTCACGACGCCGACGTAGCAGGGGCCGTCCACGGGAGAACAGGCGGCGGACGCCTCGGGGGCCAGGCTCAGTCGTATCTCCTCGACGCTCGGTCGGCTGGAATCGCGGCTGCGAGTCAGCTCGCCGCTCCAGTAGCCTACCGACTCGAGGGCGGCCTTGGCATTGGCCAGCGGCCGGTCGTTCATCGGCTCGGGGTAAAGCTGGTTCAGAGTCGGCGGCTCGTCGACGAAGGAGTCGAGGCTCGTGGACATGACGAACGCGTGGTTCGCGTACCGTATCCTGAGGCTTCTGTCGGCGAAGAATACGCCGTCCTTCATGATGGATAGCAGGGTGCGCGAGAGGGCAAGCCTGTCGCCCTGCGACGCCTCGCCCCACTGACCGCTTTTCTCGTCTACCGTCTTGTCGCTACGCATACGCGTTGAATACCGTCCAGTTCGCCACGACCGAGTTCACGCTTGTATCCGACACGGCAGGCAAGATTTCACTATACTCTAGCATGGATGACCCCTGTCGTGGAAGGAGCGGCGTTGTTACGTTTATTAATATCGGCACTAATCTGCATTTTCTCTCTGTCAATCGCGCGTCCCGCTTCGGCTTCCCCGGCGAGCGCCCCGGCCGACTGGTGGGCCGCCGCGATGGAGGCGAGCCGCCTCGCTTCGGGCTACGAGGCTAGTAGGACGCGCATCTCGATAGAGGCGCTCGACGCCTCGGGGGCCGTGGTCTCGTACGAGCGCGGCGAGACGAGGCTCCAGCGGGTCGACGGGAGGGAAGTGGTGGTCGTCGTCTCCGCCGAGAAGGACGGCAAGGACGCGAGCGACGACTGGAGGAAGCGCTACGCCAAGGCGGCGGAGAGTACCTCTCGCAGAGACGGCCGTGCCGATCGGGGCGGGCCGCCCCCGGGTTTCGACGCGGCGCCGTTCAACCCGGCCTACGTCGGAGCCCTGAGCATCGGCGAGGCCGCTACGCTGGGCGCTTCGGTCGAGGTGTCGTTCTCGATCGATACCGAGGCCGGCCGCGTCGTCGGCGTCGTCTCGTTCGCCGGCTCCGGGGTGGCCTTGTCGTCGACCCAGTCCTGGCTCGAGCCGCCGCCCCTGGTATCGTTCATGCGCTCGTCGACGCGCTACGCCTACCATCGGGGCGCCTTGGTCGTCGCGTCGATGGAGCTGGAGGGGGAGATGTCCATCCTGTTCGTCAAAAGGCGTTTCAGGATGCGCTTCGAGTTCTCTGAGTGGATTCCGGCCGGAGGTTAGAGCCGTCCGAGCGGTACCGGGGACCTACGCACCACGCAGGCGTACACGAACAGCTCGAGGAGCGTCCGCTCGTTGGCCTGGCCCATCGCCCGCAGCCTGGCGTCCACGTCCACCCCGAAGGCTATCAGCCGGTCGCAGCGGCCGCGCGGCCAGCGCTGGCGCGCCGCGTCGTAGCTGGCCAGCGCGGATCGGCGGGTGATGCGTAGCGAGCGCGCCGCCTGCTCGAAGCCCTGACCGTCGGCCATCGCGGCGTGGAGCGACGAGAGGCGTCTGAACGACCAAAGGAGCCCCGCTAGCAGGCCGACCCCCGAGCCGTCCCGTGCGGCCTGGATCGCCGCGAGGGTCTCGAGCGCCTGCTCGAAGTCGCCCGTGGCCATCCTGTCGAACAGGCTGAACGCGTCCTCAGCCCGATTATGGGCGATGTAGCGCTCGACATCGTCCTCTCCGACGCTCGAGCCGCGCGGGAAGAACAGCGCCAGGCGCGAACACTCGACCTTGAGGGCCTCGGTGTTGTTCTCGACTAGCTCGAGGATGGCTTCGACCGCGTCGTCGTCGACCGATAGCCCCTGCCCGGAGAAATAGTCCCTGACCCAGCGGCCGGTCTCCTGAGCCGACAGCTCCCAGAACACCTTCTTGGCGTCCTTGGGGATGGCGGCCTCGATGGCCTTGTCCACGCCGAAGCCGTCGGCGACGAGCACGAGCACGGTCGAGTCGGCCGGCCGTTTCGCGTACTCGACGATGGCCTGGACGTCGGCCTTGGCCTTGACCTGGTCGGCGCCGAGGTACTGCACGAATTTCCCCGCCGAGAACAGCGAGCCGTTCAGTAGGAGATCGAGCAATGCCGACACCGGGGTCTCGTGGGCGTAGAGCCTATGGTCCTCCGGCTCTCCGTTCCATTCCGAGGCGCAACGCGACCGCAGTTGCTTGATGAAGTCGTTGCGGCGGCCCAGTTCGGGGCCGCCGAGGGCGAATACGGGTTCCACCGGCGTTCAGTAGTTCCTGACTATGCCGCGGAGCTTGCCGAGTATGCGGACGTCCTGGGTGAAGATGGGCGCGTAGCTGTCGTTCTCCGGCTCCAGCCTGACCCTCGTCTTTTCCTTGTAGAAGCGTTTGAGCGTAACCGAGTCCTCGATGGCCGCTACGACAATCTCGCCGTCGCTGGCCACCTGTCGCTGCTCGATCACGGCCAGGTCGCCGTCGAGGATGCCGGCCTTGATCATGCTGTCGCCCTTGACCTTAAGGGCGAAGCAACGCGACGAGCCGACCATCGAGACCGGTACGTGGATGCTCGAGTCGAAATTCTCCTCGGCGAAGATCGGCTTGCCCGCGGCCACGGAGCCGAGCAACGGTACCTCGACGGCGGCGTTGTGCTCCTGCCTGGTCGACTTACCGATGATCTCGATCTTCCTGGACCGACCGCCGCCGGCTCTGATGCGGCCCTTGCGCTCGAGGGCCTTCAGGTGGTCGTACGCGCCGCGGACTGACATAGAAAAATGGGCGGCTATCTCGCGTATGGTCGGGGGGTAGGGGTTTTCCCAGATGAAGGACTCGATATAATCGAGCACTTCCTTTTGGCGATCCGTCAAGTCATTCATTCGCCGGCCTCGATACCGAATTTCTTGATCTTGGCGTAGAGGTTCTTCGGGTAAATCCCGATCGCTTCGGCTGTCTTCACGATATTATAGCCATGTTTTCTCAAGTTGTGGTGTAAATAACCTCGTTCGAAGGCTTCTTTTGCCTCGGAATACCGAATATTCAATAGCTCGTCGAGCCGGTCCGGGGCGGCTTCCGGGCTGGAGCCGTCGCTCTTGAGCATGAAATGCCGCACGGTCTCGCCCGAGATGACGTCCTCGTCGCTCATCACCGCTATACGCTCGATAAAATTCTTGAGCTCGCGCACGTTCCCCGGCCAGTCGTGGGCCTTGAGCGTCGCCATGGCCTCGTCGGACATGCGCCTGACCCTTCCACCCGAAAAGCGAGCGAGGAAGAAGGCCGTAAGCTCGGGTATATCGTCGGCCCGCTCCCTCAGGGCGGGGATACGTAGCGGGATGACGTTGAGTCTGAAGAACAGGTCCTCCCTGAAGCGGCCGGCCGCTATCTCCTGCCTGAGATCCTTGTTCGTGGCGGCGATCACCCGTACGTCCACCTCGATGGTGCTCTCGCCTCCGAGGCGCTCGAAGCGCATCTCCTGGACGGCCCGGAGCATTTTGGCCTGGGCCGAGAGAGACATGTCGGCTATCTCGTCGAGGAATAGCGTGCCGGTATGAGCCGTCTCGAATTTGCCCTTGCGCCTGGCTACCGCGTCGGTGAAGGAACCCTTCTCGTGGCCGAACAGCTCGCTCTCGATCAGGGTGTCGGGCATGGCGGCGCAGTTCACCGCTACGAAGGGCCCCGAGGCCCGCTCCGACAACTCGTGGATGCGCCTGGCCACGAGTTCCTTGCCGGTGCCGTTCTCGCCGGTGATCAGCACTCGGGCGTCCGAGCGGGCGCTCTGGTAGATCAGGTCGCGTACGTAGGCCATCGGGTCCGAGGCGCCTATGATGTCGTCCGACTCGACCGCCGAGCGCTTCAGCCTGGCGTTCTCCACGCGCAGATCCGACAGGGCTCTGGCGTTCCTGACCGCGGTGATCAGCCGCTCGATCGATAAGGGCTTCTCGATGAAGTCGAAGGCGCCGAGCTTGACGGCGCTGACGGCCATATCGATGGACGCATGGCCCGACACGACGATGGTCTCCACCGCCGGATGGTCGGCCTTGATCGCCTTGAGTACGTCGATGCCGCCCATCCTCGGTAGCCATACGTCCAGGACGACGACGTCGACGCTGTCTCGCTTGAGCGCCTCGAGCCCGGACGGGCCGTCCTCGGCAGTCAGGGCTTCGTATCCCTCGTCCTCGAGGATGTCCTTTACGGTGGCCCGAATGCCGGGCTCGTCGTCGATTACGAGGATGGCGCCCATGGATACTCTTCCTTACTGCTCGATTATTGACTCTCCGCCGGCAGGTCGATGTAGAAAACCGTACCCGCGCCTTCCGCGGAGTCGAAACGTATCTTGCCGCCATGGGCGGAAACGATGTGCTCGACGATGGCGAGGCCCAAGCCGGTCCCGCCAGGCTTCGTGGTAAAGTACGGTGAAAAAACCTTGTCTCGGACGTCGGCCGGGATGCCGTACCCGTCGTCCCTGACCTGGAGTCTACAGTATCGGGATTCCGCCGTTTTGACAAGATCGGCCCGTATCCACACGTGGCCCGAGCCATCGGTCGCCGCGGCGGCATTGGACAGCAGGTTGCCGAGCGCTTGCTTCAAGTAACCCCGATCCGCCTTCAGCGTAATGGTCGGATCGATGGCGCCGCAGTCTATGGTCAGCTCGGGCCACGAGGCCGAGTACAGGTGCACCGCCTCGTCGACCATGGGCTTGAGCTCCATCCAGGCCTTCTGCGGCTCGGGCAACCTCGCAAAATCGCGGAATTCGGTCAGCAACGCTTCCATATTGGCCGTTTCTTGAATGATGGCGACCATGGACTTCTCGAGCACCGCGCCGACCGACGACGGGTCCGCCTTCCAGCGCTTGAGTACCCGCTCGGCCGACAGACGGATCGGCGTCAACGGGTTGCGTAGCTCGTGTGCCAGTTTCCTCGCGATATCCCGCCAGGCCCCTATCTTCTCATTGCGTAGCTCGTCGCCGCGGCTTCGTTCGATGCGCTCGAGCAGCGCGTTGAGGCTCTCGACCAGGTCGCCGGCTTCGTCGCCGGGCTTGGCCAGGTACGGGGCCCGCCTGGCCCCCGAGCCTATCCTGGTTATGGCGTCGGAGAGCGCCGCGACCGGCCTGAGCAGCCGGTCGGATACGCTGAGCGCGAACAGCGTGGCTATGGCCAGGAGCGGTGCGACCAGGCTGAACGAGAAGAAGGCTATGTACAGGCTCGAGGAGCCGCGTATGCGGCCGGAGACCTCGAGCGTGGCCAGGGTCGACGATAGGGCCGACGCGGCAAGCTCGGCCTCGTCGTCGAACCTAAGCGAGACTATGGCCGAGACCCGCGATTTCCTGTCAGGTGAGCTTCCGGCGTCCGCCGCGAAATAGCGCGCGTAGCTTGCCCCGCCCGCCGAGAGCCTGGGTAGGAGCGCGCTTTTGTCCATCGGCCTGAAGCCGGGCGAGCCGCGCGCGGTCGGGTCGCCGGCGAAGGAGGCGGAAGCCCCGCCCGAGAACAGCTCGACGGCGCAGATGGACGGCTCACGGGCCGACAGCCGCGACAGCACGCGCTCGGCGTCCGGGCCTCGAGCGTCGACTATCGGCGCCACGTCGTTCTCGGCGGCGTACTTGAGGGCGGCTTCCTTGTCCGCGAGGTAGGTCAGAGCCACGTCGAGCCCGTCGCCGAGCGCCGAGCGGACGGTCGCCGAGGCCGGCGCGTCCAAGGCCTCGACGGCCAGGATGCCGATGAATAGCGACGGAGGCACGGCGGCCATCGCGGCGACGGCCATGAACGAGGCCAGCACCCTGCCCTTGAGCCTGTAGCCCCAGGCCTTTCTCCTGTATTCCCGGGCGAAGCGGGCGGCCGCCGCGACAAGCACGAGGCCTATCACCGTCGGGGTCAGAGTCAACAGGGCGGCCGCCGCGCCGGACTGGACGGCAGGGAAGCTCGCGTCGCCGAGCGTGGCGGTCCGTAGGTACGCGAGCGAGCCGGACAGCGCTATGGCGTAGATCAGGCCGATGACGACCAGGTCGATCGCCCGGCGCGACGTGAAGCCCTTGCCCGTCATCACACCTCTTCGAAGCGGTTCTTGAACAGCCTGTCGATGGCCTCGGCGGCCTCCGCCTCGTCCTCGCCGTCGGCGATGATGAGGATCTCGGTATCGAAGCCTGCCCCGAGCGTGATGATGCCCATGATGCTCTTGGCGTTTATCCTGTCGTCGCCCTTCTGAAGCGATATCTTCGACTTGAATTTACTGGCCGTCTGTACGATCAACGCCGCGGGTCGGGCGTGGATCCCCGCCCTGTTCTTGATGACGGTCATTCTCTCGATCATGGAGGCCTCTCCGATCTTACATAGACTAGATTGAATCGTCCCGCCCAAAGTATACGGCTCGGGCATTCTCGCTCTCAAGCCAGCGGAGTATATTCTGGTTGAACTCCTTGGCCGAATGGTAGCCCATCTTCTTGAGCCGCTCGTTCATGGCGGCCGTCTCGACGATGATGGGGATGTTCCTGCCCGGCTTGACCGGGATATCGAGCTGCGGCACGTGCACGCCCAGGATGTCCATCGTCTTTTCCTCGGTCCCGATGCGGTCGTAGACCTTGGATGCGTCCCATTCCTCCAGCGAGCAGACGAGCTGGATCTGCTTCTTGTCCCTGATGGCGCCGACGCCGAAGAGGTGGGTTACGTTGATGATGCCGAGGCCGCGGATCTCCATATGGTGGCCGATGACCTTGTTGGCCCCCGAACCCATCAGGATGTTGCCGGATATGCAGCGTATCTCGACGACGTCGTCGGCGACGAGGCGATGGCCGCGCTCTATCAGCTCGAGCGCGGTCTCGCTCTTGCCGACGCCCGACTCGCCGGTCAGCAGGATGCCGATGCCGTACACCTCGACGAGCACGCCGTGCACGCTCGTCCTCGGCGCGAATACGTTGGTCAGCACGCGCATGAGCCTGGACGACAGCTCCGTCGAGGGCAGGTCCGATAGCAGGATGGGGCAGTTGGCGGCCTCGGCCGCCTGGGCGAACATCGGGGCCGGCGGTTCGCCGTTGGCGAAGATGAAGCACGGTATCGGGAACGAGAAGATCCTCGAGACGCCTTCCTCGCGACCCTCGGCGGCGAGCAGGTGCAGGTACGCCGCCTCGCCGTGGCCTATCAGCTGGACGCGCTGGTAGGCGAAGCTTTCGAAGAAGCCGGACAGGGCTAGCCCCGGCCGGTTGATGTCCGGGGCGCTGATGACCCTGCCCAGGCCCTTGCGGCCCCCGATGCAGCGCAACTCGAGCGCGTCGTGCTCCTTGAGGTCGAGGTCGAGCAAGTCGAGTACCGTAAAGCGTTTCTCATCCATCGCCCGGAGCATACTCCGTTTCCCGGGCTTGCGCAACGATATTAACTGAGGCGGCTCGACGCGATAGCCTGCCCCGGAGCCGTCGCCCGAGACGGCGAAGGCCCCGCGGCGCGAGCGGCGGGGCCTTCGATCGAGCGGCTCGTGGAGCTTATTTCTTATCCTGGACCTTCGACTTTTCCTTGTTGATTTTCTGTTCGAGGGTATCAATCAGCTTGTCCATCCCCGCGGCCAGGTCGAAGTCCGTCTCCTGCACGTGGGCGCTCGAGCCCCAGCGGAAGTTGACGGTGCACTCGCACTTGAACTGCTTCTCCTTGGTGAACGAGAACAAGAGGTCGACGATCAGATCCTTCGCGTACGCGATGCGCTCCAGCTTCTTGTCCAGGTAAGCCCTGCTCGGTTCGCCGAGGTCGAAGTGCACGGAACGGACGTCAATAGTCATGCAAGCCTCCTTGTGCCGGTGAGACCGGCTGATTGCGCCTAGCCGCGCTTGCGGCCGAACGATGAGTCCATGTTCAACTCGTTTCGGTACTTGGCCACTGTCCTCCTCGCCAGCTTGATGCCCTTCCGGGCCAGTATGTCGGTGATGTCCTGGTCGGACATCGCGTTCGTCTCGTTCTCGATGATCTCCTTGATCACCTGCTTCACGCCGCCCTTGGAGAAGCGCGAGCCGCCGGAGCCGGAGCCGGATATGCTGTTCGTGAAGAAGTAGCGCAGCTCGAAGATGCCCCAGTCGGTCTGGACGTATTTCTTCCCGGCGATGCGGGAGATGGTCGTCTCATGGACCCCGACCTCGACGGCGATGTCCTTGAGCGTCAACGGGGCGAGGTGCTTGGGTCCCCTCGCGAAGAACGGGCGCTGGAACTCGACGATGGAGCGTACGACCTTAAGCAGGGTACGGTTCCGCTGCTGGATGCTCTGGATGAACCAGCGCGCCTTGCGGATATTGTCCTTGACGAAGGCGTCCGTCTCCTTGTCGTGCTTCTCGCCGGATAGACGGTCGAAGAACGGGTTGATGCCGATGACGGGTATCTCCTCGTCGTTGATGACGATGACGAACTCGCCGTCCTTCAGCTTGACCTGAACGTCCGGGGTGACATACTTGGTCTCCTCGGCCGAGTAGAGCCTGCCGGGGAAGGGGTTCAGCCCCTTGATGAAGCCCAGGGCCGCCTCGAGCTCGTCGTCGTCGAGCTTGAGGCGTTTCTGGATGTCCTGATGCCTGCCCCGCTCGAGCAGGTCCATGTGGTCGCCGATGATCTCGAGCGCCCCGTGCGGCGCGCCGGGGGCTTGCTCAGCCTGGACGAGGAGCGATTCCCTAAAATCCCTGGTGCAGGCGCCGGAGGGCTCCAGCCTGCGGATGACGGCCATCACCTTGTCCACGGTCGCCTTGGAGAAACCCTTGCAGAGCAGGTAGGGGTCCTCTTTATGGAAGCCGTCGGCGTTCAGGTTCTGGACGAGGCGTTCGCCTATCTCACGCTGGGAGGGGGTGATAGGCTGGAGCCTGAGCTGCCACAGGAGGTGTTCCTGAAGCGTCTCGGGGTAGGTGATCGCCCCCTCGAGGAACATGCGTTTGGCGTCCGAGTCGTCGTCGCCGGAACGGCTATAGCCCGGGTCGGAGCTGTTCTCGAAGCGCTGGACGGCCTCCGACTCCGATTCGCGCTCCTCGGGAATGGACTCGAGCGACATCGTGGACCGATCCTCGAGCACTTCGAGGGCTGGATTCGCCTCGATCTCCTGTTGTATCTCTTCCTTCAGCTCCTGGAGGGGTAGGGCCATGAGCCTGATGGACTGGATCATCTGGGGACTGAGCTTCTGCCTCTGCTCCTGGATGATCGATGGTCTCTGGAACTGCAAGTACGATCCTTTCGTGACGGCGATGCGTGACGCGGGGCGACTACCCTCAAGATAAATGGTATAGCATCGTCGGCTAAAGTCAAGCCGAACGACCGTAAGCCCGGTGGCCCGAACCTACAAGAACCGTGCCTATTTTCACGATTATTCGTCTAAGAATGCCGTAAGTGGCTTGACGCTTTAAAATCACCCTTATTACTTTACATGATACTAGCCGCACGGCTCCCAGCGTCAAGCGCGTACGAAGACCCTGGGGTATCATATTCGTAGAGCGAGGCCATGTCTAAACACAAGCACCAGGATATACCAGAAACGCAGAACGAGGGCCAGGTTACCGATCAATCGCGGGAGCGGACGGCCGGAAGCCCTTCCCAGGCGACGCCCGATAGCGGCGCCGATGCCGTAGAGGCCAGGGTCAAGGCCGCCGAGGCCAAGGCTGCGGCCGCCGAGGCCAAGGCCGTCGAACTGGAGGCCGAGGTTTCGTCTCTCAAGGACCAGTACCTGCGCAAGCTGGCGGATTATGAGAATTTCCGCAAGCGCATGTTCAGGGAAAAGGAGGACGCGGTCCAGTACGCCAACTCCCAGATCCTCGTCGACCTCGTGGCCGTGCTCGACGATTTCGAGCGGGCCATCAAGAGTTCCGAGCTGTCCAAGGACTTCGCGTCGTTGCACGACGGCGTCGGCATGATAGAGAAGAACCTGCTATCGACGCTGGCCGGCAAGTACGGGCTGGCCCGCTTCGAGTCCGTCGGCACGGCCTTCGACCCGAATGTGCACGAGGCCGTGATGAGCGAGCCGGGCGACTGCCCCGAGCCGACGGTGGTCGAGGAGTTTATAAAGGGCTACAAGTTGCGCGACCGCGTACTGCGGAGCGCTAAGGTCAAGGTGCGCATGCCCCGTCCGAGCGGGGATTCGAACGAGAAATCAGCGCCAGAGGCGAACGCATAAGGAGCATCCCATGGGAAGGATAATCGGAATCGATCTTGGAACGACCAATAGCTGCGTGTCGGTGATGGAGGGCGGCGAGCCCCTCGTCATCGCCAACTCCGAGGGTCAGCGAACCACCCCGTCCATAGTCGGCTTCACCGGCAAGGGCGAGCGCGTCGTCGGCCAGCCGGCCAAGAACCAGATGATCACCAATCCGGAGAACACCGTCTACTCGATCAAGCGCTTCATGGGGCGCCGCTTCGAGGAGGTGCAGAACGAGACCAGCCTGGTTCCGTACAAGATCGTCGCTCACCAGAACGACGTCCGCGTCGACGCGGCAGGCAAGCTGTACAGCCCGCAGGAGGTCAGCGCCTTCATCCTGCAGAAGATGAAGAAGACCGCCGAGGACTACCTGGGTGAGAGCGTGACCGAGGCCGTGATCACGGTTCCGGCCTACTTCAACGACGCCCAGCGCCAGGCCACCAAGGACGCGGGCCGCATCGCCGGCCTCGAGGTCAAGCGCATCATCAATGAGCCGACCGCGGCCAGTCTCGCGTACGGCTTCAACAAGGACCAGAAGAAGGAGAAGACCATCGCCGTGTACGACCTCGGCGGCGGCACCTTCGATATATCGATACTCGAACTCGGCGAGGGCGTCTTCGAGGTCAAGAGCACCAATGGCGACACCCACCTCGGCGGCGACGACTTCGACCGCCGCGTCATGCAGTGGCTGGTGGACGAATTCAAGAAGGATTCCGGCATCGACCTGTCCAAGGACAAGATGGCCCTGCAGCGTCTCAAGGAGGCCGCCGAGAAGGCCAAGATCGAGCTGTCGAACGTCCAGCAGGCCGACATCAACCTGCCGTTCATCACCGCCGACGCCTCCGGCCCCAAGCACCTGCAGAAGAGCCTGACCCGCGCCGCCTTCGAGCGCCTGATCGAGGACCTGCTCGAAAAGTCCAAGGAGCCCTGCCGCAAGGCGCTCAAGGACGCCGGGCTGACCGCGAACCAGGTCGACGAGGTGATCCTCGTCGGCGGTTCGACCCGCATCCCGAAGGTGCAGCAGATCGTCAAGGACCTGTTCGGCAAGGAGCCCTCGAAGGGCGTCAACCCGGACGAGGCCGTGGCCGTCGGCGCGGCTATCCAGGGCGGCATCCTCGGCGGCGACGTCAAGGACGTGCTCCTCCTCGACGTGACCCCGCTGTCGCTCGGCATCGAGACGCTCGGCGGTGTGTTCACCAGGCTGATCACCCGCAATACGACCATCCCCTGCCGCAAGAGCCAGATCTTCAGCACGGCGGCCGACAGCCAGAGCACCGTGTCGATTCACGTGCTGCAGGGCGAGCGCGAGATGGCTACCCAGAATCGCACGCTCGGCCGCTTCGACCTGGACGGCATCCCGCCGGCCCCGCGCGGCGTGCCGCAGATCGAGGTGACCTTCGATATCGACGCCAACGGCATCGTCCACGTGTCCGCGAAGGACCAGGGCACCGGCAAGGAGCAGAAGATACGCATCGAGGCCTCCTCCGGGCTCAACGACGCCGACATCGATAAGATGGTCAGGGAGGCCGAGGCCCACGCCGAAGAGGACAAGCGCGAGCGCGAGCGAGCCGAGGCCCGCAACGAGGCCGACACGCTGATCTACTCCACCGAGAAGTCTCTCAAGGACTACGGCGACAAGGTCAGCGCCGAAGAGCGCTCCGCCATCGAGGCGGCCATCGCCGAGCTCAAGAAGGCGGTGGAGGCCAACGAGGCCGAGCTGATGAAGGAGAAGATCGAGGCCCTCAAGCAGGCCTCGTACAAACTGGCGGAGCAGATCTACAAGCAGTCGGCCGCCGGCGCCCAGGGAGCCGAGGCCGGCCCCGAAGCCTCCGCCGGGGACGCCGGCCAGGCCTCGGGCGGCCAATCCGCGAGCGTCGTCGACGACGCCGACTACCGCGTCGTCGACGACGACGACAAGAAATAACCGATCGAGTATACAATGTGGCCACGGAGGCACGAAGGCACGGAGAAGAGAAAGGTAAGAGAAATGTGAAGAGAGCGAATAAGCATCTGTTTAGATGCTTTCTAAGCTTTCTTCCATTGTCTTACCTCCGTGTCTCCGCGCCTCCGTGGTTGATTTCGTCGATAAGGACAAACCGTGGCTAAGCGAGACTATTACGAGGTCCTGGGCGTCCAGAAGAACGCCAGCAAGGACGACATCAAGAAGGCGTACAGGCGGCTGGCCATCCAGAACCACCCGGACAAGAACCCGGGCGACAAGGCGGCCGAGGAACGCTTCAAGGAAGCCACGGAAGCCTACGAGGTCATGTCCGACGACCAGAAGCGAGCGGCCTACGACCAGTTCGGCTTCGCCGGAGTCGACAGCATGGGCGGCCAGGGCGGTGGCCAGGACTTCACGAACATCTACCGCGACTTCGAGGATATCTTCGGCGGCTTCGGCGACTTCTCGAGCATCTTCGACAACCTGTTCGGCGGCGCACGCTCGTCCGGTGGCGGCCGCAGGCGCGGTGAGCCGCCACGCGGCTCGAACCTGCGTTACGACCTGGAGCTGAGCTTCGAGCAGGCCGTCTTCGGCGCGGCGGTCGAGATATCGTACAGCCACGACGAGGGTTGCCACGCCTGCTCCGGCTCCGGCTCGGAGGCCGGCGGTGGGCGCAAGGTCTGCCCGACCTGCCAGGGCTCGGGCCAGGTGCGCCGTAGCTCCGGCTTCTTCTCGATAGCCAGCCCCTGCCCGAACTGCGGTGGCGAGGGCTACGTCGTCGACAAGCCCTGCAAGGTCTGCGGTGGTTCCGGGCTGACCAAGAAGAAGCAGAAGCTCAAGGTGACCATCCCGCCGGGCATCGACGACGGCAAGCGCCTATCGGTCTCGGGGCAGGGCGACGCGGGCCAGAACGGTGGCCGGCCCGGCGACCTGTACGTATTCATCCACGTCAAGCCGCATGAGTTCTTCGAGCGCGACGGCTACGATCTCTACTGCGCCGTGCCCGTCTCCGTGATGAAGGCCACGCTCGGCGGCGAGATCACCGTGCCGACGATAGACGGCAAGCGGGTCAAGGTGAGCGTGCCGGCCGGATCGCAGCACGGTAAGATGCTCCGGCTGCGCGAGGAAGGCGTGCCTGGCGCCGGAGGCAGCGCCAAGCGCGGCGACATGTACATCAAGCTCATGGTCGAAGTGCCTCAGAAGCTGTCGAAGCGTGGCCGCGAGCTCCTCGAGGAGCTGATGAGCGTCGAGGGCGACGTGACCGAGCCGAAACCGATCAGGCTATCCGACCTTAAGTAATACGACTCATTACGTCGAAGCCCCGGGCTCCAGCGGAGTCCGGGGCTTCGACGTATTCCGGTGCCGCGAGCCTAGGGGAGCACGCCGGTGACGACGTAGCCGGCTTTCTCTACCGCGTCGCGCAGCATGTTCGGGTCAGGCGCCTCGCCCTCGACCACGGCCTTGCCCTCGCTTATGTCCACCGTCGCGGACGAAACGCCGGCGACCTCCTCGAGGGCCTTCTTGACCCGCATGGCGCAATGCCCACAGCTCATGCCCTCGATGGTCAGTATCTTCTTCATAGGCTCTCCTTCGTCTATAATACCCCTATAGGGTATAATATATCACGACTACGGAGCAATGAGAATAGGTAGAGGTCAGTAACCCGCCAACGCGGCCCGGACCGCGTCGAGTGCCTTGCCATAATCGGGTTCACGTTTGATCTCCGGAACCTGCTCGACGTAGACCACGCGGCCCGTCGCGTCCGCGACGACGACGGCCCTGGATAGGAGCCCGGCCATCGGTCCGTCTATTAGCTCGACGCCGTAGTCCTTCCCGAAAGACCGGTCGCGTAGCTCCGACAGCGTTATGACGGCATCGATGCCCTCGGCCTCGCAGAATCGCCGCTGCGCGAACGGCAAGTCGCGGCTGACGGTCAGGACCAGGGCGCCGGCCGACTCCTTGATCCTCATGTTGAAGGCCCTGGCGCTGGCCGCGCAGACTCCCGTATCGAGGCTCGGGACGATGTTGATCACTAGAACCTTGCCCTTGAAGTCGGCTAGCGATACGTCCGAAAGGTCTGATCTGGTGAGCCTGAAGTCCGGGAGCCTCGCGCCTATTGTAGGGAGTTCTCCCGAGCTATGGACTGGGTTGCCGCCGAGCGTGATGGTAGCCATGATAACCTCCGGTATGGCGCTGGAGCGCTTGACTTGAAAGTACGGCTATTTCATTACGCGATCAAGTATGGGGCTGGCGCCCTCGATCCGAGCTTGCCGATAGACGACTTGCGGGGTATGCTGGCCCATGGCCATGCCCACTCCGTACGCCAAGCCCGTCACCATCGCCTCCCCCGACGTGGGCCTGCGCGAGCCGTCCGTATCGCGATCGGCGCTCGGGCTGGCCAGGTCCGTTCTCGGAACCTACCTGAGGCTCGCGCTGGGCTTCGAGCGGATAGAGCTACGCGGGGGCGACGAGCTGGCCAGGGCCTTCGCCGAGGCGCTGTCGGGCGAGCGTCGGCTGATACTGGCGTTCCGCCATCCCTACGGTGACGAGCCGCAGCTCCTGTCCTGGGCCTTCCTGCGCGGCGTCGAGCTCGAGGCCCGACGAGCCGGCATCAGGCTACCCGTCCGGCCCCACGCGGTGTTCGTGCATGGCTACGAGGTGCCCAGGTGGGGCGGCCCTCTCGTCCGTTGGCTGCTACCTCGGGTCGGGGCCATGCCGGTACACCATAGCAAGCTCGACTCGGTCGGAATGGCCAGGATCCGCGCCGCCATCGAGGATGGTCCCTTCCCTCTCGCGCTATCGCCGGAGGGCCAAGTGAGCTATACGGCCGACGACGTGCCGAGGCTCGAGCCGGGCGCCGTACGTATCGGTCTCCAGGCGGCCGACCGGCTCGCCAAGGCCGGGCGCGCGGCCCGCGTGGAGCTGATGCCGATATCGGTACGATACCGTTACGGGCCGCGCGCCCGGCGCTCGCTACTACGGCTCCTGGCCCGGCTGGAATCCTTCGTCGGCGTCGGGGCCGGAAGCGACGACGAGCCAGTAGTCGACCGGCTACGACGTTGCCTCGAGATGATCCTGGCCGAGGGCGAGCGTCAGTACGGCCTCGCGTCGGCCGACGCCGCTGGCGTCGCGGAAGGCGCCGAGCGCGGAGTGGCGGCCAGGGTCGGCGCCGTGGTCGAGGCGGCCCTGGATGCCGGGGAACGGCTTCTCGGTATAGAGCGGGGGCCTGGCGACTCGATCGAGCGGCTGTACCGTATCAGGCAGATAGGCTGGGATCGCGTGTTCCTGCCGCCGGAAGAGGATCCTCGGAACGTTTCGGACATGCGGAGAGCTGTACTGGACCGGAGAGCCGGAGAGGCTTGGTACGCGATGCGGCATATGGAGCTGGCCGACTTCGCCTGGTACCTGCGCTCGGGGCCTCCCGCCGCCGACGGCGGCCTGACGACAGGGCCTATCGTCGAGTACGCCCAGAACCTCTGGGACTTCGCGAATCGGCTAGCCGGCGGCGCGATATCCGGGCGGCGCGAGGTGCGGCCGAAGCGGGCCGTCGTGACCGCGTCCGCGCCGATAGACCTGAGCGCGCGGCTCGAAGATTATAGGCGCGACCGGAAGAGCGCCCAGGCGGCCATCATGGACGAGCTTAAACGATCGTATACGGCATGCATAAAGGAGTTCATAAATGAAGAGCGCGGTTGAAACGGCCGGGCGCTTGCCCGTCCGCACGAAAGTAGGCTTCGGCATTGCCGACCTGGGCGGTAACCTGTTCTTTACCGCGATGGGGTTCTGGTCCATGTTCTACTTGACCGACGGCGTCGGGATCCCGGCCGCGATGGCCGGACTGGCCGTGATGATCGGCAAGATCTGGGACGCGGTGACCGACCCGATGATGGGTTATATCTCCGACCGGACGGATTCCAAGTTGGGCCGGCGCCGGCCGTACATCATCTTCGGCGCCTTGCCGCTGATGGCGACGATGGTCTATTTCTTCAAGGTACCGGCCTTCACGAACCCGGTCGCGCTGACCGTCTGGGCGACCGCGGCGCTCTGCCTCCTCAATACCGCCTACACGGTCGTCAACGTGCCCTACGCGTCGCTGACGCCGGAGCTGACCAAGGACTATAACGAGCGGACCAGTCTGAACGGCTACCGCTTCGCCTTCGCCGCCGTCGGCACGATGCTCGGCGCGAGTATCGTCCAGCCGATCATCGGCATGGCCAAGACGAAGGCGGCAGGCTTCCTGCTCGTCGGCCTGATCTTCGGCGCGGTGATGGCCGTGACTTCGCTGATCACTGGCTTCTCGGTGCGCGAGCGGCATCGCGAGGGAGAGATACCGCACGGCTTCATCAAGACCTACTCGTCGGTATTCAAGAACCGGCCGTACCTGATTCTCCTGTTCACCTACGCGCTCAACCTGACGGGCCTCAACTTCCTGCAGGGCATCCTGGCCTATTACTTCAAGTACATCGTCGGGGACGAGGCGATGACGACGATGGCCATGGTGCTACTGATCGGCGTGGCGATGGCCTTTATCCCGATATCGGTAGCCATCGCCAAGAAGGTCGGTAAGAAGATCGTCTACCAGCTGTGCTTCGGCACGCTGACGGCCGTCTGCGCGGTCATCTTCTTCTTCGGCCACCGTATGCCGATGCCGGCCCTGCTCGTGGTGATGGCTTTCGGCGGCGTGGGCATAGGCTTCGGCTACGTGCCGCCCTACGCGATGCTGCCGGACGCCATCGAGGTGGAGGCCGCGAGGAGCGGCAAGCGCAACGAGGGCGCCTACTATGGCATCTGGACCCTGATGTCGAAGCTCGGTACCTCGGCGGCGACGGCCCTGCTCGGGTTCGTGCTGGCCCTGGCCCGCTACGTACCGGACGTGGAGCAGGCGCCAGAGGCCCTATTCGCCATCCGGTTGCTCGTCGGCCCTATCCCGATGGTGTTCCTGATCGGCGCCGCCGTGCTCGTGCAGTTCTACCCCCTCGATGAGAAGACCTACGAGGCCATGATCGCCGGATCTCGGCGCGAGGACGGGTCGGCGGTCTGAAGCGCTTCATAGCCGAGGGCCCTGGCGGCTTCTACCCTGACGGCGAGGCTCCTGCCAGTGTCCAGGTAGAAGCCACCGTCCACGTAGCGGCCGTGTATCGGGGAGGGGCCGTGCTCCCGTACGGCGGCGTAGGCGACGGCCCAGGCCGCGTAGTCGCGTCGCGATAGCCTCGGCGGCCCGGCCACCAGGCGGCCGTCGGGGGCGATCGTGCCGGCTACCTGGTCTATACCGATCGTCGCCGGCGGGGTGGTGGCCGGCGCGTCGGGGGCCGGGCGCACCCTAGGCCGGCCGAGGCCCAGGCGCTCATAGAGGCCGCAGAAGCCGTCGATGATGGCCCCCAGCGTCGAACGTAGCCTGGCCCGCCTGAGCGCCAGACGGAATTCTGCCCGAAGCTCCTGATCCTCGTACTGCTCGAGCGGTGAAGGTAGCGGCGATACTATCCCCAGGTATGGTTCGTTTCCTAGCGATTTCATATATACCTCCTTCTCATTGTGCAACCGGTTGCAAAACCGAGAAAAAAAAGATGCAGGCATCAGATCAGGCCGAATCGCGTTTGATCAGCTCCACTGGAACGACGGCGCTCTCGACGACGCCACGCTCGATGTTCGCCACGAGGCGGCTTGCGAGGGTACGCCCAGTATCTGCTATATGCTGGCTGATCGTCGTCAGCGACGGCGTCGTGAACGCCGAGACGAACAGGTCGTCGTAGCCGACGACGGCGACGTCGTCGGGCACGCGCCTGCCCCTGGTCGCCAGGGCGCGTATCGCGCCGATGGCCATCATGTCTCCGGCGGCGAACACGGCGTCTACCGAACCGTCTCGGTCAAGGAGCTCGTTCATCGCTACGAAGCCGGACGGCTCTGAAAAATCGCCGAACGCCTCGAGCCCGGGCGTGTGGAGGGACCTGTCTATGGCGACGGCCTCGGAGAAGCCGAGGAGCCGCTGCACCACCTCGCTATCGTCCATCGACCCGCCGATGAAGCCGATGCGACGGCGACCGGTGGCGACGAGGTGCTCGCCTGCCAGGCGTCCCCCGAGGCGGTTGTCGGTCGAGACGGAGCAGCACGGATCCATGTCGCAGGAACCCCAGACGGTGAATGGGGCCTCGAGGTCGACGAGAGCCTGCACGTGTCGCCGCTTATTCTCGTAGGTCATTAGGATGAAGCCGTCTACTCGGCCTGAGACCAGGTACTCCTCGGCCCAGTCGCCTCGCGCCCCGTCAGCCTGAACGATCAACATGCCGTAACCCAGCTCGTGGAGGCCCGTGGCGGCTCCTCCCATGATCTCCAGGCTGAACGGCGAGTGGAGGCCGCATTCGGGGTCATAGGCGTCTATCACGAAGGCTACCGTACGGCTGGAGCGCGTCGAAAGGGCGCGGGCGGTGACGCTCGGTCTAAAATCGTAGTCCTTGGCGAGCGCGAGGATCTTATCCTTCGTGGCGACGCCGACGAGAGGGCTGTCGTTGAGCGCTCTCGAGACAGTGGACTTGGAGACGCCAGCAAGCTTGGCGAGGTCGTCTATCGACCTAAGTCGTGGTTTCTTCATATTGCAACCGGTTGCAATATATGATTGCCCCGACTCATCTGTCAAGTGGCGAGCGATGTCACTTGCCAACAACACGCCCGGCTCTTTACATTTATGTGATGCCGAACCATAGCTCGCTGGCCGCCGTGATGTTCGTCGAACTTGCCGGTTTCTCCGATATCCTGGCCGCGAGCGAGCGCACGGCCCTGTCGTTGTTGGGCGAGTATCGGCGCCTAGCCGATCCCATCGTCGCCGAGCATTCGGGCGAGACAGTCGACGCGACGAATTCCGAGCTACTCGTCGTGTTCTCGAGCGCGGTGGCGGCGGTACAGTGCGCCCTGCACCTGGTTCTGGCGCTGGCGCCGCTGTCGGCGGAAGGTCGGGATGATGTGATCGCCGAGCCTCGCGTCGGCCTGCACCTTGGAGAGATATGGCGCGATTCCGGCCGCGTCTATGGAAATGGCGTCAACGTGGCCGCCCGCGTGATGCAGGCCGCCCCGGCCGGCGCCGTCTACCTGACGGAGGACGTGTTCCGCCAGGTATCGAGCAAGCTCGACTTGAACTCGAGGCCCGTTGGCGCCGTATCGATGAAGAATATCGATAGGCCTATAGCGCTCTACGAGCTCGACGCCGGGCGCGGCTTCGTCGAAGGCGTTGCGGCCGATGGCGCGTCGGCCGCAGGCGGAGATCGGCCATGCGAACCAGAAACGGCTTCGAACGGGCCCGCCGAAAGCGGTGGGAACCTCTCCGACGACGCGGCGGCGATCGCCGCCGGTATCGCGAGCCTCAAACAGCTCAAGAACCTCAAGAGCCTAAAGGACCTGGGCTCGCTCAAAGCCTTGGAAGGCCTCAAGGGACTCAAGGCTCTGGAGAAGCTCGAGGAGCTCGACCGGCTCGACAAGGACGGCGAGTTGGACGGCCTCGGCGAGAGCATAGCCCGTAGGGTCGAAGCCAACCTGAAAGGGATTCCTGGCGTGACGGCCAGGACGGACGACGGTACGCTGGACGTCTCGTTCGAGATCGGTTCAGGGAAGGTCGCCGGCGCGGCCGGTCGCCAAGCCGTGGATCCCGGGGCCGCGGCCGACAAGGCTAGGGCGAGGATAGCCGCCGGCCTGCGGAAAATGCTCATGAGCTTCGGCCTCGGAGCCGCGTTCGGCTACGGCTACGCGTCGACCGACCAGTGGCTGTTCCTGGCGGGGGCGGCAGCCTTCGGGCTCTTCCCGTTCATCTCCGGCGCCAAGCGCCTGATCTCGGCCGCCTCGGAGCTACGTCTGATCGAGAAGCGCCGGAAGCGCGGCGCCGGAAGCGCGGCGCCGGGGCCTAGCGCTCGGCGCGGGGGCCTAGCGCGCGGCGCGGGGGCCTAGCGCGCGGCGTAGGATGCCGGTTACATGCCTACCGGGAATAGGCTGCCCTGCTTGTCGCGCAGTCGACCTTCTATAGTGCGCACGATCGAATCGAGGTCCTTCGACTCGGCGACGAAGTCCAGCCGGTCGCCCGGCACGACGAGCACCGGCGCGAGGTCAAAGCCGTCTATCCATTCCTCGTAAAGCCGGTTGAGCCCAGCCAGGTACTCGTCGGATATGCTCGCCTCGAAGTCGCGGCCGCGCTTGGCTATGCGCCTCTTGAGCGTTGGCACCGAGGCGCGCAGGTAGACGACCAGGTCAGGGGGCGGCAGGAGGCTCGTCAGCGTGCGGTACAGCTCGCTGTAGCTCTTCCAGTCGCGCGCGCTCATCGAGCCGCGCTCGTACAGGTTGCGGGCGAAGACCTCCGCGTCCTCATACATGGAGCGGTCCTGTACCACCGAGTAGGCGTCGTCCATGAGGGCGCGGTGGGAGCGTACGCGATGGGTCAGGAAGAAGGCCTGGGAGTGAAAGGCCCAGCGCTCCATGTCGGCGTAGAAGTCCTCCAGGTACGGATTCTCCGCCACCGGCTCGAAATAGGGCCGGTAGCCGAGTCGCTCCGCGAGGAGCCCAACGAGAGTGGATTTTCCTGCGCCTATGTTGCCGGCAAGAACGAGATATTTCTTCATATACTGTTGTCTCGGGCGCCAGTCTAGGCTCGCCCGGCTTTTTCCGCAAGTCCGGGACGTATACCAACGGTGCCACTTTCAGGTATACTGGGTTATCTCCCGCCGTAAAAAGCACATCAGGACTACCTTTTGACCCATGAACGCTCGATTAACTCCTCGATACGCAATATCGCCATAATAGCGCACGTAGACCACGGCAAGACGACGCTCGTAGACGCCATGTTCAAGCAATCGGGCCTGTTCCGTGAAGGGCAGCAGACTCAGGAGCGCCTGATGGACAGCATGGATCTGGAGCGCGAGCGCGGTATCACGATAGCCGCCAAGAACTGTTCCATCGTCTGGAAGGGCGTTAAGGTCAACATCCTCGATACGCCTGGTCACGCCGACTTCGGCGGCGAGGTGGAGAGGGCGCTGTCCATGGTCGACGGCGCTATACTGCTCGTCGACGCGTCGGAAGGCCCCCTGCCGCAGACCCGATTCGTGCTGAGCAAGGCGCTGGCCGGTGGCCTGGCGGTCATCGTCGTCATAAACAAGATCGACAGACAGGACGCCCGCCCGGCGGAGGTCCTAAGCGAGATATACGACCTGTTCATAGATCTGGGCGCCAACGACGCCCAGCTGGATTTCCCCGTGCTGTACGCTATCGGCCGCTCCGGCATAGCCAAGGATTCGCTCGACGGACCCGGCGACAACCTACACCCGCTCCTCGACGCCATTCTCGACGACCTACCGGCGCCGTCCTACGACGCGGCCGAGCCGTTCCAAATGCTCGTATCGGACCTGGCGTACTCGGACTATTTCGGCCGCCAGGCTATAGGCAAGGTAATCAACGGCCGGGCGCACTCCAAGGACGGCCTCGTCCGCATCGGCGAGGGCGACAAGCGCGAAGCCCTGTCGGTGTCGAAGCTCCATACCTACTCGGGCGTCAAGCTCGTAGAGGCGGAGTACGCCGATACCGGTGATATCATCGTGCTGTCAGGCATCGAGAATGTGCATATCGGCGACACCATCTGCACCCGCGACGCGCCCAAGGCCCTGCCGCGGCTGGTCGTCGACGAGCCGACCGTCGCCATGCGCTTCTCCGTCAACACCTCGCCATTCTCCGGCATGGACGGCAAGAAGGTCCAGTCGCTCAAGCTGTTCGAGCGCCTGCGCAAGGAGACGCTCAACAACGTGTCCATCCAGGTGCAGGAGGCGGGCGGCGGTGTATTCATAGTACGCGGCCGCGGCGAATTCCAGCTGGTCATCCTGATAGAGATGCTCAGGCGCGAGGGCTTCGAGATATGCGTCGGCCGACCCGAGGTCATATTCAAGTACGTGGACGGAGAGAAGCTGGAACCGATAGAACACCTCGTCGTGGACTGCGCCGAGGATTTCGCCGGCGTCGTCACCGACAAGCTGTCGGCGCGCAAGGGGCGCATGCTCAGCTATACCTGCCACGACGGCGGGCGCGTCCACCTGGAATTCTCCGTGCCGTCGCGGGCGCTGATAGGCTACCGCGACGCCTTCCTGACCGATACCAAGGGTACCGGCATGATGAACTCGTACCTGTCCGGTCATGAGCAGTACCGCGGCGACATCGTCAACCGCTTCACTGGTTCTCTCGTGTCGGACCGATCGGGCGCGGCGGTCACCTACGGCCTGTACCACCTGGAACCGCGCGGGCACCTGTTCATCGTGCCCGGGGAGCAGGTCTACGAGGGCATGATCGTGGGCGAGCACAACCTCGACTCCGAGCTGGACGTCAATCCGTGCAAGGAGAAGAAGCTGTCCAACATGCGCTCGGTGCTCAAGGACGAGGCGCTGACGCTGACGCCGATACAGCCGATGACGCTGGAGCGCGCCATACAGTTTCTCGCCGACGACGAGATGGTAGAGGTGACGCCCAATTTCCTACGGCTGCGTAAGACGATCCTGGCCTACCAGGACCGCAAGTGCAGCAAGCGGGACGCCTCGTAATCGAGGCTAGCGCACGGCCCACGGAGCGCCGGCGGCTATCGCCAGCTGCCCGATGGGGCAGCCGGCGACGTGGGCCCCGGGCAGGTAACCCGTGCTCATCAGGAACTCGCCGACGATCTCGCCGCCGACGAACGTGAAGCTGCGCTTGAACAGCTTGACCCACGCTTCCTTGGTTCGCGGGTGGTAGACGTCCAGCCAGCCCCTGAACGAGCCGAAGCCGGGGCGTAGCGCGACGATGCGGCGGGCGTTCTCTATCGCGGCCGCCACCTTGCGGCGGTTGCGTACGATGCCAGGGTCCGCGAGCAGGCGCGCCACGTCGGCCTCGCCGTACGCAGCGACCGTATCGACGTCGAAGCCGTCGTAGGCGCGCATGAACGCATCTTTCTTCCTGAGTATGGTGACCCAGGACAGGCCGGCCTGGTTGATCTCGAGGATCAGCCTACCGAAGAGGCCCGCGTCGTCCAGGATCGGGAAGCCGTACTCATGGTCGTGGTAGGAGCGGTTCGGGTCGTCCGGGGCGGCCTGGGCGCAGTACGCGCAGTAGCTTGAAAACTCGGACACGCGTCGTCGCCGTTACGGAGCCAGGCCGTCGACCGAGGCGGCG
>JAKQKE010000253.1 GCA_029560805.1 Spirochaetota bacterium
CGCGGCCCGGATCGACGCTCAGGATGGACCGGCCGAGCAGATCCGGGTCGCCTACGGCCAGGTACACGTAGTCATTGTCGAGCAGCGAGTACTCCCTGCCGGTCTGCAGGCTCAGGTCGTTGACCATCCTGACGATGTCGAACGACTCTATCTCCACGCCGACGACGCCGAGCGACTTGCCGCCGTAGATGATGGGCGCGACGATGCTGAAGACCGTGCCGGTGCCGTCCTTGGGCTGATATGGGCCGACGATGGACGAGGCGAGCGAGCCATACGCGCTCATGAAGCGCTTCTCGGAGCGTATCGAGTCGGGTAGCGAGTCGAGACTCAGGCTTCCGGCCCGTTTCGAGTACTCTATACAGAAAGCACCGCTCTCATTGGCCATGGAGCCGCCGGCCAGCTCGCCGTCGAGACGGTCTATCGTACCCGGCCCCCAGGCGGTCCAGACGGAGACGTAGTCGGCGTTCCTATCGGCGATGGAGCGGAGCATAGCGGCGAAGGTTTCTCGCCTCGTATGCTCCGGCATCAGCGCGTAGCCTTCGAACAGGGTGCTGAGCGTGTCGACGGTGGCGAACGGCCCCTCGAGGGTCGCCTCCAGGCTGAAGGAGTACCGCTCCGAGGTGGAGACCACCTGTTCCTCCGCTCCGGCGATGGCCGTACGGACCGTAGTCAGCACCGAGACTATCCCCGCCACGCTGAACAGCAGGGCGGATACGCCGATCACCGGTAGCAGTATCTTCGTACGTATGGTCAAGGCTGCCTCCTACCTCTCAGTATACCCGTTTTTGCCCAATAGTAGGAATAGTTTGCGCGGCGAGTTGGAATGACGTATCATTCATGGCGATGACATCGTACGATAGAAAAGCCATGCGCGCGATCGCCGCAAACCGGCTAACGGGAAGCCGCCTCGCGCTCCTGGCCATAGCGTTCTATCTGTGCGCCTTGCCATGCGCCTTCGCCGAGGATACGACAGCCCCGGACGGCCGGAGCCAGCCGCGCCGCGTCGTGGAGGCCGGCGGAGACTGGGCCTATGCGCCCTTCGAGTACATCGACGAGGCGGGCTATCCGGCGGGCTTCAATGTCGACGTCATGAGGGCGATAGGCGACGCGGTGGGTATCGGCTTCGATATACGGCTATCGTCCTGGGCCGAGGCCCGGGAGCGGATCGAGCGAGGCGACATCGACCTGCTCATGGGCATGTACAAGAGCCCTGAGCGCGCCGAGGCGGTCGATTTCTCGTCGCCGCATTTCTATAACGTCTACGGACTATTCGCGCGCAAGGGCTCGAGCGTCGAGTCGCTCGACGATCTGGTCGGCCATCGAGTCGCCGTCCAAGACGGCGACCGTGGCCATGACTACGCGGTCGAGAGCGGGCTCGGCTCGAACCTCGTCGCGCTACGCGACTGGCGCGACGTGTTCGGCGCCATCCTGCGGGGAGAGGCGGACTATGCCATTGCGTCGGCCCTGCAGGGCTCCATCGCGGTCAAGCAGCCGGAATTCAGGTCGATCGAGATGGTCGGCCCCCCGCTATTCAGCGCCGAGTACTGCGTGGCGGTCAGGAAGGGCGACGAAGAGCTGCTGGCGCTGATCGACGAGGGTCTCGCGCGGATACGCTCGAGCGGCGAGTACGACACGATCTACATGCGATGGTTCGGCCACGACCTGGGCCCCGGAGGAAACCCGCGGCTCGGGATCGTTGCCGCCGTGGCGACCGCGGCCCTGACCGTAATCGCGGCCGCGTTGATCTGGGCCCTGTCGCTGCGCCGGCTCCTAACCGAACGGACGGCCGAGCTATCCGCCGAGCAGAGGCGCTCGCGCGAGGCGGGCTCGAAGCTGCAGGCGGCGCTCGCCGAGGCCGACGAAGCGGCGCGCAAGGCGGAGTCGGCGGCGGAAGGCCGGTCCGCCTTCATCGCGTGGATCAGCCAGGAGCTACGAACGCCCTTGCAGGGAATACTCGGCGCCATCGACCTCCTGGGTAGGACCCGGCTGGACGCGAGCCAGTCGAAATCGTTGGCTATGGCCCGTTCGTCCTCGGAGCAGCTCAACGCGGTGCTAACGAATATCCTCGACGCGATGGGCGCCGAGCGGGGAACGCTACGGATAGAGCCCGCGGAGTTCAGGTACCTGGAGTTCGCTTCATGGCTCGAGTCCGAGCTTCGCCCGAGGGCGGAGGACCAGGGCCTCGGGTTCAGGTTCTCGGCCCGTGGCCAAGACCGGCTCGTCAACGCCGACCGGCGACGCATATCGCAGGTGATCATGAACCTCTGCGCCAACGCCATCGGCTATACCGAGCGAGGTGAGGTTGAGTTATCGATGGCGCTCGGCGACGAGGCCCTATACGTCTCGGTCAAGGATACCGGCCCAGGCCTGACCGAGGAGGCCAGGAAGCACCTGTTCCAGCCGTTCTACGACGCGAGCAGGATACGGAAGGGCGCCGGTATCGGCCTTGGGCTGGCCCAGGTCAAGGCCATCGTCGATGCCATGGACGGCTCGATACGCTACGAGACCAGCCCGAGCATCGGCACCCGCTTCGAGGTGAGCCTTCCTATACAGTCGGTCGCCGACGACGGGGCTACCGAAGGCGAGGCGGGGAGAGAATCAGTGACCGCCGAGGCGCCCGCGCTCACGAGCGGGGGCCGGGTTATCGTCGCCGAGGATGAGGCGATCAATAGGCTCTACCTGAAGCGGCTGCTCGAGACGTCCGGTTACACGGTATCGCCTGCCGGCAACGGACTGGATGCGCTCGAGGCCGCCGGGTCGGGTTCGTGGGACTTCATCCTGATGGACGTGAGCATGCCCAGGATGGACGGCCTCGAGGCTACCCGCCGCATCCGCGCCATGGAGGCGGACCGAGGCCTTACCCGGACGCCCATCATCGCGCTGACGGCCCACGCCTACGCCGAGGACAGGCAGGCCTGCGTAGCCGCCGGCATGGACGGCTTCCTGTCCAAGCCCTTTGCCGAACCAGCGCTCTGGGACGAGGTGCGCAGGGTCTCGGCGACCGTGGCGCTCAATCGCCCGGGACAAGGATAGCCGCATGTCCCAGCAGATGCTCCTGATAGCCATGACGCTCGAATTCGCCGTGTTCGCGCTCATGCTCGGCCTGTTGGCGTCCCAGCTCAGGGGCAAGGTGCGCGGGCCGCTCGAATGGGCCTGCCACGCGCTCCTGTCGTTCGCCGCATCGGCCACCTACATCCTGCTTGGCGGCCGGTATTCGATTCCGCTGCTATTCCTGGCCAACGCCCTACTCTACGCAGGCATACTAGCTATCCCCATCGGACTAGCGTACTACCTCGGCGAGCGTCCGCGATGGGGCTGGTGCGTCTTCGGCTGGGCCCTGGGCTTGACGATTTTTTTCTGGTTCATGGTCCTCCAGCCCAATACGGCCGCGCGCGTCTGGGCCTATTCCCTATTCGGGGCGAGCGTCTTCATGTTCAGCGCCGGCTATATACTGAAACGGGCTCCCGATGGCATGGCTGTTCCGACGAGGATAGCGGCGGCGTTCTATGCGATCTACTCGCTCCTGAACCTGGGCCGCATAGTCGTCTTCATCCTACGCTCGCGACAGGTACCGGTATTCGGCCGGCTCGTCGGCGACGAAGTCTTCTTCGTCGGCGCGCTGTTCATCTATCCCGGCATGGTCTTCGCCGAGCTACAGCTCGTCAGCGCCAGGCTGGTGCTGGACTTGGCCAAGGCCGTGGACGAGAAGGCCCTAATGGCGCGGGAGATGAACCACCGGATCAAGAACAGCCTGGCCCTGGCCGAGAGCCTCGTCGAGCTGCAGCGGGGCGAGGGCGACGACACGGCCTTCGGCGAGGCGCTCGCTTCGATCCGCTCGAGGCTGCACTCGATTTCCCTCGTTCACGCCAGGCTATACCACGAGGGCGCGGACGGCTCGATACGCGCCGACGAGTACTTAGGTGCGCTCGCGGCCGACCTATGCTACAACCTCGGCTACACCGACCTGAGGACGAACCTCGAGCCGCTCTCGGTCGACGCGGCCGTGGCCGTGCCGCTGGGCGTCATCACGAACGAACTGATCACGAACGCCATCAAGTACGGCAACGCGCCGGGCTCGAGGCGATTGGAGCTGTCGCTGTCCGAGCGAGGCGGGGCCGAAGCGATCCTCCGTGTAGCGGACGGCGGCCCCGGATTTTCCGAGAACGACAAGCCCGGCCTCGGCACGACGCTGGTCGACTCGCTGGCCGCCCAATTGGATGGTTCGGTCAGGCGCTTCACCGAGGGCGGCGCGGTCGTCGAGGTGACGATCCCGCTACCGGGCCGCAGGTCGAGTCGCTAAGCCCTATCGCTCCCCCAGCAATCCGCCAAGGTAGTCGATGGCCTCCAACTGTTCCTCGAGGCTGTTCTCCAGCTCCAGGGACGCCCAGCGCGCGGGCAGGCGTTTCCGGTAGACGGCCAGGTAGTCCAGGTCGGACAGTCGCGCGAACTCATGATGGTCCCATTGGCCGGACCACTGGTTGGGCACGCCTACCCTGACGGCCGACAGGTGGCAACAACCGACCGGGAAACGCCCGAATAGCCGGTCCATAGCCGAAACGTACTCGCCCATGCCCATCAGCCTCGCGTTCTCGAGGTGCGAGAAGTCCGGGCACAGCCCGCCGGGAACCGGACCGCCCTCGCCTTCCAGCTCTGCCTCCTCGGGCGGTATATCGACGTTCTCGACGTAGATCGCGGGCGCGTACTCGGGCGGCAGCGGCCCGAACGGATGCGTGCTCGCGCGCGGATGGATATTGAAGGCCTCGGTTCCGAAGCGCCTCGCCAAATAGCCGATCTCCTCAGCGCCGCAGTCGGAGCGCAGGTGGACGTGGGGGATCCCGAGGCCGGGGACGTCCTCGAGCTCGGCGTACAGGGCTTGGCGCTCTGAGCGGGTCAGGCAGGTCGGGAACAGGGCTATGCTCTTGACTCCGCGGCGGCGCATATCGGCTAGGAAGGCGGGGATACGCTCTTTCTTCGTGCTGGTAAGACCTGGTAGTATGATCATGGCGCCATGATGTTCCGCCCCGGCGCGGCGGGTCAAGCGCCGGAGGACGCCTATGTACCACCCTAAGACGATCGCCTGGGATAGTCAGCTCAAGGCCATGTTCGACCGCATCGACCATGAGCTGGAGGACGCCTACGGTGGCAGGTGGACGCTCCGGCGCAACCGCCCGGAGCGCGGCGCCACCTCGAACCCCGAGGCGGACGGGCTCTTCAATGTGGGCACGTTCTTCACGCCGGGTTACGGCAGCGAGCTCGGGCGTGGCTATCTCGTCGAGGTGATCCTAGCCACCGACGAGGCGGTGCCCGCGGCCCAGCGGAACGAGATCGAGGAGCGGGTACGCGACCTGTTGCTCGATTACCTGCCCGAGTACTTCCCGGACCGCAGGCTGAGCGTCGACCGGGACGGCTCGATGTACAAGATCCACGGCGAGACCAGCCTCGGTAGGCTCTAGCCGGCCTCGGCCCCCGGGGGCGTCACGACGCCAGGAACAGCGCGTTCGCCGCGATGACGCACTGGGCAGCGTAGTAGGTGGACAGCACCGCCACGTCGACGAACCTGAAGCGCCGCTGGAAGACGCGGTACGACAGCACGCCGTCCGACACGGTGAACAGGAAGGCCCCCTCGAAGAAATAGCTGGGCGCGCCTCGGGCGGCGTTAGCGGCGTCGGCGAAGAGGGCCGACACTGTCATCGCGAGTACGCCGCCGAGGTAGGCGATGGCCAGCGGCCGATACTTGGCGTGCTTGGCGAGCAGGATGTTGAACAGCACGATCGCGTAGAGGCCGAAGTACCCGGCGATAGGCATGAGCATGCGCCAGGTAGGCCTCAGCCCGGAGAGCGCGAAGGCGGCGATATACAAGACGTGGCCGCCCAGGAAGGCGACGACGCCCTGCTTGAAGAAGCGCCCCTTGTCCA
>JAKQKE010000277.1 GCA_029560805.1 Spirochaetota bacterium
GTCGCCTATGTCGACGATCCGCCACGCCTGGGAGCCGAAGCTGAAGCTGTTGCCGACGCGGCGCTCGAAGACGAACTCCTCGTCGAGCTCGCCGAGCCTCGTACCGTCGGCCAGGCGCATCGCGTAGTAGCCGCGGTCGGGTATGGAGCCTCCGGCCGAGTAGAGGAGCATCGCCGCGCCTTCCTTGGCCCGGAGTGTCCCGTGCTCCTCGTCGAGGTAGGCGCGGCCGGCAAGCTCCCTCACGCGGCTACCGGCGAAGCGGCCGGCGAGCATGCCGACGACGGCGTCGAAGTCGGCCCGCGCGAGGTCCGCGTAAGGCGGGAAGGAGCGAACCTCGTCGTATAGCTCGCCAAGGCGGCGCTCGCCGAACAGCACCATCGATAGGACGACCTGGGCGAGCAGGTCCAAGGGCTCGCGCGGTGGACGCATCGGGTCGATATCCCGATCGAGGGCGGCGCCGACAGCGGCCGCGGCGGCCAGCAGATCGAGGCCGTGGAAGGGATAGACGACGGCGCGGCTCGTGAGGCCGACCCGGTGGCCGGAGCGGCCGGCGCGCTGGAGGAGCTGGTCGGCGCGCTGGGGCGAGCCGGCGAGGGCGACCAAGTCGATAGCGCCGACGTCGATGCCTAGCTCGAGCGTGCTCGTCGCGACGACACAGCGCAGGCGGCCGTCCTTGAGTCTGGCCTCGACGGCCTTGCGTACGTCCTTGGACAGGGAACCGTGGTGGGCCCAGGCCGTGCCGTCGCCGGAGCGCTCGTTGAGCATGGCCGCGAGCCGCTCGGCCCGCCGGCGCGAGTCGGCGAAGACGATGGTCGAGCGCTCGCGCTCCAGGCGCCCGGCCAGTTCGTCGGCTATCGCGTCGTAGCGGCCGGCCGGCTCGTCGATCATGCGATCGTCGGTCTCGCGCTCATCGGGGCCGGCCGTGGGCGGCCGTACGCGTAACGGCGCCGCCGGCCAGGCGACCGATAGCTCGTAGCGCTTGGAGGCCGGCGGCGCGACGACGGCCATCGCCCTCGGTTCGTAGCGGGCGGCTCCGTCCGGGCCGCGTTCCAGGCGCGAGCCCGCGGCGAAGCGGGCCGCCACGTCGAAGGGCTCGACCGTAGCCGATAGGGCGACGCGCTGGAACTCGCCTGCGAACAGGGCGAGCCTGCCGACGGAGCAGGCGAGCGCGGCGCCGCGCTTGGAGCCTAGCACCGCGTGGAGCTCGTCGAGTATCAGGAGCCGGACCGAGCCGAGCATGGCCAGCCCGGAGCGCGAGGCGAGCATGATGGCCAGGCTCTCGGGGGTCACGCAGAGTATGGCCGGCGGCCTGGCTATCATGCCGCGGCGCTCGGACTGGCTCGTGTCGCCCGAGCGCGAGGCTATCCTGAGCCGCGGGAAGGCCTGCCCCCGATCGCGGAACCAGGCGGACAGCTCCCTGGCCGGCTCGAGCAGGTTGAGCCGGACGTCCTCGTTGAGCGCCTTGAGCGGAGACACGTACAGCACGGACAGGCCCTCGGCCGGGTACTCGCCAGTGGCGAAGCGTGACAGGGCGCCCAGGAAGGCCGTCAGGGTCTTGCCCGAGCCGGTCGGCGCGGAGGCGAGGACGTGCCCTCCCGAGGCTATGACCGGCCAGGCCGCGGCCTGTACCGGCGTCGGCTCGCCGTAGCGCTCGGTGAACCAGGAGCGTACGAGCGGGTGGAACGAGTCGGGAAGGGCGTTCGGCGGCGGTTCGGGCATGGGACGATAGTACGTGATCGTCCGGGTACGCTCAAGTATCGTCGGACTAACGGCGCCGCCGGTACTCCGGCGCCGACGGTACTCCGGCGCCCATCCGCTTGTCCGGCGCCACGGCTTCCGGCTATACTCCGGCCAATGGACGCCAACACGCTGCTCGTTACCATAGCCCTGTCCTTCTTGCCGATCTCGGAGCTACGCGGGGCCATACCCTTCGCCGTGGCCCGCGGGACGCCGCTCCTCGAGGCCACCGCGATCGCGGTGGCCTGCAATGTCCTCGTCGGCCCGGTGGCCTTCGTCTTCCTCGAGACCTTCCATCGGCTTCTGTATCGATGGGCCTTCTACGCCCGCGTGTTCGACCGCTTCGTGGCCAAGGCCAGGGCCAAGGTCAAGGAGAAGGTCGAGAAGTACGGCTACCTTGGCCTCATGCTGTTCGTGGCCGTGCCGCTGCCCGTTACGGGCGCCTGGACCGGCGCGCTCGGCGCCTGGATTCTCGGTATGGGTCGCCGCAAGGCGATGCTTGCGGTGGCGGCCGGCGTGCTCGTCTCTGGCATGATCGTATCGCTGATCGTCGGCTTCGGCGTCGAGGCCCTGTCCTTCCTCCTTAAACGGGTCTAGGAGGCGCATGCACCTCGACTACGAGGCGGAGCTCAACCCGGAGCAGTACGCCGCCGTCACGGCGATAGAGGGGCCCGTGCTGATCATCGCGGGCGCCGGCTCCGGCAAGACCCGCGTGATCACCTATCGCGCCGCGTACATGCTCGAGAAGGGCGTGCCGCAATCCGCCATCCTCGCGCTGACCTTCACGAACAAAGCCGCCAAGGAGATGTCGGAACGCGTCCGCTCGGTCACGGGCAAGAAGCTCCAGAATCTGACCGTCAGCACCTTCCACTCGTTCGGCGTCAAGATCCTGCGCAAGGAGATCCACCGCTTGGGGTGGCGCGACAACTTCTCGATCTACGACGAGGTGGATAGGACCCAGCTTATCAAGGACTGCGCCCGCGAGGTTGGCTTCAAGGCCGACGCCTTCGACGCGCAGAAGGCCGGCCTGGTGTTTTCCGATGTCAAGACCGGGCGCAAGAACTGGGAAGGGGTCGACGACGGCTACGAGAAGGTCTACGACGAGTACCAGGCCGCCCTCAAGGCCTATAACGCGGTCGACTTCGACGACCTGATCGGCCTGCCGATCGCGGTGTTCGAGCGGTTCGAGGACGCACGCGAAGCCTACCGGGACCAGTACCGTTACATCATGATCGACGAGTTCCAGGACACGAGCCTGCAGCAGTACCGGCTGATGCGGCTCCTGTCGCGCGACAACATCTGCGTGGTGGGAGACGACGACCAGTCCATCTACTCGTGGCGCGGCGCCAACTTCGAGAACATCACCAACTTCGAGCGCGACTGGCCCGCTCGCAAGGAGATCACCCTCTACCGCAACTACCGCTCGACGACGACCATCCTGGACGCCGCCAACAGCGTCATCCAGAACAATACGAACCGTAAAGAGAAGGACCTCGAGAGCCCCCACGAGGGCGGCGCGATGATAGAGGTCTACGCTCCCGAGAGCGAGATCGAGGAGGGCGAGTTCATCGCCCGCGCGATCAAGGAGATCAAGCTCAAGGAGAAGCTCAAGTACGACCAGTT
>JAKQKE010000288.1 GCA_029560805.1 Spirochaetota bacterium
CCGCGTACGCGTGCCCGACGGGGCCGTGACCGGCGGCGTGGTCGTCAAGACCGCGAAGGGCGCGAGCGCGGTACGCTACTTCCAGGTCGTCGACGCGCCCGGAGAGAAATCGTACCTGGGGCGTAGGACCTACGCGCTTTCCACCTTCGTGACCATATCGAGGGTCAAGACCGACGGGCCCAACTCGCTGTACCTCTGGCTACCGTTCCCGGCCGATACGCCGTCGCAGCGCGGAGTGTCGGCGCTCGCGCGCAGCGCCGAGCCGCTCCTGCCCGACTATCGCGGCTTGTCGGCCTACAGGCTCGTCGACCTGGCGCCGGACAAGCTGGCGACCGTCGGCCATGATCACCTGGTCCAGGTCTACGGCGTGGATACCGACGTGAACCCTGACCGCATCAAGCCGCCGCCGTCGCCGGCCCCGAGGCTGTACGAGACGCTGGTCCGGCCCGACGCGCTCGTGCCGGCCGACGATCCCTCCGTCGTCGCCCTGGCCAAGAAGGCAGCCGGCCGCGAGAAGAACCATTACCGCATCGCGCTCGCGACCCTGCAGGCGCTCAACCAGGCGGTCCGCTACGATTCCGGAGCGGTGTCCGAGTCTCCGGTCAAGGCGCTCGAGGGCAAGGTCGCCGATGCCTGGGACCTGGCCGTGCTCTACGCCGCGGCGCTCAGGGCCTCGGGCGTTCCGGCCCTGCCGGTAGCTGGCGTCGTGGTGGACGATACCCGGCGCGCCTGGAACCATGCTTGGGCCGAGTTCTACATCTACGGCTTCGGTTGGGTGCCAGTGGACCCGGTGCTCGCGTCTGGCGGAGACGTCGGCCGGTTCTCGCCCCCGTTCGAGGATAGATCCCGCTACTTCGGCGACATGGACGATAGGCATATCGCGTTCTCCCGGGGCCTGGCCATCGTCGATCGCGTCACGCCCGACGGCCGCACGGTCTCGGCCGCCAGGCGCTATTCGTTCCAGAACATCTTCGAGGAGGCCGCGGGCGGCCTCAAGGCCTATACCTCGTTCTGGAGCGACATAGAGATCACCGGCGTGTATTAGGCCGATGGGGAAATGAACCACGGAGGCACGGAGACGCGGAGGAAATGCGATAGGACTGGATAGTTAGGATAAGGGGGAGCCGCTAAAGGCCTCCTTGCCCCGCTCATCCGACGCGTATAGCGGAATCCTGCCCTTTGCTCTTTCTCCTCTTCTCCGTGCCTCCGTGTCTCTGTGGCTAGATTCATCGCTACCGCTCGCTTTTTACCCGCTCGGTTAGTATGGTATGCTGTAGCGTCTTCTAAGGAGGTATCTCATGTCGTATATCCAGAACGAGGATCCGGAACTCTATTCAGCCATACAGGGAGAGCAGGATAGGCAGCGCAAGAATCTCGAGCTCATCGCCAGCGAGAACTACGCGTCCAAGGCCGTCATGGAGGCTACCGGCTCGGTGCTGACCAATAAGTACGCCGAGGGCTATCCAGGCAAGCGCTACTACGGTGGCTGCGAATACGTCGACGTGGCCGAGAACCTCGCGCGCGACCGCGCCAAGGCCCTGTTCGGCGCCGACTACGCCAACGTTCAGCCCCATTCGGGCTCGCAAGCCAACATGGGCGTTTACTTCGCGGCGCTCAAGCCAGGCGACACCATCCTCGGCATGGACCTGGCCCATGGCGGCCACCTGACCCACGGCGCCCCCGTGTCGTTCTCCGGCAAGATGTACAACGTCGTCCGCTACGGCGTCGACAAGGAAACCGAGACTATAGACTACGACCAGGTGGAGCGCCTGGCCAAGGAGAACCGGCCGAAGCTGATCGTCGCGGGGGCCAGCGCCTATCCGCGCGTGATCGACTTCGATCGCTTCAGGAAGATAGCCGACGAGGTCGGCGCCCTGTTCATGGTCGACATGGCCCACATCGCCGGCCTCGTCGCCGCGGGCGTCCACCCGAGTCCCATAAAGATCGCCGACTTCACCACGACGACGACCCATAAGACCCTGCGCGGCCCGCGCGGCGGCGCCATCTTCATCGGTACCGACAAGGAGAACACGATAGGCGCGACCACTCCCAAGGGCGACCGCGTCAAGCTGTGGTCCGAGCTGATCGACGGCACCATCTTCCCCGGCATCCAGGGCGGTCCGCTCTGTCACGTGACCGCCGCCAAGGCCGTCGCGTTCAAGGAGGCGCTGTCGGACGACTACAAGGCCTATATCAGGCAGGTCGTCGCCAATGCGAAGGTGCTGTCGGCCGCGCTGGCCGAAGGCGGCGCCCGCATCGTCTCCGGCGGCACCGACAACCACCTGATGCTCGTCGACCTGTCGCCCCTCGGCATAACCGGCAAGGAGGCGGAGAAGTGGCTCGACGAGGCCGGCATCACCGTCAACAAGAACGGCATCCCGTTCGACCAGAAGAGCCCCTTCATCACCTCGGGCATACGAGTCGGCACGCCGGCGGTCACGACCCGCGGCATGAAGGAGCCGGAGATGCGTCAGATCGCCTCGCTGATCATGGAGGTGCTGCGTACGAAGGGCGAGTCGGCCGACAAGATCCGCTCCGAGGTGCGGAAGCTGACCGGACGCTTCGGCCTTCCGGCCGATCTGTGATACACTAGGCCGTAGCGATCCCGGGGATGTTCCCCGGGCGCCCCGGGGCGCCGGACTATCGGCAATTGACAACCCCCCGGGGCGTACCTATACTCGAGAGAGCTTCGCGACGGGAGAAACGGTAACGGCATGGATAATCCGCTCCAGCTGTCCTTCGTCAATTTCAAAAGAGACTCGTATATCATCGTCGAGGGCAAGCAGAACGCCGACCGCTTCTTCATAATCAAGTCCGGCAAGGTGCGGATCTCCAAGGAAGTGGAGGTCGTCGAGGAAGAGGGCGGCAACATCTACTCGCCCGGCGACTTCTTCGGCGTCATCTCCACCATGTCCAGCCATAGCCATATCGAGACGGCCCAGGCCATCACCGACGTGACGCTCATCAGCGTGCATCGCGACCAGTACGGCCTCCTGATCGAGAAGAATACCCCGGTCGCGATGAAGATCATCATGGGCTTCTCGAAGCGCATGCGCTACCTCGACGAGGCGCTGACCCGCATCACCCTCAAGAAGACCGCGGAGATCGACCCGTCCCACCTGTACAAGGTGGCGGAGTGCTACGCCAGGCAAAGCCAGTTTAACCAGGCCTACTACGCCTACTACCAGTACCTCAAGTACTGCCCGAACGGCCAGCACGCCTCGGCGGCCAAGGAGCGTATGGCCAAGATCAAGCCGTACTCCAAGGCCGTCTACCTGGACGGCTCCACCGAGGAGTTCAACCGCTACTATCCGAAGGATACGATGGTGTTCTCGGAGGGCATGCCAGGCACCGAGCTGTATATCATCCAGAAGGGCTCGGTCAAGATCACCAAGATCGTCGACAATACCGAGGTGCTGCTCGCCGTGCTCAAGGCCGGCGACATCTTCGGGGAGATGTCCCTGCTCGAGAACAAGCCGAGGTCCGCGAGCGCGATAGCCTATGAAGACGCCTACCTGCTCGCCGTCAACAAGCAGAATTTCGAGCGCATGGTCCAGGCTCAGCCGCAGATCGTCACCAGGCTGACGCAGCTGCTCGCCGAGCGCATCTGGTTCATCTACAAGCAGCTGGCCAACACGCTGATCTCCGACCCGCTCGGACGCATGTACGACGCCCTCCATATCCAGCTCGAGAAGAACCGGGTGCCTATCAAGAACGGCGCGACCTACGCCTTCGAGTTCGGGCCGAAGGAGCTGGTCAACATGGTCGGCCTGCCGATTGCCGAGGGCAACGCGGTCGTCCAGCAGCTCCTGGCGAACAAGCTGTTCAGGCTGATCGATAACAAGATAGTCGTGCAGGACATGAGCGAAATCGTCAAGCAGGCCGAGTACTACCGCAAGATGCAGAAGATAGAGAAAGCCCGCAAAGAGGCCCAGGCGGCTCGTTGAGCGCCGATCCACTCTCCGTATCCATAGCCTCGGTGTTCGCTTCGGTCGGCTTGGACGCCTTCGCGGTCGCCGGTGTCGATACCCTCGTCGAGTTCGCCCGCCGCGCCGACTCAGCGGCCGTGGATCGCTACGGCCTCCTCGAATCGTCCGGAGCGGTCGTCGCAGCCTTGCCGTACGACCCTCGACCCGCGGAGCTACCCGGCGACGACGTGTCCGGCGACGACGTGTCCGGCGACGACGTGTCCGGCGACGACGTGTCCGGCGACGACCCCGGAGGCCCGCCTCCCTACCTCCGTATCGGGGCCTTCGCCTCCAGGAACCGTTACGCAGCCCTGGCCAGGCTACTACTGGCGGCCGGCAAGGCCTTGGCCGAGACGAGCGGCTTGTCGGCTAAATCGTTCAGGGCCGTCGTCAACTCGAGGCTACCCGAGAAACGGCTAGCGGCGATGGCCGGCCTCGGCTTCATCGGCCGATCGAGCCTGCTCGTCACCCGGGCCTACGGACCGGCCTGCGTCATCGGCGCGCTCCTCCTCCCACGGGGCTTGAGGCTGGGCGGAGAGACTATGGAAGACTCTGGCGCGCCGAGCGGCTGCGGATCCTGCCGGGCCTGCGCCGACGCCTGCCCGACCGGCGCGATAGGTCCCGGCGGCGTCGACCTGGACCGCTGTCTGCAGGCCTGGGCGACTCGGCCCGGAACCATGCCCGAGGCGGCGGCGCGCGCCTGGGGAAGCAGGTTATACGGGTGCGATGCCTGCGTCCTGGCTTGCCCACGCTCGGCGCGCGCCTATGAACGGCGCCCGGGCTCGGACGGAGGCCCGGACGGAGGCCCGAGCCCGGCCCAGGCGGCCGAGGCCCTCCTCTTGCCGGCCGAGCGCCGGCCCGGACCCTTCGTATCGTCCCGCCTCGTCACCGGCTCGGGCGACGCCGAGCTTTCGGCCTTCTTCAGGAAGACCGCGCTCGGCCTTTCGTGGATACGCGGCGAGGAGCTTAGGCGCAACGCAGCGATAGCCCTGGGAGCCGGCGCATTTGACGCGGACGCGGACAGGCGCTAGAGTTAGGGCAGGAGTACCGAGCGATGAAAGAGAGTGTCTTCAACCAGTACCTGACCTTCACGTTACACGACGAGCACTACGCCGTATCGGTCGGCAAGGTGCGGGAGGTCCTCGAATATACCCGTATCACCAAACTGCCGCGCACCGCCGACTACATGAAGGGCATCATCAACCTGCGCGGCAAAGGCGTGCCGGTGATCGACCTGCGGCTCAAGTTCGGCATGGACGAGACGCCCGTCGCCAAGGATACGGCCATCATCGTGCTCGACGTCGAGGGCGATGACGGCGAGGTGATAGTCGGCGCCCTGGCGGACTCGGTCCACGAGGTGGTCGAGATAGCCGGGGACCGTATCGAGCCGGCTCCCCGATTCGGTACCAAGCTCGCGGCGGAGTTCATAGACGGCATAGGCAAGCGCGACGACGCGTTCATCGTCATCCTGAACATCGACCGCATCTTCAACTCGGACGAGGTGGCCATGCTGCGAGCCCAGGACGCGGCTGCGGTCGCCGAGACCGTCGATACGGCGAAGTAGCCTATACGCCCGTGCAGGGCGGGCCCGCCCGGCGCTTGCTACGAAGGCCGGGCCGTCGTACTATGGCCGAGATGAACCCTATCGACATATACGTCAACAAGAGCGTCCCGCTCAAATTTAAGGGCCAGGAGATGAGCTTCGAGCTGTCCCACGCCCTGTTCAGCTCCTTCGACATAGACGCGGGCTCCAGGCTGCTCCTCAAGCTCGTGGCCAAGAACGTCGAGGACGGCCTCGTCGGCTCGATACTCGACGTCGGCTCCGGCGTCGGCGTGCTGGGAGTCGCCTGCGCCAGGGGCTACCCGGGCGCCAGTCTGCGCCTGCGCGACCGCGACGCCCTCGCCTGCGCCTTCAGCGAGCGCAACGCCAGGCGCAACAAGGTCCGCGGCGCCACGGTCGACCGGGCCCTGTTCCTCGACGGGCTCGGTTCCGAGCGCTTCGACCTGGCGCTGTGCAACGTGCCGGCCAAGGCCGGCCCGCCGGTCCTGGATCGCTTCCTGCGCGACCTTCCCGGCGTCCTGACCGACTCGGGGCGCGGGGCTGTCGTCGTCGTGCAGACGATAGCCGAGGCCGCGGCCGAGTCCATCCGCGGTTCAGGGGCCGAGATCGTGGCGACCGAGCGCGGGCCCGGGCATACGGCCCTGCTGTTCGCCAGGGGAGGCGCCGCCGCGTACGCAGACGACGGGTCGTCGTACGCCGTCGAGCGTTCGGAACGACGGGGCCTGCGGGCCGGCAAGTCCGTCTACGCGATCAAGGGCTACTGGGGCCTCCCCGAGTTCGACACCTCGTCCTTCGCCACGGAGCTCGCCGTCGAGCTGTTCGAGCACGCCTCGGCCGGCCTTCTCATCAGGCGGGCGGCCGTCGTCAATCCGGGAGTCGGGGCGTTGGCCAGTTACGTCGGGGTCCGCGCCAAAGGCGCGACGATAGACCTGTGCGGCCGCGACTCGCTGGCGCTCGTCGCCAGCGCCAGGAACCTGGCGCTGGCCACCCGGTCCGGTTCCGAGCCGGGCGCCGCCTTCGCGTTCCAGGCCGACCTGCCCGATTCGGCCTATGATCTCCTCGTCGAGTTCCCCGACCTCACGCCGCGCGTCGACACGACCGGCGACTCGTGGGAGACGGCCGCCAGGGTGCTCAAGCGCGGCGGGGCCTTCGTCGCCTCGATGCCGTCGACGGCGATGGACCGTTTCGAGCGGCGGAGGCCCAAGGGCTTCACGCGCCTGGCCGAGAAGAAGAAGAAGGGCTTCGCCTGCGCCGCGTGGCGCTTCGACGGCCTGGAGGTCTCGGCAGAAGCCTAAGGTCCAGGCGCCGTTCCGGCCGCGATCGTTTTATCTTGTGCAATACGCGTTTCGGGTTTAAAACTGTCCGCGAAGAAGGAGACCCTCGGTATGAACCTCGATTGCATCAGGCATCCACGCCTCCGCGAGTGGATAGACGAGAATGTGGCCATGTGCATGCCGGACGACGTGGTCGTCTGCGACGGCGGGCATGAGGAGGCCGATAGGCTGGCCGAGCGCATGCTCCGCTCCGGAAGCTTCAAGCGGCTGGAGAAGCGTCCCAACTCGTTCGCGGTCCGTAGCGACCCGGGAGACGTCGCCCGCGTCGAGAACAATACCTTCATCTGCTCGCGTTTCCGCGAAGAGGCCGGCCCAACGAACAACTGGCGAGATCCCCAGGAGATGAAGGGCGAGCTCAGGCAGCGCTTCTTCGGGTGCATGCGCGGTCGCACCATGTACGTCATTCCGTTTTCGATGGGCCCCGTAGGCGGCCCCCTGTCCCAGATAGGCGTCGAACTGACCGACAGCGTCTACGTCGTGCTGAACATGCGCATCATGACGCGCATGGGCGAGGCCGTGCTCAAGGAACTCGACCGCGACAAGCCCTTCGTCAAGTGCCTGCATTCGGTAGGCTACCCGCTGACGCTCGGCCGGCACGAGCTACCCTGGCCCTGCGACTCGAACAATAAGTATATCGTCCACTTCCCCGAGGAACGCTCGATCTGGTCGTACGGCTCGGGCTACGGCGGCAACGCGCTGCTCGGCAAGAAATGCTACGCGCTACGCATCGCCAGTGTCATGGCGCGGGATCAGGGCTGGCTCGCCGAACATATGCTCATCCTCGGCATCACGAATCCCGATGGGAAGAAAAAGTACATCGCGGCGGCCTTCCCTTCGGCCTGCGGCAAGACCAACCTGGCCATGCTCGTGCCGAACCTGCCGGGCTGGAAGGTGGAGACGGTCGGAGACGACATCGCCTGGCTGCGCTGGGGCGACGACGGGCGGCTCTACGCCATCAACCCGGAGTACGGCTTCTTCGGCGTCGCGCCGGGCACCAGCCTCAAGTCCAATCCCAACGCGATGCGCTCCACGGAGAAGAATTGCATCTTCACGAACGTGGCCACGACGCCGGACGGCGATGTCTGGTGGGAGGGCATAGGCGGGGAGCCTCCGGCCGGCCTCGTCGACTGGCTCGGCGAGCCCTACGACCCGTCCAAGGGCAAGCCGGCCGCCCACCCGAACAGCCGCTTCACCGCCCCCGCGTCCCAGTGCCCCGTGATCGACCAGGCCTGGGAGGATCCCAGGGGAGTGCCGATCAGCGCCATCCTGTTCGGCGGGCGCAGGGCGGGTACCGTACCGCTCGTCCATGAGGCGATGGACTGGGAGCATGGCGTGTTCATGGGTTCCATAGTCTCGAGCGAGACCACCGCCGCCGCCGCTGGCGCCGTCGGCCAGCTCAGGCGCGACCCCTTCGCGATGCTGCCGTTCTGCGGCTATAACATGGGCGACTATTTCCACCACTGGCTCAGGATGGGCGAGCGCTCCGGCGTCAAGCACCCTAGGTTCTACTACGTCAACTGGTTCCGCAAGGGAGCCGATGGCAAATTCCTCTGGCCAGGCTTTGGCGACAACGCGCGCGTGCTCAAGTGGATCTTCGAGCGCTGCGACGGAGCCGGCGAGGCGGTGGAGACGCCGATAGGCAACGTGCCCGCGCCGGGCGCCCTCGACCTCGACGGCCTCGACCTGTCGCCCGAGGCGATGGCCGAGCTCCTGACGGTGCGCGAGGACGAATGGCTGGCCGACGTGCCGGGTATCCGCGCCTTCTTCGGTAGCTTCCACGACGGGTTCCCGGAGGAGCTCGTCGCTCGGCTCGACTGGCTGGAGCGGCGCCTGCGCCATCCCGCCGCCAAGCGTCACCGCTCGGCGATAGCCTGAGTATCCCCAGCCCCGGGACGGCCTCAGGGCTCGGCCCGGGGCCGTCCTCACTCCCGGGCGGCGCAATCGCCGCAGACGCCGGTCAGGTACATCGTGTGCCTCGTGACGCGTAGGCCGCGCTCGCGCTCCAGTTCGGAGACGAGCCCGCCCAGCCTGCACGCGCCGAGGTCGACGAAGCGATGGCAGCTCTCGCAGTGGAACCAGTGCCGGTGGGGCGAGCTGGTCGCGGCGTAGTAGCGCTCGACGCCGTGCATCGCGCAGTGCAGCACGAACGACTCCGCCAGCCCTGCCTCCTCGAGGTGATGGAGCGCGCGGTACACCGTGGCCTGGTCGCAGGCGCCGGCCATCCGCGAGGCTACGCCAGCCGCCGATAGCGGCTCGACGGTCGACTCCAGGGCGGCCAGCACCGCGGCCCTGGCCCGGGTCACGCGCGGCCCCCGCGGGCCTTCCTGGCCTTGACGGCGACCGCCGCCGATACCGCGAGGAAAGCGGCGCCGGCTATCACGACGACGACGGCGCCGGCCGGCAGGTCGAGCGACCAGCTGGCGGCCAGGCCAGCGACCGTGAAGGCGGCCGAGAGCGCGGCGCCCCCGGCCATCATCGCCGCCAGGCTCCTGGCGGCGAAGCCGGCGGTGCCCGAGGGCAGGGTCAGCATCGCGATGACCATCACGATGCCGACGAAGGTCTGGAGCAGCACGACCGCGACGGCCGTGACGGCGAGGGTCGCCACGAAGACGGCGTCGGTCGGCACGCCGCGCACCTTGGCGAATTCCTCGTCGAAGGCGCTCGCCTCTATCTGCGGATAGAAGCGCCAGGCGAGGAACAGCACGACCGCGTCGAGCGCGGCGAGCAGCGCGAGGTCTCGGCCGGATACGAGCAGGATGTTGCCGAACAGGTAGCCCATGAGATCGGTGGTGTAACCGGGTGTCAGGTAAATGAATATGACCCCCAGCGCCATCCCGACCGACCACACCGCGCTGATGGCGGAATCTTCCCGTTCCCGGCTGCTCATGGACACCCAGCCGATGACGGCGGCAGCCAGAAACGCGGACGCGAGGGCGCCGTACAGGGGATGAAAGAAATGCCAGCCCCAGGCAACCTGCAGGTACCGGGCCGCGCCCATGCCGCCGAGTACGCAATGGGCGACTCCGGCGGCAATGTAGAGATCGGAAGAGCACACG
>JAKQKE010000299.1 GCA_029560805.1 Spirochaetota bacterium
GCCTTGGACGGGTATTTCTCGAAGCCGTAGGCCGCGAAGCCGTTGACGAGCAGGCCGAGTAGCACGGTGACGACGGCTATCTTGAGCGAGTTCCAGAAGAACAGCGGCAGGTTGTACATGCGCGTGGCCTTGACCCAGTTCGAGACGAACTCCACGCCCGGCCGGAACGCGCCGCGCAGCACCTCACTCGGGTTGAGCGTGGCCCCGACGAGCATCCATACGAAGGGGAAGACGCTGAAGACGGTGGCGATGAGCAGCACGACGAGGCTGATGACCCGTCCGAGCGTCCAGGAGCGTACCATGCTCATGAGTTCCCCCTGTCGCCGAGCAGGCGCATCTGCGCGAAGGCGAATATGCCCGAGATGAGCACGACGACGTACGACATCGCGGTGGCGTAGCCGAAATCCGCGTTGATGAAGAAGGCCTGCCGGTAGATGTACAGGGCCGTGGTCATCGTCGCGTTGGCCGGCCCTCCCTGCCAGGTCAGGATATTCGGCTCGTCGAAGAGCTGCATCGTGCCGCTCGTCGAGGTGACGACGGAGAACAGGATCACCGGTATGAGGAGCGGTATCGTTATCGTGAAGAACTGCCTCGTTTTCGACGCTCCGTCGACCTCTGCGGCCTCGTAGATCTGCGGGTCGATGCTCTGGAGCCCGACGAGGAAGAAGACCATGTTGTAGCCGGTCCAGCGCCAGGTCATCGCGAGTATGATGGTGACCTTGGCCCAGGCCGCGTCGTTGAGCCAGCCTATCGGCTGGGTTATCAGGTGCGCCTTGAGAAGCACGTTGTTGAGCATGCCGTTCTCCTGGAGGAGCACCCTGAACAGCACCGACACGACGACCAGCGAGGTGACGGCCGGCAGGAAGATGGCCAGCCTGAAGGCTCCCTTCCAGCGCCGGATGCCCTGGTTGAGTATCACGGCCAGTACGAGCGCCAGGAACACCATCAGCGGTATCTGTACGACCATGAACAGGAAGTTGTTGCCGAGGGCGGACAGGAAGACCTTGTCCTGGGCCATGCGGATAAAGTTGCCGAGCCCGATGAAGGTGTTGCTCATGCCCTTCCAGCGGCGCGTCACGTAGTACAGCGACGACAGGATGGGGTAGAGCATGAAGACGCCGAAGAGTATGACCGACGGCAGGACGCAGAACCAGCCGAAGCGGTTCAGGTAACGTTGAAAGCTGGCCTTCTGTTTCATGGGGGCTCCTGGTTGCCTGGACTGGGGGAACGCGGGGGAACCCCGCCGGCGGAAGGCCCGTCGGCGCGGCTCCTTATCGGGCGTCCGTTATTTGCCGGTCACCTGCTTGTACTCGGTCTCGGCCGCCGCTATGGCCTCGTCGATCGTCGCTAGCTTGCCCTGGAAGTAGTTGAGCGTGGCGTGGGCCACGGCGTCGCGCATCGGCACGTAGTTCGGCGTGTACTTGAGAACCGGCACGTTAGCCATCCACGAGGCGAAGTCCTTGGAGAGCGCCTGGCCTTTATAGAAGAAATCGTCGCCGGCCTTGTAGTTGGAGCTGGACTGGCTCGGCAGGAAGGTGCCCATGGCGCCGGCGTCCTTGAGTATCTTGTTGTAGAACTCGAGGTTGTCCGGGGTGGCGGTCGCCCAGACGGACTTGAGCAGGTCGACCGCGCGGGCCTTGTTCTTGCTGGACAAGAAGACGTACCAGCTCGAGCCGCCGTTATTCGAAGCGTTGGCCGCTCCGGGCACGCCCTCGATGAGCGGCGTCGGGAGGACCATGTACTTGCCCGCGTTCTCGGGGCGCGACTTGACGCTACCGACCATCCAGATGGCGTTCAGGAAACCGGCGCTCGTGTCGCTGTTGATGGCGTTGATCCAGTCGGACCAGCCGACCACCTGATAGAGCAGGCCCTTGTCGTTCAGTTCCTTGAACAGGGCGAGCGACTTCTTGAAGGCCTCGCTGCGGAGGTTCAGGCTGCCGTCGTCCTTGAAGAACTGGCCGCCGGTCGACTGGACGACGATACGCAGCATGTCGAAGTTGTCGCTCTGGTAGGCGAGCAGGGGCTTGCCGGTCTTGGCCTTGATCTTCTCGCCGAGGGCTATCACCTCGGACCAGGTGAGGTTCTTGCCGAGGTAGGCGTCGGGATCGATGCCGGCCTCCTTCATGTAGTCGGTGCGCAGCCAGAGACCGGTCGAGCCGGTGTCGAAGGGGATGCCGTAGACCTTGCCGCCCACGGTCATCGGGCCGACCTTATACGGGGCGAACTGGCTATAGTCGACGCCCTCGGCCTTGAGATCGACGAAGGCGTCCGGGTAGTCTGACAGGAACTGCTCGATGCGGAAGTCCTGGAACAGCGCGATGTCCGGGAGGCCGGCGCCGCCGGCCTGGAGGCCGGAGATGATCTTGGCCTCGATGTCCTGGGCCATGTCGACGATCTCGACCTTGACGCCCGGGTTGGCCTTCTGGTAGACGGCGACCGCTTCCTTCATGGCGTACAGGTTGAAGTTAGGGTCCCAGCACCAGACGGTAACGGTGTCGGTCATCTTCGGCTGCCCGCCGCAGGACGAGAGGGCGCCGAGGGTCAGGGCCATGATGGCGATCATGGCGATCGCCGCGAATCGGGTTCGTTTCACGTGTAGCCTCCTATGGGAATCCGGCGCCGTGCGCCGCTTGCGTCCATAATGAGGCCGGAACCGGAATCCGCAAGAGACAGTTGTCACGATTTTGGAGACCGCGGGCGGTACAATTGTCCCGAGTCTATCTGTCGGAACGGGCCGCCTTGGCCATCTGGATGATCTGGAAGCGGTCCTGGACCTCGAGCTTGGCGTAGATGGCGCTCACGTGGTTGCGCACCGTATGCTCGGCGAGGCACAGCTCGGAGGCGATATGGGTGTTGTCGAAGCCGTCGGCTATCAGCGCGAGCACCTCTCGCTCGCGCGAGGTCAGGGCGTCGAGCCCGGTAAGACTGTCGGCTAGGCGACTGGCGGCGCTACGGCCGCCCTGGGCTCTCCGATCAGGCACGTCGCCCTCTGCGAGCGCCCCCTGCATGAGCCTGGCGACGATCTGCGGCGAGATCTGCATGACGCCGCTCGACAGGGCCCGGATGCTCGCTATGAGCTCTACCGGCGTGATGTCCTTGAGGAGGTACCCGGCGGCCCCGAGCGACAGGGCTTCCTTGACTTTCGTATCCTCGTCGTAGGTGGATAGCATCAGGATGCGGACGGCCGGCCAGCGCGCCATGATGCTTCTCGTCGCCTCGACCCCGTCGAGCCTGGGCATGAAGACGTCCATCAACACGATGTCCGGCGATAGGCGCCCGACCAGCTCGATCGCCTCGGCCCCGTCGGAGGCTAGCCCCACCACGTCGATGTCCTTGGCGTAGTTCCTGAGCGTCGTCGACAGGCTCTCCCCGAACAGGCGCTGGTCGTCAGCGATGAGTACCCGTATCACGCGGTCGCCTCCGCCTTTCTGGCCGGCGTCGAGGCGGGCCCGGTCCCGAGCGGTACGTCGACGGAGAGCAGGAAGCCTCCCTCCGGCGACCGCCCCGTGCGTACCGAGCCGCCGAGCGAGCCGACCCGCTCCTCCATGCCCGATAGGCCTATGCCCTTGGTAAGCTCATCGGCCCCGCGGCCATTATCGGCTATCGAGAGGCGGACGAGGTCGTCGTCGACCCAGAAGCGTATGCGTACCGCCGTGGCCTTGCCGTGGCGTACCGCGTTGGTCAGCCCCTCCTGGATGGCGCGATACAGCGTCAGGTTGAGTTCGGTCGGGAGCAGCCTCGGCAGGTTGCCGAGCTCGAGGTCGACGTCGATGCCCGCCACCGTCCTGAAGATCGAGACGATCTTGTGCATCGCCCGGGCGTTGTCGGCCATGCGCGGCTTCTCGTCGCGTAGCTTGCGCAGGGCGGCCCTCGTCTCCTGGAGCCCCTCCTGCGCCTGTTTCCTGGCCGTACCGACGAGGTCGAGCAGGGTTTCCCGGTCGTCCGGCGGCAGGCTCCCCGCCGCGTCCATCAGGGCGATGAGGTTCGTGAATATATATCCAGAGATATCGTGGATCTCGCGGCTGATGCGGGCTCGCTCTCGCTCGGCCGAATCCTCGTCCGCCGTGCGGGCGTAGCCCTGCAGGTTCTTGTTGAGTTCGGCCAGGGTGTCGACCGAGCGTTCCTGCATGCGCAAGGCTCGCCCGAGCGAGTCATTGACGGAGACGAGACGGCCGATCAGGGCAGCCGCCCCGGCGGCCATGGCCAGGAGCGCAGCGAGAGCCAGGACCTCGTCCGGGCGGGCCCTGGCCGTGGCCTCGACCAGCTGGCTCGCGCCCATGAAGCCCGGGAAGACTTGCGCCAGTACGATGGCCGAGCCGAGCGCCGCGCAGAGGGCCAGGTTGGCCGGGTAGGGCACGAGAGCGCAGACCTCGACCATCAGCCCGGCTCCGAGCGTCAGCTTGACCGACAGGTAGGCCGAGACGCCGTAGCCGAGCACGATGATCAGGTAGCAGCGCAGGCAGGCTATGAAGCCCGAGACCCAGGCCTGCCCGAGGGCGACGGACAGGACGCTGAGCGCCGCTGATGCCGCGACGCAGCCGTAGTAGGTGCCGGCGAACCACGGATGATTCGAGCTGGCTCCGACCGCGAGGGAAAAGAACAGCAGGGCCAGGACGTAACTACCGGCGATGACGGCGGAGGTCGGGACGATGAGCGGAACGGGCCGGCGGCGCATAGACGAGCCTATCCCGCCATCCGCTCGTGGCGTTCGGCGGGGGAACCTGGTAGTCGCATAGCGCGAGCATCGGTCGACGACGACGACGTGTCCATGCTACTGAGGCCGTTTCTGCATGATGGCCGGAAGGTTTTCCCGGATAGCTTTAAATAGAAGCTTGAGCGCGTCGAACATGACCTTCCTGGTCGCCTCGTCGAGGCCGCGAAGGGACTTCGCCACGGCTATGGAACTTTTGAGCCAATCGCCGCCCAGCTCGGAGAAGGTCTTGGCGTCCGTCGCCGACAGGACGTCGAAGACGGCGTCGATGAACAGCTCGCGTTGGGCCGGGGCCATGGCGCCGACCCATTCCTTGAGGGCTCGGTCGACGAACAGGCTCTCGTCCGTGACCTGCTTGACGGTGATGAAATCGGTGCCGAGTACGCTCCAGGAGTACGGATCGTGCTGCATGAGGCCGCTCTCGGTGCTCTGGACGACCGTGTAGCGCTCGTGGTGCTCGAGCAGCATGCCGATGATCGACGACTGCGGGACGAAGGAGCGAATGCGCTCCTGTACGTTCCGGTAGCCTTCCCGGGCGATCACCGTGGCGTCGAAGCCGGGGCCGTCGTTGTTATAGACGGCCCGGACGCGACGCTGGGTCCGGGCGCGGCAGAACGACGCGGCGTAGACAGCTAGGTTGCCGCCCTTCGAGTGGCCGCCGAGCCTCAGCCTGGGCCCGAGTCCGAGCCCGGAGGCGACGTGCTCCAGGTACGCGACGGCCGCCTCTTGAGCCGGTACCGGGCTCATGAAGCTCATATTGAAGTCCTCTTTCCAGCCGACGAGGGTGTGGTCGGTCCCGCGGTAGGCGACGAAGGCGTGGCCGTCCCCGGTCATCGCCGTGACCGCGGCGAACTGCTTCTCGCGCTCGGGGTCGAGGACGCTCTCGTAAGCGCATAGGCGCATGTTCCCGAAGCGTACCGAGGCGGCCAGGGCGGACAGCAGCAGGAGGTCGTTCTCGTCCCTGAAGGCCGGGCCCGCGGCGCCCGTCTCGAGGAGCGTCGTCGCCGCCTCGGCTATCGTCGGCCCCTTCTTGGTGACGGACGATGGCACGACGCCGTCGAAGGGTACGTAGGCGAGGACGCTGAGTATCAGGTTGTCGACCGGGTTGAAGGGGCTGGCCCGAAGCGGGAGGTCGCCGCGCCAGCGCAGGTAGTCGAGCAGGTTCGCCATGGTCGTCCTAGCCCTTCGAGCGCTTGGCGAAGTCAGCCCACGCGGGAGGATCGTCGCCTACCGCGGCGAGCCTGCCGTCACGCACTATCGGCGTCTTGAGCAGGGCGGGGTTCCCCAAGATCTCCTCGCGGGGATCGTAGTCCATGTACGCCAGTCCCCTATCCTTGAAGCGTTTCGAGCCCTCGTCTATGAGCGAAGCGAGGCCGATCGCCCCGGCGACGGCGTCGAGCTCGCCCGCGCTGAGGCCTTTCTCCGCCAGATCGACGAAATGGTACGGTACGTCGCGCTCCTTGAAGAAGCGCTCAGCCTTGCGCGTTATAGCGCACTTGCGGGTTCCGAAAACTTGCAGAGCCATGCTCAACCTCCAGCGGAGCCGTCGTCGAATCGGGTCACGAAGCCGTTCATTGCCAAGTATACCATTTTTCTGTATTCTAGCGGCATGGCATTGCATGGTAGCGGGCGGATCATTTCGACGATCAAGGATCAGGTGTACTCCGTCATCAAGGAGAATATCCTCAACGAGAACCTGAAGCCCGGGCAGCGCATCCAGGAACTCCAGATAGCCAAGGAACTGAACGTCAGCCGCTCTCCCGTGCGCAGCGCCATCAACGAGCTCATCGGCGAAGGCCTGCTCGAGTCCATTCCCAATAAGAGCGTAACGGTGCGCAGGATGTCGGAGAAGGATATCCTCGACGCGTACGAGTTCAGGCTCGTCGTCGAGGGCTTCGCCGTACAGCGGGTGATCGAGCTCATGGACGACGATATAGCGGCCACTCTGGCCCGTTTCAGGGAGCAGTTTACGGCGACCGTCGACTATGGCCAGATCCAGGAATACGTCCGGATCGATACGGCCTTCCACGAGTACCTCGTCAATACGGCGGGTAACACGATCTTCAAGGAAGCCCTCGGTCGCGTCGCGATGATGATCACTCCTTTCAGGATATTCTCGTTGTCGAGCCAACAGCGCTTCCTCGACTCGATACGGGAGCACACCGGCCTCATCGACGCCATACTCGGACGCGACGCCGATAGGGCTTCGGATATCTGCAACGCCCACCTGCGCCTGGCTAAGGAAGAGATCATCAAGCACCTGCGTTCATCGATCATCGCGTAGCCAGCCTCCGTATAGTTCGAGACGCTCGTCATCCTCCCGTAGCGTCGCCGCGCCAGGGCGACGGCCCTGGGCGAGGCGCGCCCACCTCATGCCAATCCATCCCAACGGCTACCCCTCACTCGGTTAACGGTTGACAAGATATAAAGACAGTGTATTATGTATACATAATACATTTCATGCAGTTATCCCATACGAACGAACTGTCGCGAAGGAGTCGCTATGCATATAGCCTTGCCCTATGACAAGGGCCGTATCGAACTGGAGGTCGCCGACGATAGGGTCGCCGGCGTGCTGACCGTGCCGCGGCATGCGGCCGGCGGGCGGAGCGAGGCGGAGATCGTTCGGGCCGCGCATCGCGCTCCCCTGGGCTCGAAGCCGCTGTCCGAGCTGGCCGTCGGGAAAAAGCGCGTCGTCGTCATCACGAGCGACCATACGCGCGCTGTGCCGAGCGCCCTGACCCTGCCCATCCTGCTCGAGGAGATACGCAAGGGTAGCCCGGACGCGGAGATCACCGTGCTCGTCGCCACCGGCCTCCACCGAGGCATGACGCCCGAGGAGATGGAATCCAAGTTCGGCAAGGACGTCTGCGCCCGGGAGCGTATCGTCAACCACGACGCGTACGGCACGGGCCTGTTCGTCGACCTCGGCGTGCTGCCGTCAGGAAGCAAGTGCGAGATTAACCGGATGGCCGTCGAGGCCGACCTGCTCGTCGCCGAGGGCTTCATCGAGCCGCACTTCTTCGCCGGCTTCTCAGGCGGACGCAAGAGCGTGCTGCCTGGGATAGCGTCGCAGGACTGCGTCAACATCAACCATAGCGCGTACGCCATCCAGCATCCGCGCGCGGCCACCGGCGTGCTCGACGGCAACCCCATCCACGAGGACATGATAGAGGCGGCCAGGCTGGCAAAGCTCGCCTTCGTATTCAACGTGCTCCTCGACGAGGAGAAGCGCGTGATCGCCGCCTTCTGCGGCGAGGCCGACGCGGCGCATCGGGCCGGCTGCGAGTTCCTGCTCGCCCGGAGCGGCGTCGACCCGGTCAAAGCCGATATCGTCGTCACGACGAACGGCGGCTACCCGCTCGACCAGAACCTGTACCAGTGCCCCAAGGGCCTGGACGCGGCGCTGGCCTGCGTCAACGACGGCGGCGTGATCATCCTGGCGGCCGCCTGCCGGGACGGCCTCGGCGGCGATAATTTCGGGCGCATGATGCTCGAGGGCACGCCCGAGGAACTGCTCGAGCGCATCCTCGCGACGGCGCCCGATAAGACGATATCGGAACAGTGGTGCGTGCAGCGCTTCGCGGACGCGCTCATCAAGTACAGGATCATACTCGTCACGACCGGCCTAGGGCGCGAAGTCGTCGAGGGTATGCATTTCATATTCGCGGGATCGGTCGACGAGGCGCTTACCAAGGCGTACGAGCTGACCGGGTCCGGGGCTAAGGTCGCGATCATACCGGACGGCGTTTCGGTGATCGTCAGGAGGTAAGGCAATGGCGGATATGGCTAAGGCCATCAAGAACCACGAGACGGATAACGTGGCCACGGTCTTCGACGTGGTCAAGGCGGGGGCGGACGTCAAGGTGTTCGACAAGAAGGGAAACACCTTCGTGATGAAGGTGTC
>JAKQKE010000021.1 GCA_029560805.1 Spirochaetota bacterium
CCGCCGGCCAGCGCGTACACCGAGAAACTACCGGTATAGCAGAACAGGTTGAGCACGCGTTTGCCATCGGAGCGACCGCGAACCAGTTGCCTGGCCGGCCGGTGGTCCATGAAGAGCCCGGTATCGATATAGTCCCTGGTATTGACGATGAAGGAAAGGCCGTTTTCTTTAACCGTCAATTCGCCGGGTCCCGAAGACGAGCCGGGGCGGACATACGCTCCGACGTCGTCTTCGGCCTTGCCGTACTGCTTGTCGACGCCGAGCCTTCTGCGCGTCTTGATGGCGACCGAGCCGGGCTCTATACCGAGCGCGGCCGAGGCGGCCTCGGCCATCAGCTCGAGCCAGGCGCGCTCCTCGTCATCGGGCTTCTCGTAGGGGCGCTCGTACAGGTATAGGACCGCCGCCTCGCCATAGCGGTCGAGGGATAGCGGCAACTCGGGTATATCGCGGTCATAGACGCGGTAGCAGTTCGTATCGGTCCTGCGGGCCCATTTCCGTAGGTGCCGATCGCGTTTCAGGAGCCTGTTGGCGAAGAAACCGGCTTGCTCCAGATCTTTTTCATTCGGCATCGGCCGTCTTCATGAGGCCGCGCAGATGACGCTTGATCGACAGCATAGCGTAACCGGATGACAGATCCTCGTTCTGCACGATCACCTCGTCGGGGATCTTGAGCTTGACGTTCGTGAAGTTCCAGATGGCAGTAATGCCCGCGGCGACAAGCCTGGCGGCGATATCCTGAGCGTAGATCGAAGGGACCGTCAGGACGGCTACCGTTACCCCGAGCGACTTGATGCGTTCGTCGAGCTGTTCCATGGCGTACACTGGCGTGTCGTAGATGGTAGCACCCACTTTCGCGGGATCGGCGTCGAAGCCGGCCACGATATGCAGCCCGTGCTGCTTGAAGCCAGGGAATCCGGTCAGGGCGCTACCGAGATTGCCCGCTCCGACCACGACCGCGTCGACGCGCTTGTCCCAGTTCAGGTACGATTCGATCGCCGCGATCAGGGGCCCCACGGGATAGCCGCGCTTCGGCTTGCCGACGATGCCGGTAATCGAGAGGTCCTTGCGAACCTGGATCGGCTCGAGATTCAGCTCGATCGCTATCATCGTGCCGGAAATATACTCGTCACCGTGATCCTGAGCCTGCTTCGCGAGCAAGAGATACGAGGGTAGCCTTCGCACGGACGGAGCGTACGAAACCTTAAATCGCGCCATGGAACACCTCTCGTGCGAAAAGTATAGATACCAGCACTACATTGGAATGAAGAATAGTCAGAAGCGTCTAGTAAAGTCAAGAATATAAGGTTTTTTATATAGCGTTTCGCTATCGACACGACCGGCGTCAAGGCATAGGAAGGCCCCGTGGAAAAAGGAGGTAAACCACGGGGCCGGTTGTAGCGCCGGAGCAACTACAGAATAAATATACAAGCTATGCTATGATTATGCAAGCGGTATCGGTGGACGAGCCCATCGAGTCGCCCGCCGCGAAGCTATGTCTTCTCTATCGAGCATATTCATAGTAGGATCACAGGCCCGGACGCATCCCGAGCGTAAACGCGCCGATTCGAGGAGAGAACGCATGAGGATTACGACGAAGGGCCGCTACGCGCTCAGGGCGGTCGTGGCCCTCGCCAGGCTGAGCGACGGATCCTCCCCCGTCTCGATCAAGACCATCGGCGGCGAAGAGGGTTTATCGGCCGAGTTCCTCGAGCAGATCTTCTTCAGGCTCAAGAAGGCGGGCATCATCCGGTCGATCCGGGGTCCCGGCGGAGGCTTTGTCTTCGCGAAGCCGTTATCGGCTATACTCCTCAAGGACATCGTCATGGCTTCCGGCGAGGGGGTCGACCTCGCCACCTGCTCGGGCGACGGCGACGAGGAGCGTTGCGACCGGGTCGATCGCTGCGCGGCCGGCAGGGTCTGGCGGGAACTGTCAGACTATATCGACACGTACCTCACGAGCGTCAGCCTGGAGCAGATCCTGGCACAGGACGGCCGGAAAGCCTAGGCCGTCCCCGGATAGCCTACTCGCCGTCGATGAACGCCTCGAGCCGCTCCCGCTCCGCGTCGTCTATCAAGCCCATATCGCGGCAGAGCGCTATGAGTTCCCTGACGTGCATGAACGCGCGTAACCTGACGCCGCACGACTCCATGTCCGCTCGCCCCTGCGTCCCGCGCTCTATCAGCACCGCGAGCTCTTCGACGACGAGGCCCTCGCCCCGTAGGATTTGTATCGCTTCGAGCTTCGACGCGCCGGTCGTGATCAGGTCGTCGAGCAGCAGGACCCGCTCTCCGGGCTTGAACGCGCCCTCGACGCGGACGCCGGTACCGTGGTCCTTGGCCGGCATGCGTGGCCATACCATGGGCGCGCGTAGCTTGAGCGAGGCGGCAGTGGCCAAAGGCAGGGCGGCCGCGGGAATGCCGGCGATACGGTCATAAGCGACGCCCTCGGCCGTCATCGCGTAGGCCGAAGCCACCAGGTCGAGGAGCGCGGGGTCGGAGATCACGCGCCGCAGGTCGATATAGAACGGCGAGAGTTTACCGCTCTTGAGCGTGAACGAGCCGGTCCTGAAGCAACCGGTCTCGACGAGAGCGCGCATGATCGATCGCTTCAAGAGGCTCTTACGGTCGTAGCCGGAGACCGCGACGCGCGTGCCGGCCTCGGCGGCCCGGCGCATGGAGGCGACCAGCTCGGCCGCCGCGGCCGACGGATCGGGAGCCTCGGCGACGGCCCTCGCGGCTACCGGCAGGATTCCTCTCCCGTCGGCCCGCGCGCCGGCTCTCCAGGCCTCGGCGATGTCGCCGCCCTGGGCGCCTATGCCCGGCGCCAGTAGCCAGGCGCAAGGCGCGGCCGCACGGACAATGGACAGGCCGTGCGGGTCGTTCCCGGCGGCGACGAGCCCTACCCGGTCGGACCACGAAGCGCATTCGGCAGCCACACGGGCGTAGAGGCTATCGCCGCCCGCCTCGAGGTCTTGGAAGACGCCGGCCCGCGGATTGCTCGTCCTGGCAAGCAGGAATACCGCCTTGTCCGGGTAGGCCAGGAAGGGGTCGACCGCGTCGCGCCCCATGTAGGGGCTGAGTGTCACGGCGTCGGCGCCGATCGCCTCGAAGCAGGCCTTGGCATAGGCTTCGGCGGTCGAGCCGATGTCGCAGCGCTTGGCGTCGAGCAGGACCGGCACCCCGCCCGGCATCGCCTTGACGAGGCGGACCAGCGCGTCCAACCCCGCGGCTCCGAAGGCTTCGTAGAACGCGGCGTTCGGCTTGAAACAGGCCGCGTATCTGGCCGTGGCCTCGGCTATAGCCAGCGAGCGGCGGAACAAGTCGTCCGGTCCCTCCCCCGGTCCAAGCCTCGGATCCAACCCGACGCATAGGGCCGTGCCCCGCTCGACCTGAGCCGCCTCGATCCTGTCGAAGAACTGCATGGTTTCCCGCCTTTCGTCGATGCCATCGACGGGCCCCGAGCATAGCACGTGGTGATTTTATAGTCAAAAAGGGCTATACTTGCGAGTATCGCATGGAGATACTCATGATGCAGGAGGAGCGCGCGATGCGAAAAATTCTTATAGTATGCCTCATTGTAGCGATGTCAATGCCCTTAGCCTTCGGCGAAGACGCCGGGGGACTGGGTTTCGAGGCGGGGATATCCTTGGGGACGGACGTCCTCATAGACGCTGAAGGCCAGCCCGAGACCTGGAACAGCCTCGGCTTCCAGCCCGACCTGGCTATCGGGCCGTTCGGGGTCGGGTTCGACCTGACCATGCGCTTCAAGTTGATGCCGAGCGTTGACACTGCGCTGGCCATCTTCCCCGGAGACTGGGTACCGGACTACGAAGGCTCGGGCAAGACCCTGCTCGACCTGTACCTGCCCAAGATCATGTACGTACGCTACGGCCAGAGGGGAGACCCGCTCTATGCCAAGCTGGGCTCGATCGACGACCTGACCCTCGGCAACGGCTTCATCGTCGGCGAATACTCGAACACGCGCTTTCTACCGGGCCAGCGCCTTTTCGGGCTGGACGTCGGCGTCGACGGGGCGCTCTTCGGCTTCCCCTACGTCGGGATCGAGCTCCTGACCGGCAACCTGGCCAGGCTCGACGTTTTCGGCGGCCGTCTCTTCGCGCGGCCCCTCGTCTCGACGGGCATGCCGATCCTCGAGAACCTTCAGGTCGGCGCGACGATGGCGATGGACCGAGGCGTGTCAAACTTCGCCTCGAGCGAGACCTTCTCGCCGGTGCTCGCCTACGGCGCCGACGTCTTCCTGCCCCTACTGACCGGGCAGGCCTTTCCGCTCGCCGCTTTCTCCGAGCTGGCCTTCGAACCGAAGGGGCGGACCGGCTTCATGGTCGGCGCCGGTGGCCGCCTCATCGGCGTCATCACCTACGCGGCCCAGTTGCGCCTCTTAGGCGCCGGCTTCTCGCCGGTCTACTTCGATGCCAACTACGACCTGTTCCGCGTCCAGAAGGCCGCGCTCATGGAGAGCGACCCGACCGGCGAGGGCATGGCCGGCTGGCTGGCCAAGGCCGGCGCCAGCCTCTTCGAGGACAAGCTGTACTTCAGCGTATCGGTCGACGGCCCCTTCAAGGCGACACCCGCGGTCGCCAGCGACAGTAGCGCCGAGTACCCGCACCTGCGCGGCGTGATCGGCATGGCCGAGGGCGTGCTCGGCGGCTTCTTCGTCTCGGGCTCGTACGACAAGTACTTCATCGGGCGGGAGAACGGCTTCTTCGCCGATCTCGTCGACCCGAACGACGCGGTCATCTCGGCGGCCTTCAACTATAAGACCGGAGCGGCCGTGTTCACCCTGCTCTATAACCTGAGCTACAACCCGGAGGCCGACAAGGGCTTCGACGTGACCTCGAGCCTGCAGAGCTCGATCAAATTCTGACGGCAAGGGGAGGATCCATATGCGCCCGATAAAAACGATACTGGCGACGGCCTTGGCCATCGCCTTCGCGGCCGCCGCGTTCGCGCAGGCTCCGCAATCGCTCATCCTCGAATTCGTCGACGGCGACAACCTCGACGTCGTGTACCCGGACTCGACGGTCTATAGCTATGCGACGGGATCGGTGATGGAGGGCGACGCCATCCCGATCGGCGCGACGGTCAAGACCGGCGCCGACACGAGCGTCGAGCTACGGCTCAAGCCGAACGGCACCGTCGTCAAGCTGGCCAAGATGACGAGCTTCAGGGTCGACGGTCTGGCGACGCCCCAGAAGGACCAGAACGCCTTCACGATAGCCTCCGGCAAGATCAGGGCGGTAGCGGCCAAAGGCTCGCAGTACACGATCTACACCTCGACCACTGTCGCCGGCGTCCGAGGCACCGATTTCTCCATGTCGTTCGAGGAGGGCGCCAAGGCGATGCTCCTCGTCGCCAAGGGCAGGGTCGAATTCGGCAGGCGCGGAGAGGGCGACGCGATGGCGGACGCCATCATGGTCGGCGCGGGCCAGTTCGCCGACTTCTTCAAGGGCCTTACGGCTGCCCCGTATTCTGCGGAGCAGTTCGCCGAGGAGTACTCGGGTCTCGATATACCGCTTGAACGTATACCCGAGCAGGCCGAGGACCAGCCTCCGGCCGAGGAAGCGAAGGCCGAGGAGGCCTCCCAGGCGACCGGCCCGACCGACGCGCTCGCGTCGGACTTCTCGCCGGCGGAGCTTCCCGCGGCCGATCGAAGCGACGACGACGCCACGGCCGACAAGGCCGCGTCCGAAGCCGGAGGCAAGGTCGCCGAGTGGCTGCGCGACGTGCTCGGCATGGAGATAGGCTCGATCACGATCAACGGCGAGACCTGGGCCAAGGCCGTCATCCAGCCGACCTTCGCGGTCGGCAAGCTCAAGACCGGCCTCTACCTGCCGGTCATCTACTCGAGCAACCTGTTCGACCCGTCCACCTGGTACCGGCCCAAGGGCAACGACGAGTGGTCCTTCGGCACCGACGTGGGCTGGACCGCCGAGACTTGGCCCGAGGCCCTGCTCGACGCCGCCTCCGACCTGGCGCTCAAGATAAAATTCATCGAGTACGGCAAGCCGCTCGTCGACCCCTTCTTCGTCAAGGTCGGCAACCTGGACAGCTTCACGATAGGCCACGGCCTCCTGATGCGCGACTATGCGAACGACACGGACTTCCCGTCGATACGCCGCGTCGGCCTGAACCTCGGCCTCGACCAGGGATCCTGGGGCTTCGAGGCGATGACCAACGACCTGACCGACAACCAGATCGTCGGCGGCCGGCTCTACATTCGCCCCATCCCCGGCTTCAAGCTGGCCCTCGGCCTGTCAGGCGTCGCTGACCTCTACCCCGCTTCCGACTACGGCGACGACGCGGTTCTCTACGGCGACCCGGCCTTCATAGGCGGCGCCCTGGACCTCGACCTGCCCATCGTCACGAGTGGCCTCCTCGGCATACGGCTCTTCGCCGACGGCGCCGCGATGGCCCCGTACGTCAGGAACGCCTTCAGCTACGGTGGCTTCGACGCCGCGGACGGTTTCCGCTACGACATGGTCTGGACCGGCGACTCGATCAAGAACTGGGGCGCGTCGGCCGGCCTCCTGGGCAATGTGCTGTTCGTAGACTGGAGGCTCGAGTACCGCTACTACACGGGAGCCTTCACGCCGGCCTTCTTCGACGCCGGTTATGAGCGCAGGCGTTCGTCGCTCGTATCCGAGTGGGCGGGCTACCTGTCCGGTGCCGAGGAAATAGCCCAGTCCATCTCGACGATGGGCGTCTACGGCGAGGCCGGAGCCAGCATCCTCAAGGACAAGCTGAGCTTTGCCCTCGGCTACTTCTGGCCCTGGTCGCCGGACGCCTCCGGCCTGGCCGAGCAGCTCGAGCTGACCGAGGACTACCTCAAGGCGACGCTTACGGTCAAGAAGGGCCTGATTCCGGTCATCGACCTGGCCGGCTCCGTATCCTACGAGCGCAAGAACTTCGTGGGCACCCTGGCCGGCGACGCGGATGGCGTATCGCTATTCGACGAGAACACCACGTTCTCCGGCGAACTGTCGGTGCCCGTACCCGGCGCGCCGAACCTCGACCTGGCCATCATCGTATCCACCACCGTCGCCCGCGGCGACTCAGGCGAGGTGCTGTTCAGGGACGACGACCCGACCAAGCCGGTCATCGTCCCGGCCATCACGCTCGAGACGAGGCTGCACTTCTAGCCTCCGGCATCCGCGTAGCTTGGGCCGCCCGCGTGGGCGGCCCTTTCTATCGCGCGGGTGACAGGTACGGCCGCCAGGGTGTATACAGACAGCATGAACGCCTCAAGGATACGGGTACTAGCGCCCGAGGTTGCCAAACGTATCGCGGCCGGCGAGGTGATAGACCGACCGGCCGCCGCGCTCCGCGAACTACTGGACAACGCCATCGACTCCGGCGCCGGGAGCGTGGTCGTCGAGCTGGAGGGCGGAGGCATCGACAGCCTCCGAGTCGTCGACGACGGCTCTGGCATGGGCAAGGACGACCTGGCTCTCTCGGTCCTGCCTCACGCGACCTCGAAGATACGCGAGCTCGACGACCTCCTTTCGCTGTCGACCCTCGGCTTCAGGGGCGAGGCCCTGTCGTCCATGGCGGCAGTCGCCGGCTTGGAGATCGTCAGCGCGACTGACGACGACGAGGCGTGGCGCCTGGTATCCGAACCAGGGAGGCCGGCGACGGTAACCCCCTCGCGCGGCTCGAGGGGCACCGCCGTGACCCTGCGCGACCTCTTCGCCTCGTTCCCCGCCCGCAGACAGTTCATGAAGCGCCCAGCCGCCGAGGCCGGAGCCTGCAGGGCCGTCTTCGTCGACAAGGCGATGGCCTTCCCGGACGTGGCCTTCAGGCTATCCTCCGGCGGACGGCCGCTCCTTTCGCTCCGGCCGTCGAGCCTGGCCGAGCGCGTCATCGCTGCCCAGGCCCCCGACCAGGCGCCGGAGCTGTTCAGGGAGCTCGTCGCCTCGGGAGATGGCTTCTCGGCGAGGATCGTGGCGGGCCTGCCGTCGGTCTACCGTACCGATCGGCGCCATATCCAGGTTTTCGTCAACGGCCGTCGCGTCCAGGAGTACGGCCTCTCCCAGGCCATCGAGTACGCGTATCGAGGCGCTCTGCCCGGCGGCGCCTGGCCCTTCGCCTACGCCTTCGTCGAGGTCGACCCGAGGCTAGCAGATTTCAATATCCATCCGGCCAAAAAGGAAGTCAGGCTCAGGAACCTCGACGAGATCCGCTCCGGCCTCATACGCGCCATTCGCGATTACCTGGGTACCCAGTCGAGGCTAGCCTCGCCATTCATGCCTCCGCCTTCGCTATCAGGCCGGCCGCCTGCCGTCGAGGCGAGTAGCGCCGAAGGTTTGTTCAGTTCCGCCGCCTTCGTCCCGGAAGCCCGCGAACGGCCCTACCCTGCCGACCGTTCAAGCTGGTCCTCGATCGCGGACGCAGCTGCCAAGGCCAGGGAGACGCCGCGCCGCGCGGCTGGCGACGTTACGCCCGTCGGAGGCCGCGACGATGGGCTCGAGAACGGCTTCAGGTACATAGGCAGGGCGCTCGGCGTCTTCCTCGCCTTCGAACGGGGCGACGAACTCGTGCTACTCGACCAGCACGCGGCCCACGAGCGCTACTTGTATAACGAGATGATGGCCGGCCGCGCCGTGTCCCAGGAACTGCTCGTCCCAGTCGTCTACGAACCGGAGTCGGAGGCCGAAGACCGCTATATAGCCGCGGCGACCGAGACGCTCGCCCAGGCTGGCTACCGGTTATCGAAGGAAGGCGGAGCCTGGCTACTCGAGGCAGCCCCGGCGATGTTGCCCGAGGCGATGACCGGGTCCGTGTTCGCGTTGCTACGCTCACGGCCGGACCCGGCCGAGCTTCTGCGCGAGACGGTGGCCCAGTCAGCGTGCAAGGCAGCCGTCAAGGACGGCGACGAGCTCGACGAGACTGGCGCGATCGCCCTCATCGAAGCGGCGCTCTCCATGCCCGAGCCGCGTTGCCCCCACGGCAGGCCCATCTGGTATAGATTGTCGCGGGACGACCTGTTCAGGGCAGTCAGACGCCTGGTCTAAAATAGGCTCGCCGAGGGGCGGCGTCTCAGAGCCCGGACAGAATCGTCTCCACCTCGACCCTGGCCCTGAAGTCGGGCTTCTTGGCGAGCAGCTCGGACAGGGTCTTCTTAGCCGAGGCTTGGTCGCCGAGCGACAGGTAGGCCTTGCCCAGTTCGTACATGGCCTCCCAGGTAGCGGGGGCCAGCTTCAATAGCTCGATATAGGCGTCCCGCGCCTTGGGTAGCGCGCCCGACTGCACATAGGCGCGGGCCAGATTCAGACGTATCGTCGCGTCGCGCGGGGCCAGGGCCAGGGCCGCCTCGTAGTGGAACACGCTCTTGTCGAACAGGCCCTTGGTGCCGTAGGCGTTGGCAAGGTTATTGTTCGCCTCGAGCGACTTCGGGTCGATGCGGTAGGCTTCCTCGAGCATGGCCAGGGCCTTGTCGACGAAGCCCGACTCCAGGTATAGGCGACCGAGGTTGACGCGGGCGTCCACGCCCTTCTTGTCGAGCTCGGCGGCCTTGGCGTAGGCCGAGATAGCAGCGTCGACGTCGCCGGCGCGCTCGGCGGTGAGTCCGAGCTGGTACTGGTACAACGCGACCGACGGACCGAGTTCCACAGCCTTGCGAGCGAGCGGCAGGGCCTCGGCGGCCTTGCCGAGGTCGTACTTGACCTTGGCGAGGTTGTAGTAGGTGACGGCGTCGGGAGCCAGCTCGACCGCCCGGGCGAAAACCTTCTCGGCCTCGACGCCCTTACCGGTCGACGAGTAGACCACTCCGAGGCCACGAAGGGCGGCCACGTTGTCCGGCTCGAACGATAGCGCCGCCTGGTACGATTTTATGGCGCCAGCCGTGTCACCTCGGGCTGCCAGGATGACCGCGCTTTCGACGTGGGCGCGCACGTAGTCGGGTTTCAGCCTGATGGCTCCCGAGAACGCCGTCAAGGCCGCCTGGTCGTTCCTCATAGCCCGGTAGGTCATACCGAGGTTGAAGAACGCCGGCTCGTACTTCGGGTTCAGCTTGGTCGTGATCGACTCGAAGGCTCGCTGAGCCTCGGGGAATTTGCGTACCCGGTAATAGGCCTTGCCGAGCTCATACGCGTACAGGTAATTGTTCGGGTCGAGCTTGACCGCCTGCTCGAGCTCTCCCTGGGCAAGGTCGGGCTTCGCGAAGTCGTTATAGATCTTGCTGAGCGTATAGTGCGGCTTGGCGTCGGTCGGGTCGCTCCGTATGGCCTCCTGGGCCACCCGCTGGGCCTGCTTGACCGACTCGAGGCCCTCGGCACCCGTCGGGTCGCGTCTGTACCCGTCGTAGTAGCCCTCGGCTATCTCGGCGTAGGTCTGGGCGCTGAACTTCGCCTCGCCCGACGGTAGCGACGATACGGCCTCGTCGAAGGAAGAGCGGGCCGCCGCATAGTCTCCTGCCGATATCGACTGACGCCCCGCCTTGACCAGCGCGTTGATCGCTTCCATCTTGGCGCGTAGCTCGGCGCTCTTGCGCGACAGCTCCTCTTCGGCGGCCCTGCGCCTAGCGGCCTCGGCCTCCGACTGGGCCTTGGCCAACGCGTCCTCCTCGGCCTTCCTCGCGGCCGCCTGTGCCGCGGCCGAATCGTCGGCGGAACCCGCACTGGAGCCGGCAGCCGGCTGAGACGGCCTCGTCGCGCTCTGGGCCACGGTGCTGGCCGTGCGCTCGAGCGACTTGCCTAGCTCGCCGAGGCTCTGCGCCAGAGCGCCCGCCTCGCCGGAACCGGCCTTCGCCGCCTCCTCGGCGGCCGCCTTGGCCGAGGCCTTACGAGCCAAGGCCAGGTCCTGGAGCGATCGCGCCTCGGCGTCGGACGAGTCCTTGATGATCAGCCGATCCAGGATATCGAGCGCCCGGTCGAAATCGCCCCGATCAATATACTCGCCGGCCAGGCTGAGCATGTTCGTCCGTTCCCGTTCGCCGGAGTGGCCTCCCGCCCCGAGCGCCAGGACGATGGCCGCGATCGCCGCCAAGGCGAGCAGGGCCGCTATCCCGATATAGACGAACCGCTTCTTCTCTTTATCAGTCACGATGCTTCCCTTCGTTTCGGCGTCGCCAGCGGGCGATGGCCGTCAATCGTCGAGCGACAAGTCGGATTCATAGCCTTGCACGTCGCCCGAGCCGGCGGACAGGTTCGTCGTCGCCTCGGCGGCCTCGAGCAGCGACCTGGCCACCTCGTCGAGCAAGGCCTTCCTCGCCTGCTCCTCGGCGAGCCGCCTGGCCTCGGCCTCGGCCGCCGCCGTCCTGGCCGCCTCGGCCTTGGACCCGAGGAGGTCGAGGAGCCGCCGGATCTCGGAGGCCTGGGACGACCCGGGCTCGAGGCTCAGGTACAGCGAGTAGTCCGCCGAGGCGCCGGGGTAGTCGGCCAGACGCATCTTGGCGTTCGCGCGGTTCAGGTAGGCCTGGGCGTAATCGCCGCGCAGGGCCAGCGCCTGGTCGTAGTACTCCAGGGCGAAGGCGTTCTTGCCCTGGGCGAAGAACGAGTTGGCTATATTGAACAGGAACTGGTGACGGTACAGCGCCGAGGCGGCGAGCCCCCTACGGAACGCCGCGATGGCGTCGTCCCAACGGCCGAGCTGCTGGTAGGCTATGCCGAGGTACAGGAACACCTTCTCGTCAGTCGCCGCTTCCTTGGCGGCCAGTTCGAGCACGGGCGCGGCTTCCTGCGGTTTATTCTCCATGAACAGGCCGATGCCGCGATCCGACAGCTCCGAGGCTCCGACGGCGGCCGTGCCGAGCGCGAAAGCCAACGCCAGGCGCGCGACGAAGCGGCCGGGCGTCGCGCGCCGATAGAATCCTCGCCTGAGCATCGCACCCCCTCGTCTAGCGAGCCGACGCCCCGCCGTTGCGCGCGTCCGGTATCGGCGCTACTATAGAATAGATGGACAAGATCGTATACCTTTTATTAGGATATCACGGGAGGCGCTTCGTTTAAAGCGCGACCGGGCCATCCGGAATATAGAGAGAAGCAAGGCGGGCCGATGTCATTCGTCATCATCCTCATAGTATTCTTCGGCATTGCGGTAGGCGTCCTGAGCTTTTTCCTCATCCGCCTGATCGTCATGCCCAAGCGGCTATCGGCGGTGGCCGAATTGATCAAGCAGGGCCGCTATCAGGCGGCCACCAAGGCCGTCAAGTCCATGCTAGCCAAGGAACCGAGGAACGCCGCCGCCCACTACTACCTGGGCAAGATCTACCTGGCCGAAGGCAAGCCGGAGCTCGCGCTGATGGAGTTCAAGACGGTCGGCGACATCGGCCAGTTCGGCCATGAGATTCCCGAGACCGAGTTCAGACGGCTGATAGCCGACCTGTACGAGCGCTTCGGCCAGCTCGAAGAGGCGCTCAAGGAGTACATCCTGCTCGCCAAGGGAGACCCGCGGAACGCGGAGTACTTCTACCAGTGTTCCAGGATCTTCGACGAGCGCGGCAAGGCCGATGTGGCCACGAAGTACGCACGCAAGGCGGTGGAGCTCGATCCCCGTCATGGCAAGGCCCACTACATGCTCGGCGTCATCCTTTACAAGACCAAGCACCCACTCGAGGCCAAGGCGGAGTTCGAGCTGGGCCTAAAATTCGACCCGTCCAACTACGACAGCTACTATTACCTCGGCAAGCTGATGAAGGAATCGAACGACTACACCGGCGCACTGCTCGCCTTCGAGCGGGCGCAGAAGAGCCCGGCCCTCAAGATCAAGGCCCTCGTCGAGCGAGGCGGTACCTACATGAGCCAGGGCTCCTACGATAACGCCGCCATCGAGCTCGAGCGGGCGGTCAAGCTGGCCAAGGACGACGGCTCGTCCGAATCCCTGTACGGGCGCTACTTCCTGTCGCTGTGCTACGAGAAGATGAAGAACATCGACAAGGCTATCGAGCAGTGGGAGAAGATCTACGCCAAGAAGCCTCAATTTAGGGACGTCGCCGAGAAACTGACCCAGTACCAGGAATACCGCACCGACGACCGCATCAAGGACTACCTGACCTGCGGCCAGGACGACTTCATCGAACTGTGCAAGCTTACCGCGATGAACGGCCTCAACCTCGCCGTGCGCGACGTGATCCCGACGCCGAACGGCGTCGACTTCATCACGGTCGAGAACGAGTCTGATAAGTGGCTCGGCACGAAGAAGATGCCGCGACTGTTACGCTTCCTGCGCGTCTCGGAACAGCTCGACGACTCGTCGATCCGCTCGCTCCTCGACAATATGAAGAAGCTAGGCATCATCCGCGGGGTGATCGTCACGAGCTCCGGCTTCAACCGCTCGGCGATTGAATTCGCCGAGAACCGCTCGGTCGAGTTATACCACAAGGAACAGCTACAGGAGCTACTTAAGAAGGCCAGCGCTTCCTCGTAGCCTCGGATCGAACGGCCGTAACCGCCGCCGCCACCGGTTGTTGTTAGGTTGGCATCGATCGATCGTCGATCGGCCGGTGTTCCTCCTTTCCGTGGTGCGCCCCCGGATCCGGACCAGGGTCCGGGGGTCTTATAGGATGACGGGCTCGGTTGACACTTGACCGCGCTTTACGATATTTTAGCGTCCGGGAATCGGCGTCGCGATCGGCGCCGCCCGTATCTATCTCCGACGCGACATATGGCCGCAGTCGGATGGGTGGCCGCTCAATGCCGGCGAATCCCAAGGAGTTCGTTATGGGACAGGTTAGTAAGAACTCTCGTACGTCGAGTACCACGCATCACTTCTATTGCCCCTGCGGCGGTGAAGTCAAGATGAAGACCCTCTTCGAAGACGGCCGCGTCAAGAACGTCGCCGAGTGCGAGAAGTGCAAGCGCACCGAGCGCAGGCCGAGCGATTTTAGCTAGGCGAAACCGGCGCCGGTAGGCCGCTCCCCTTGGGGAGCGGTTTTTTTATTGTCGATAGGCCGTAGCGTCGGCGCTGACGCGGGCCTGGCGCGCCTAAGCTTCGGCGCGCCAGGCTTCCAGCTGCCTCGCGATGAGCGACCGGGCGGCCTCGAGCGCTTCCTGCACGCCCTTCTTGCCCGGTTCGAGCTCGATCAGTCCGAGCGCCTTGACCCTGTACTCGAACCCCACGCTCCCCGTCAGCAACGATGACAGCTTGGTCGCCTTGTAGCCGCCGTCCACGGCCACGACCAGCAGGGGAGCCGGAGCAAAGTCGGCGATGCGTCTGAGGCCGGCAGCGTGGAATTTACCGAGCGAGCCATCCTTGGAGCGGGTGCCTTCCGGGAAGACCGAGGGCCAGAACCCAGGCGCTCCACTCCGCCTCGCGAAAGCGCCGAGTTCGCGCATCGCCCTGGTCGGGTTGCTCCCCCGGTCGATCAGAGCGTGTCCGCCGACTCTGAGCACGCTCGATATCAGCGGTATGCCGTAACCGAGTTCCTTCTTCGCCACGAACAAAAGGCGGCGCTCAGCCCTGAAGTAATGCATGAGCACGGGTATATCGAGCAGGCTCTGGTGGTTCGATACGACTATGCAACGTTCCGGAGCATCGAAGCCGGCCCGCTCGTAGCGCAGGCGCATACCGATATAGGCGCGCGCGCAGGCGACGAAACGGTCCATCGCCGCGAGCGCGACCCAGGCGACCCGCTCGCGGCGAAGGCGCGCGGGCAGGAAACGGCACGCGTAGGCGAGAGGCTCGTACGCCAGGGCAATGGTCAGCGAGGTCAGGGCTAGCAGGATGGTTCCCATGGGAACGACTATATCGGTTCGCCGGTCGCTCGGCAATAAGCGCGGGCTGGCCCAGGATATCCTTGACATACTCTAGCCGATCTGGTAATTTCTTCTACCGACGTTAATTCCTGTCTAATAGACATAGAGTTGCGACATTCCGAATGGAGGATAGATTGGCTACCAAATTTTCATCCGCCGAGAAGCGGCACAAGCAGGACGAGAAGCGACGCGTCCAGAACAAGAAGGTCAAGAGCAGCGTCCGCACCGCCGCCAAGCGCGTGGTCACCGCCGCCCATGCCAAGGATAAGGACCTCGCCGAGGCCTCCCTCAAGGATATGATCAAGCAGATCGACACCGCCGCGCGCAAGGGCATCATCAAGAAGAACGCCGCCGCCCGCAAGAAGTCCAGGATGCAGCGTCTCGTCAACGTCCTCAACGCTTAATCGCCTTACCCCGCGGCCGGCCGCTCCATCGGTATAGGGAGGCCTTCGGGCCTCTCCGAGATAGGGTCCCCGGACGGTCCGATTCAGCAGGAGTCGTCGCATGGCTAGAAAAGTCACGAAAGCCGAACTGATAGACGCTCTCCACGAGCGCTCGAACCTCGGCCGTAAAGACATACACATCCTCATCGACGGCCTGTTCGAAGAGATCAAGAAGGCTATCTTAGAAGAGAAGGCCGTGGAGTTGCGCGGGTTCGGTACCTTCGAGGTGCGCATCCGTAAGGGCCGTAAGCGGGCTCGTAATCCCAAGACCGGCGAACCCGTATCGGTATCGGATCATGGCGTGGCCGTTTTCAGGCCCGGTCGCGAGCTCAAGCAGGAGGCCTGGAAAATCAGCGCCATAGCCTCCCCACCGCCCGATGCAGCCGAAGCGTCGGGCGAATAGTACCGCCGCGGTCGCCCCTCCCCCACATCTAACCAGTAACCTCGCGCTCCTTGCCCTGACTATACTTCTCTATACCGCCTCGTTCTACAGCGGCTCGTCGCTCGCGCCGTTCGCGGCATTCTTCGCCCTCGTACCAGCTATGGCCGCGGCAGAAGGACTTGGCCCGCTACGGTCGGCCATAGCCGGAGCCCTGTCGGGCGCCGTCGCGCTATCGATACCCTGCTCCTGGCTCGCCTCGTACCACCCCGTAGCGATAACACTCGTCGCCTTCGTCGGTGCGTGGTCGTTCTCGGCCGCCTTCGCCGCCGTCTCCGCCATCCTGCGTACCGGCCACCCTGCGGCGCCGCTCGCTGTCGCGCTCGTCTGGGCGAGCGCCGACATAGCCAGATCGGTCGGCTTCCTGGCCTTCCCCTACGGTAGCCTGCCCTACGCACTTGCCGGCAACCGAGTGGCCCTGGGCCTCGCCTCGATAGGCGGAGCGCCGCTGGTAGCTCTGGCGATCGCCGGCGCTAACGCCAGCTGCTACGCCGCCGCTCGGGCCATCGCGCACCATGGTCCGGGGGGCCGCCTACGGGCCGCGCTTGCGGCTCTACCAGCCGCAGCCATCGTCGGAGCCGCCGTGTTCGGCGCGGCCCCTCCGTTCTTCTCGAGGCCAGACGATAGTCTCGTCGTCGCGAGCCCCAATCCGGCAGGCGAGCCGGTGGCCGGATCGTTTCGGGTCGCTCTCGTACAGCCCTGCGTCTACGAGCAGCGATCCGCGCCGGCCTACGCCGCCGCCTTCAGGAAGCTAGCAGCCTTAAGCGTCGAAGCGGCCGAACGAGGCGCGGACCTGGTCGCCTGGCACGAAACGGCCGTCGTCCCCCCCATAGCCTGGCACCTCAAGCAGAGGCCAGATCGCCTAACCTACGAGTTCGTTTCGGACGTCGATCGATTCCTGTCTGCCTACCCCGTACCGCTACTGGTCGGGAATGGCTACGCCGATCCCGACGACCGCGCCAGGCGCGTCGAGCATAACTCGGCCCTGCTCTTCGTCTCCGGGGCGGCCATAGCCAGGTACGACAAGGCCAAGCTCGTACCGTTCTCGGAGTACATGCCGGCATGGTTCGGTCGAGCCTTGCCGTCGCTCGACCGACGCGTCATAGCGACCTTCGGCCCATATTGGACGCCCGGCTCCGAAGCCGGGCTCATCGAACTGGGCGACGCCCGCTTCGCCGCCCCCATCTGCTTCGAGGACTCATTCGCCAGGTACTTCGCCTCATTCGAAGAACCGGACTTCTTCATCGTACTCACGAAAGACTCCTGGGCTGGTTCGGCTTCGATGCAGGCGCAACACCTCGCCATGTCGAGGTACAGGGCGGCCGAGACCGGCTCGATCGTGCTACGAGTAGCCGATACCGGCTCCACCGCGGCCATCGCGCCGGACGGCGCCGTCGTGGGTGAGCTGGCGCCGTTCGAGCCCGGAGTGCTGTACGCCGACGTGACGCTTGCGGCCGGGACCCGGACCGCTTACGAGGCCGGCGGCATGTATTTCGACCTTGCCATACCCCTCCTCGCCGCGCTCCTATCCACACTCTGCGCACGTCGACGACCCCGATAGGGCTTGCGCATTGACAAGAAGCGATCCGTATAGGAAAATGGCCGTATCATGGCGCCGGCTTATATGGCCTCGCGCGCTCGGCGATCGATCCAGAACGGCGAACGGGGTTCCACGTGAGCAATAAAAAACGCATACTCGTCGTCGACGACGAGCAGATAAACCTCGAGTTCTTCGATGTAATGCTGTCAAAGCTCGGGTTCGCGGTCCATAAGGCGGAGAACGGGCAGGAAGCCCTCGAGGCCGTCAGGCGCCTGCGCCCCGACCTGATCATCCTCGATAACATCATGCCCAAGTTGTCGGGCTGGGAAGTGACCAAGATCATCAAGTCGTCGCCGGAGTACGCAGAATTCTCGGAAATCCCCATCATCATGTTCTCGGCCCTCGACGACGTCAAGGACAAGGTAGAAGGGCTCGAGCTCGGAGCAGACGACTACATTACAAAGCCGTTCAACTTCGCCGAGGTCCTGGCCAGAATCCGGGCCATCCTGCGCTCGTACGAACTCGTAAAACAAATAGAGAACCGGGAACAGAGCATCATCGTCGGCGAGAGGGCCGTAGCCGAGATGCAGAAGGCGATAGCCTCGACGAAACGATCGCTCGAGCAGATAGGGTCCGCGTCAGACCTGGTTACAGCTAAGGAGCTGGCGGCCAAGACGAGGGCCGCACTAGTGGAGCTCGACTCCAGGTTCGGCTCGTTCTCCTCCGAGTACGCAGAGCTCCGCAACAAGGCGAGCGATATCAAGACGCTACGAGGCAAGCCCCATCGCGCCGAGTCGTAGCGACGGCGGGGCGGAAGGAGCCGGTATGATCAGCGAAGACAAGAGACGCGTCCTCGACCTGTTCGCCGAGGGCAGGAAGTTGTATAAGCTGATGCGCTTCTCCGACGCGGCAGATAAATTCGACGAAGCGCTCAAGATCGACCCGACCGACGGTCCGTCGAAGGTGTATCTCGACCGATGCGACCATTACGTGATCGATCCGCCCGACGAGGATTGGGACGGCGTCTTCGTCATGAAGCACAAATAGGGAGCCGAGGCCTGGATGCCAAAACAATCATCGATCCGCAACGCGGCGGACGTAGTGACCGTACTCGGAGGCTCGACGAGCTTCTCCGGAACGCTAAAATTCGACACGAGCCTCATGATCCGCGGTAGCTTCGACGGCGACATCGACGCGAAGGGCGCCCTCTATATCGACGAGGGCGCGACGGTGAACGTAGGGAGGATACGGGCGATGAGCATCGTCGTCGCAGGCTCCGTCCGCGGCGACATAGAAGCCGTCGACAAGGTGGAACTACGCTCGAGCGCCCAGGTACGCGGCAACGTCAAGACGGCTAGGCTCAGGATAGCCGATGGCGTGCTGTTCGAGGGCCGTTGCGAGATGGTCCGTGACCCCGAGGCGTTCGACCCGTTCGCGGCCAAGGCCCCGGCCGAGTCCTGAGATGGCGGAAGGCGCGCCGATCGAGAGCGCCTCGGGGGCTCTCGCCGCCGTCATGAACGCCGGCCGAGCCACCCTCGCCTGCGCCGAATCGTGTACCGGGGGCCTAGCTTCCGCCGCAATTAGCGCTATTGCCGGAGCCTCGTCCTTCTTCCTCGGTTGCGTCGTATCATACTCGAACGAGGCGAAGCGCGGTCTCCTCGGCGTCGATGAAGGCATACTCGCGGCGTTCGGCGCCGTATCGGAGGAGACGGCCCTCGCCATGGCTAGAGGAGCGGCGGCGGCCTTCGGTTCGGACTTCGCGTTCTCGATAACGGGCGTAGCCGGGCCTGGCGGCGGTAGCGACGAGAAACCGGTCGGTACGGTCTGCTTCGGCTACGTCTCGCCTGCGGCGGCATCGGCGGAGCGGCTCTTCTTTCATGGAGACCGGTCGGAGATACGGACGGCCGCCGCGACCCATGCGCTACGGCGGATCGCCGAGATAGCCGACGCGTACGATCGAGCTTGACAATCCGTGGAATGCGGGAGTATCGTTTAGGCAAGGTACATTGACAGCGCTATTCAGCGCGTCGGCGTTAGGCTCATGGCCGCCGCCGCTATCTTCCGACCGGAAACGGAAAAAGCATAGACAGAATCAGGGACGCTCGGAAGCACGCCTCCCGAGCCAACCGAACCGCACGGAAACGCGCGGTCTCGGGCGTATGGCGCCCGCGACGATCCCGGTCGGCTCACACAACCTATTGGAGTAACTGATGGCAATTCTACGCAAGAGCCAGTCGGACGAGACTTCGTCCGGAGCGCCCGAAGCGAAGCCCCAAGGAGAACTTGGTTTGGAGATCAGCACAGAAAGCCTAGAGCAGTCGGATCGCGACGACGGGACGGCCAAGCCGGCTCCGCGCAAGCGCATCGTACGCCGCCCCGTCGTCAAGCAAGACGAGCAGTCGCCCGCTCAACCCCAGGTCCAAGTTGCGACGGAGCCGGAAGCCGCGACCACGCAAGGCGGCTATCCGCCGTCCAATGGAGCCCACGCGGGCTTCTCGCACAGCCAGCGCCACGAGGCTGACGAAGGCCGCCGTTTCGAAGGCCGAGGCGGCTTAGTGCCCGGCTTCGTACGCAAGCAGGAGAGCTTCGAAAAAGCCAAGGAGGACGCGCCGAAGCAGGAGCAAGGCGAGGCCCGATCCAAGCTGTCCATCAACGAGCTAACGAGCATGGGCTTCAAGGAGCTACGCGAACTCGGTGGCGGTACTGGCTTGAACCACGAGGAGATGATGGTCCTGAAAAAACAGGAACTCATCTTCCAAATTCTGAAGGCCCATACCGAGCGCGGCGGCATCATCTACGCCTATGGCTCGCTCGAGATACTGCCGGACGGTTACGGCTTCCTGCGTTCTCCCCAGAACAGCTACCTGCCCGCCTCGGACGATATCTACATCAGCCCGTCCCAGATCAGGCTCTTCAACCTGAAGACCGGCGATACCGTCTTCGGACAGATCCGTAGCCCCAAGGAAGGCGAGCGATTCTTCGCCATGCTCCGCGTCGAGCAGGTCAACTTCGACGAGCCGGCCGTCGCCCAGAATCGCATACCGTTCGAGAACCTGACTCCGCTCTATCCAAACCAGCGTCTCAACCTCGAGACGACCACGGCCGAGACCTCCACGCGCATCATCAACCTGTTCTGTCCGATCGGCAAGGGACAGCGAGCGCTGATCGTCTCCCCGCCGAAGACCGGTAAGACGATACTTCTACAGAAGATAGCCAATGCCATCACGGCCAACCACCCCGAAGTCTACCTGATCGTGCTGCTCATCGACGAGCGGCCGGAGGAGGTGACCGACATGGAACGCACCGTCAAGGCGGAGGTCATATCGTCGACCTTCGACGAGCAGGCCACCCGCCACGTACAGGTCTCCGAGATGGTCTTGGACAAGGCCAAGCGCCTCGTCGAACACGGCAAGGACGTCGTGATCCTGCTCGACTCGATCACGAGGCTTGCGCGGGCCTATAACCAGACCGTGCCGACCTCCGGCAAGATACTGTCAGGCGGCGTCGACTCGAACGCCCTCCACAAGCCCAAGCGATTCTTCGGCGCCGCGCGCAACATAGAGGGCGGCGGCTCGTTGACCATCATCGCGACGGCCCTCGTCGACACGGGTTCCAGGATGGACGAGGTGATCTTCGAGGAATTTAAGGGCACCGGCAATATGGAGATCAACCTGGACAGGCGGATGTCGGACCGTAGGCTCTTTCCAGCGATCAACGTCAAGAAGTCGAGCACCCGCAAGGAGGAGCTACTCCTCGCCTCGGACGAGCTCCAGAAGATATGGATACTACGCAAGGCCCTGAGCCCGATGGACGACCTCGAGGCTACCGAGCTGCTGATTGACAAGATGTCCAAAACTAAGAATAATGAGGCATTCCTACGATCCATGAATACGCCCTTAGGCGATTCCTGAGTCGGCGGGACCTGACTTTTAGCCGTCATCAAGCCGGTATTCTGGCATGTATGAGCGGCACGCGAGGAGATCACGATGAAGAGCGGGATACATCCCAAGTACGAGTTCACCACGATCACGTGCGCGTGCGGCAATGTCATTGAGACCCGTTCGACGGTAAAGAATATCCAGGTGGAAATTTGCTCCGCCTGCCACCCCTTCTTTACCGGAAAGCAGAAGCTCGTAGACACTGCAGGACGCATCGACCGCTTCCGCAGGAAGTACGGTATCAAGGAGTAACGCCCCGGGGCTTGCGCCCGCGGGAGCGTAACGAAGAAGGCCGGCGCTCGGTAGAGCTGCCGGCCTTTTTTTTGGGGCCGCGAGTCGGTCGCCGGATTATGGAGCCGCGACCAGGCTACCCAGTAGCGACGAGACCCGGACGAGGGCCCTTCCGCGATGCGACACTCGGTTCTTTTCCTCGACCGACAGCTCCGCGACGCTACGGCCGAGTTCGGGTAGCAGTACCAACGGGTCATAGCCGAAACCGCCGGATCCCCGTGGTTCTTCGAGCAGGACGCCCTCGCAGGCCTCCTGAATCACGAAGAACCTATCCCTAGACAGGACCAGCGTCATGCAGCATACGAAACGGCAGGAGCGGTCGCTCCGTCCGCGCATCTCTCCGAGTAACCGCGCGTTGCGCTCGGCGGCGCCGAGCGGCGTTACGCCGTCAGGGGAGCCGTAGCGCGCCGACAGCACTCCCGGCCTGCCGCCGAGCGCGTCGACGCAGAGGCCAGAATCGTCGGCGAGGACCGGGGCCCCGACCGCGTGCCAGAGGGCCAGGGCCTTGCCCACGGAATTGCCGATGAAATCGTCGGCTGTCTCCTCGTAGTCGAAGTCGACGCCCGCGTCCGACGGTAGTCGTACGTCGACGCCCGGCAGGGCCGGGCGTATCTCGTCGAGCTTATGGGCGTTGCCGGTCGCTATGTAGATGGTCATCGTTCCTCCGTCCGGCATTCTAGCCCTTCGAACAGGTCTACGAATAGCCCGAGTACATCCTGAGCACGCGACCGACGCCACAGTCGACGGTGCCCTTGGGTATGCCGAGCAGTTCCGCGACGGCCTTGTTAGGTATGAGCCTGTTCATATGGGCGATCCGCCGAGCGGCCCGGAGGTACAGTCCACGCTCCCGTTCCACGGTGCCGCGTAGATATCGCCTGGTGTCCTCGTCCGCCTCGCGCGAGAGCCTACGCGCCGCGGCTCCCATCCTGATCCACGCCACGTTCCTGCCCCGACGCTTCGAGGCGATGCGCGGGTTTATCACGGGGTAAGCGTTCCGCGCCCGTTCGAGGAGGCCGAGCAGCTCGGCAAGGTCGAAGCCCATCTCTTCGGCTATCGCGGCGACCTGGCCGTCGTCGAGGAGATGCGCGCACTTGACGCAAAGGAACACGATACGTCGCCTGAAAGAAGTGGCGACTACCCCTACATCGTCCCTGCAGGGGAACGCCGGTCCGGTACTGCCAGGGATATCGTCGTCGGGGGCTGAGTACTCGCAACGCCGTAGGTCTTCCCAGGCTTCGAAGACCTCGTCGTCGATGACGGCGCCGTCCCTATCATAGCGGCAGACGCGCTGCCTCTTGAGCGAAAGGGCCATGTACCGGAACGAGCTGATCGCGAAGGCCTCGAAGCGATAGCCGGTATCCTCGTAGCGATTGGCCAGGTTGCCTATCCTGGTCCAGTAGCGTACGAACACCTCGCCGACCTCGTCTTCCGACTTGAGTCCGTAGACCCAAGGCCGCTTATAGACATCCGTAGCCATCAGCTCCAGGATGCGCCGTTCCAAGCCCAACTCGCCGTGCTTCTTCCGATCGACCAGGTCGTTCAGCTCCTCATTAGACATAGACGCACCTCGTTTCTGTGAAGAACGCCGACAATAGCTGAAATCAGTTATTGCAAGAAGCGTACCTACATGGAGGTGGCTATCCCTTGATCGAGATCCAAGTAATGCCTCAGCATCGACTTACGAGCCAAAAGTAAAGGCCGCCGAGATGCTAAATCCCGACGGCATCGATTCGGCTGTTACAAGTAGTTACATTCGCCTACGCCAGCAGCGGTTTGAAGGCTTCGATAACCCGCTCGACTATATCGGCGGCCTGGCCGGTTATGTGGAGCCCGGCGGCTAGGCGATGCCCGCCTCCGCCAAACGACGCTGCGACCGAAGCGACATCGACGGCCTCCCTCGACCTGAAACCGACGGTGCAATCTGTCGGGCTCTCCTGCCTGACGACTACGGCCACTTCCATACCGGCGACGGTGAGCAGCAACTGGTACAGCATGTCGGAGTCGCGGCCGACGAGACCGTAGCGTTCCTGGTCAGCCAGGCTCATGCTGGTAACGATCAGCTTACCGTCGTAGCGCGTCTCGGCCTTCGACAGGAGCTCGCCCATCAGCTTCCTGGAGGCGAAGGGCTTGCCGCCGTTCATCATGTCGAAGGCTCGCTTCGGCGAGGCGCCTGCCTCGACGAGGCGGCCGACGGATGCGAAGACGTCGCCGGAAGTCTCGTCCAGGTGCCTGAAGAACCCGGTATCGGTACATAGGCCAAAGAGTAGCAGCTCGGCTTCCTCCTTGGTCGGCCGCCCCGAATGGGCCTCGATGATGGACTGCACGAGATAGGTAACGGCGGGAGCCCTCGGGTCGACGAGCACCGCATCGCCCGACGCGTTGCCGGAGGCATGATGGTCTATGAAGGCCAGAGGCAGTCCCTCGGGCAGGCTCAGCCGGATGTCGCCTATCCTGGATAAGGACGAGCAGTCGAGGACGATGATCGCGCTCCCCTCGCCCGCCATGGAGGGATCGGCCTTGTCCGAGAAGCGGGACGCGTAGCCCGATATCTCGGTCCTGGTGAACGGGCCGGACGATAGGAGATAGACGCGCTTGCCGATCCGCTCGAGGAACGAAGCGAGCGCCAGCTGGCTACCGACGCAGTCGCCGTCCGGTTCCTTGTGGCCGACCAGTATGAAGCGGCCGTGCGTATCGATGAACCGAAGAATACCTGATCCCTGAATGAGCTTTTCCTGCGTCACGATACATCCTGGATAGTTGAGTTGCCTGCCGCGCGAATGGGCGACCCCGGCCACCGGCTTGGGGTCGCCCTAGTATATCGAAGAGCTGATGGTCGGGCTAGGCCGCCTTAGAACTCGAGCTTGATCGAATCGACCTTGAACCGGTCTCCCGGGTCGCCTTCTATGACGCCCCAGCTCGCGTCGCGCATGTTGGCCAGTACGAATAGCTTGACATGGCTGAAACCGCCGTCGGGGCGATAGTAGACGACCATATACGGATACTGGGGCCCGCGCCCACGCAGTAGCATGCCCTTGCCACCTGCAACGAACCATTCGACCGGTATGTATACCTCGGCGAACGAGGTAGCCCCCTTCCTATAGACGACCCTATAGCCCTGAGCGTGGGAATATACCCTCGAGACGTCGACGCGTACCGGATAGAGATCGGACTCCATCACGGCATTCCCTACTTTGTCGCGGCCCGAATCGCCGGAGGAGCCGGTAGCACCCTGCGCGAAGGCTCCAGCCGCTATGGATACAGCGATGAGGATAATCAAGAATCGTTTCATGCTTCCTCCATACCGGGCGAACCACGATAGCGGCCAGCCCAGTATGGATAGTATAAAACGGCCGAGGCTAATTCGCAATGTGTTTACTCCAAGCCCGGTACGGCCTGGGTAGCGGCCGCGGCTTGCCAAGGGAAAGCCCCGATGCGATATTCCATGCATGGACTACTCGACGCGACCCGACGCCCGTATACTCTATGACACGCTCGTTCCTATCTGGCCCGACCGCGGTTCAGCCCTAAGCTACCGCAACTGCTTCGAGCTGCTGATCGCGGTGATACTTTCGGCACAATGCACCGACGAGCAGGTGAATAAGGTGACGCCCGCCCTGTTCGAGGCGTATCCGACGCCCGGAGACTTGGCCGAAGCAAGCCTGGCGGACGTGGAGTCGCTCGTACGTACCACCGGCTTCTTCCGCGCCAAGGCCGCGAATATAGTCGGAGCCGCAACCATCATCGCCCGGGATCTCGGCGGAACCGTGCCCGATACCATCGAGGAGTTGGTCAAGCTGCCCGGCGTCGGCCGCAAGACGGCGAACCTGATCGTCAGCGTCTGCTTCGGCAAACCAGGCATAGTCGTCGACACGCACGTGCTCAGGACGGCGAGGCGGCTAGGGCTGGCCCCTACCGACGACCCGGGCAAGAGCGAACGGATGCTCGGCGCGGCCCTGCCCGAGTCGATGTGGACCGCGTTTTCCTACGCTCTCAACCGCCACGGCAAGTACGTCTGCCGTGCCAGGAGACCTCTGTGCGCCGAGTGCCCGCTGGCTGGGATATGCCCCTCCGCCGCCGATTTCATGGCTAGCTGAGGCGGCCGCGGGTCGACGCGGACAATCACCGTTGCTCCGAGCGGCGTATAGTCCGCATGAAGACCGATGATCCCATTGGGACGTACGCGGCGGAACATTTCGGAGTGGCCTACCTCTATCCGTATCAGCGCCTCGTCATAGCGAACGTGCTCGACTCAGCGGGAACGGCGACAGACGATGATGGCCCTACCAGGCAGATAGTCATCCTGCCCACGGGTTCCGGAAAGAGCCTCTGCTTTCAGCTACCGGCGACCCTCTGCCCCGGGCCGACGCTCGTCGTCTATCCCCTGCTCGGCCTCATGGCCGATCAGGCCAGGAGGCTCAAGAGCTCCGGCATGGTCGCGGCGACGCTGCGAGGTGGCATGTCGGCGAACGAGAAGCGCGCCGCCCTCGAATCGGTACGATCGGGCACAGCCCGTTTCATCATAACCAATCCAGAGACGCTACGGACGCCCAGCGTGGCGAAGGCGCTAGCGGAAGCCAAGCCGTCGCACTTCGTGATAGACGAGGCCCATTGCGTCGCCGAATGGGGCGACAGTTTCAGGCCAGCCTATCTATCGCTCGGAGAAGCGATCAGGTCCATAAAGCCGCGCGTCGTCACGGCCTTCACCGCGACGGCCTCTCCTCCCATACTCACGCGCATCGCGGAGGCGCTTTTCGGCGGCGAGCCATACAGGCTCGTCGCGGGCGCTCCTGACAGGCCGAACATACGCTACAGCGTCAAGCCGGCCCTGTCGATGCGCCGGGAACTACGGGCGGCCGTGGCTACCATGCCGAAGCCGCTGATCGTGTTCGCCCGATCCCGCCATGGCGTCCAAATCATAGCGGAGGACTTGATAGGCTCGCGCTCAGGCCTCGACTGCCGCTTCTACCACGCCGGGCTCGAGAAGGCCGAGCGCGCGGCCGTCGAGGCATGGTTCATGGGCTCCGACGACGGCGTCCTCGTAAGCACGTGCGCCTACGGTATGGGCATGGACAAGCCGAACGTCCGCTCGGTCGTGCATTATGGGCGGCCGGCTTCGGTAGAGGCCTATCTCCAGGAATCGGGGCGAGCCGGCAGGGACGGCGAGCAGAGCGAGGCTCTGCTCATCCATAAGCTCGAGCCCGGGAGCCGCACACGAGGCGACTATGAACCGAGGCTAGGCCCGGAGCCGGTATCGGCCGAGGCCAGGTCCGAGGCGATGCGGCGCTACGCAACCGGGCGCTACGGCTGCAGGAGGTCGTTCCTGCTGGGAGTCCTAGGCTATCCCGAGGCGGCAGAGACGGCCTGTTCGTCCTGCGACCGCTGCGACGGGACGGCTATCGAAGACGCTCCCGGCGCCGCCGAGCTAGCCGCGATCGCGGCGCGTCACCCACGGCGCTTCGACGCGACGGGCCTGGCCGCGTTCGCCGTCGGCGCACAGGGAACCGCGGTCGCGCCGCGCCACGGAACGATGGCCGGTTGGACGACCGAAGAGGCCGGAGAAGCGATCGCGGCCGCCCTCGGGGCGGGTCTGCTACGCCGCCGAAGCCGCTGGCCATGGAAAGGGGCTATCAGTCCGGGAACCCGTCGTCGTCCGACTCGTCGGCCTCGATAGCCTGTTCGACCGGAGTCGGAGACGGCTTCTTGGCTTTTTTTACGCCCCGGGGCTTGCGATCGTCCCGCCTCCAAGGATCTGCTATATAGCGCAGGAGTAGCCAGAACGCGACGAAGGCGCCAAGCGTGACGAGGGTCTCCCATCGGGAGGCCACGGCCATGGCTAGCCGTAGCCGTCCCATGACGGAGAAATCTGCATCCATCCGAACCTCCGATCACAGCTCCAGAGAAGCCTCGTCGCAGGCGAACCTGTTCGACTCATCGGCGTAGAGCGACCTGCGTAGCTCGCTGTAGGCGTCCTGCTCGGCGTTGATGAAGGCGACGCCGTAATACTCGTTATCCCGGTCGTCGAATCGTCTCGCGACTCGGCCTTTCATGGCGACGCTCGAGCCTCCGCCATCCTTGCCGATCAGGATGTCGAGTACCGCGCCGCTCTTGAGCTTGACCTTGAAGCTCGACTTCGGCATCGACAGAAGGCAACCTCCGGCCGATAGGTCGACGACCTGAGGCGTATAGGGATCCGGCTTCGAGTCCTCGGACAGCTTGAAGTAGTCGTTGGACTTCAGGCTATAGGCGAGGATGCGCGAGAACTCCCACGCGAAATCGACGGCCCGATAGTCGAGGCAGGTCTTCTTGGACGAGTCATTCATCAGGTAAATGTAGCCGACGACGTACTGATAATAGAGTATGGGGCAGTACAGCTCCGAGACGATGCCGACGGCGGCCTTCTCGGCGCGGCTCCGTTCGAAGGCGGAGCCCTCGACGAAGATCGACGGCCCCTCGAACGCGTCGGCCATGGCCTGCGTCACGATCCGACCCTCGGGGTAGGGGTCGACGGCCGGGAGCGGGCTCGAGGTGCTGGTCATGAGCAGCGTCCGGCCCGTCTCGGCTATCAGCCGTTCCTCGATGCTCTCGGGCTTGCGCCCCTTGTTGAACATGAGGATGCCGCTCTTGGAGAACATCGGCTGCGCCTTATCGCGGAAGCTGGCGAGTAGCCCGTTGATGGACTCGGTGTCGAACCCGACGCTCAGAGCGGGCATCTCGAGCTCTGAGTATTCCTCAGACTCGGGGCAATCGATGCGGATACGTTCGTTCTGGAGGTAGAATTCGAGCCTGAGGTCTTTGGGAGGAGGCACCCTGACCGCCTTGCGCTGCGGGGCCTTGACGAGGTTCTCGGGCAGGCCGATGACGATCTCGCCGCCGGCGACGCGCTTGACCTTGCCGGGGAAGGTGACTCGCTGGCTCTGGTACGATAGGAAGACGGAGACTGGGTCCCAGGATTTGAACGCCTCGGCTGCGGACGCTGTGGCGCTCAGGCTGAGCGTCTCCTTATCGAAGGCCTTGAGCCGGCCGTCGACGCTCTTGCCCGAGCCTATGACCACCACCCTGCTACCGGACTTCTGCACCTGGTTGAGTATGAATTCTTTTTCTATGAACGTCGCTAGCTTCGGCATCGGCATCCCCTGCGATTAGGTCGTTCGATTGCGTGTCGACGACGCCAGTATACCAGAAACTCCGGCAACCGTATACGAATCCCCGGCTCGCTTTCTATATTGAAAAAAGGTGCCGCTAAGCATAGTATAAGCGTATCGAAATGAAACACTCGTATCCGGCCAGAAGCCAAGGTCCCGGATGAAAGGATACCCGATGGAACGTTGGAAGCGTATCGACGAGCTCGCCGGCTGGCGGGAGCTGGTGAGGCGACGGCCAGAGATCCTGCGCGGAGCCCTAACCCCGGGGCGCCTCGCGTCCAGGACGCTGCCAGCCGGCGGGGGCCTCAGCTACTCCTACGCGGCGATGGACGCCGACGACGGGACGATAGCCTCGCTGGCGGCGGCGGCGACCGAGCTCGGCCTGGTCGACCAGTACCGGGCCCTGGCCTCCGGCGAGGTGATGAACGTCGGCGAAGGCCGCATGGTGCTGCACCACCTGGCCCGCGGGACTCCCTGCGGCCCCGTCGTCAAGGGCGGCCGCGACTATCGGGCCTTCTACGAGGGAGAGCGCTCTCGCGCCGCGGCCTTCTCCGCGATGGTCCGTTCCGGGGAGCTACGCGGCTCGACCGGCAAGCGCTTCGAGCGCGTCGTGCAGATAGGCATAGGCGGCTCCGACCTGGGGCCGCGAGCGCTGTACCTGGCCCTCGAACGCTGGGCCGCCGAGCGCGGCGAATTGGCGCTCGAGGCGTCCTTCATCAGCAACGTCGACCCCGACGACGCGAACGGCGTGCTGTCCGGCTGCGACCAGGAGACGAGCCTGTTCGTACTCGTGTCGAAAAGCGGCACCACCCAGGAGACTCTCGCGAACGAGGCTCTCGTCCGGTCCTGGCTCGGCAGGAGGCCCGGCGTCGACGCGTCGCGGCATATCGTCGCCGTAACCAGCGAGACGAGCCCTCTGGCGCGCAACGCCGGCTACCTCGATTCGTTCTACATCGACGACTACATAGGCGGCCGCTACAGCGCCACGAGCGCGGTAGGCGCCGTCGTCCTATCGCTGGCCCTCGGCCCCGACGCCTTCAAGGCCCTGCTCGACGGCGCCGCCGACGCCGACCGACTGGCGCTCGAGCCGGATCCTACCAAGAACGCGGCCCTGCTCGACGCCATGCTCGGCATCTACGAACGGAACGTCCTCGGCCGCCCGAGCGTAGCGGTCTTGCCCTACTCCCAGGCGCTGGCGCGTTTCCCGGCCCACCTCCAGCAGCTCGACATGGAATCCAACGGCAAACGGGTCGACCGCTACGGTAAGCCCGTGACGATCCCGAGCGGCCCGGCGGTATTCGGCGAGCCGGGCACGAACGGCCAGCACTCGTTCTACCAACTCCTCCATCAGGGCACCGATATCGTACCGCTACAGTTCATCGGCTTCCGCAAGAACCAGAGCGGCTTCGATCCGGAGTTCCAGGGTTCGACCGCGCGGCGCAAGCTGAACGCGAACCTCGCCGCCCAGATCGTCGCCTTCGCCTGCGGCAAGGACGACGACGACCCCAACAAGGCCTTCCCCGGCGGCCGGCCTTCTTCGTTGATAGTCGGCGATGAGCTCGACCCGGGCGCTCTCGGCGCCCTGCTCGCCCATTACGAGAACAAGGTAATGTTCCAGGGCTTCGCATGGAACCTGAACTCGTTCGACCAGGAGGGCGTTCAGCTCGGCAAGAAACTGACCGGCTCGGTACTGGCGGACGGAGGCCCCTCGGATCCGGCCCTGGCGGCCTACGCCCGCCTCCTAGGCGCGCTATGAGCCGAGACGACGAAATGACGGCCGGCTCCGCCAGCCCCCGCGGTGGCGACAGCGCCTGCATCGCCTTCACGGGGGGCGGCACCGGCGGCCACGTATTCCCCGGCCTGGCCGTCATCGAGGCCCTGCGCGTGCGGTGGCCGGGCAGGATAGTCTGGATAGGCTCCGGGAAGGAGGTAGAGCGACAGGCGGTCGAGGCGGCTGGGGTCGAGTTCGTCGCCATCCCATCCGGCAAGCTCCGCCGATCGGCGTCGCTCGAGAACGTCGGCGATGCCTTCAAGGTGGTCGCTGGCTACCTGGCCGCGAGGCGCGTTCTACGCGGGCTACGGCCGGCCCTGCTGTTCTCCAAGGGCGGCTATGTCAGCGTGCCGCCGTGCATGGCGGCGGCGGCGCTCGGCATACCGGTGTTCACGCACGAGTCAGACCTGTCGACCGGCCTGGCGACGCGGCTCAACGCCAGGCGGGCCGAGCGCATCCTGGTCAGCTGGGAACGCACCCTCGACGATCTACCCGAGTCCCAGCGCGCTCGCGCCATCGCCGTCGGCAACCCCGTGCGGCGCGCTATCCGCGCCGGGAATGCGGCCGCAGGCCGCAGGTGGCTCGGCTTCGCGGACGACCTGCCGATCGTGCTCGCGCTCGGCGGTAGCCAGGGCGCGCGGCAGGTGAACGACCTGATCGGCGCTATCCTTCCGGCGCTGGCCGGCAAGGCTCGCGTCGCCCACCAGTGCGGCCCGGGCAACCCCGTATGCAGGCCGGCGGACGGCGACTACAAGGGCTTCGAGTTCGTCTCCGGTGAGCTACCCGACCTCTATGCCGCGGCCGACGTGATAGTCGGCAGGGCCGGCGCCGGTACGCTCTGGGAAGGCGCGGCCTCGGGCAAGCCGATGGTCTTCATACCGCTCGGTTCGGGTAGCCGCGGCGACCAGGTCGAGAACGCGCGCCTGCTCGCGTCGCGCGGCGGGGCCGTCTGCCTGGCGGGCGACGAGGCGACGCCCGAGGCCCTGCTCGCCGCGCTGACGCCACTCCTGTCCAATCCGGAGGCCAGGTCGACGATGGCCGCCGCCGCCGGCGAGACCGCCAGGCCGGATGCCGCGGCCGCCATAGCCGGGATGATACTCGATCGAGTACTGAAAGGAAGCACGAGATGAACGTTCTAGACTACGTATTGCTGGCCGTCATCGCCATCGCCGCGCTTCGTTGCTGGTTCAGGGGCATCGTCGGAGAGGTACTGTCGATGGCGGCTGTCGTGGGCGGCCTCCTAGCCGGTATTTTCTTCTTCCGACCAGTCGGCGCCTGGATATCGAACCTGAAGCCGCTCGGCGGGTTCGAGGTCGTCGTCGGCTTCGTGGCCAGCTTCGCCGTCGTATTCATCGTCGTCAAGATCGTCGAGAAATCGCTCCGTAGCGTACTCGAGAACCTGAACCTCGACATACTCGACAGCGTGCTCGGCCTTATCTTCGGCGTCGTCGAAGGCGTGATCATCTCGGCCATCGTCGTTATGATTCTCCATTACCAACCGGTCTTCGACGTCGAAGCCCTGCTCGACGGAAGCTGGATCGCCAGGCTCCTCCTCCCGCTCGTCGTCGAGGCGCTACCCGCCGCCCGCTCGTCGATCTCCGGCTGAGCCCTATGTTCGAGAACATCCTGTGGCAGCCTAACGCGACCGAGGCCCTCAAGGCCGAGCTGGACCGGGGAGCCCTACCAGGCTCGCTCCTGTTCGAGGGCCCGCCCCTGTCGGCGAAGCTCAGCTCCGCCCTCGAGCTGTCCAGGGCTCTGTCCTGCGAGCGCGATGCCGCCTGGAACTGCCCCTGCCAGCAGTGCTCACGGCACAGGACGCTATCGCACCAGGATACGCTGTTGCTCGGCCCCAAGTCCTTCAGGGAGGAACTCGCCATAGGCGCGGCCATGATGGAGCGCGCCCCCGGCTCGGGCTCGAGGTTCTTCTTTACCCGTGCGGTCAAGAAGCTGACGAGGCGATTCGACCAGGAGCTATACGCCGGCGAGGAAGCGAGGCTCTCCAAGGCCCTACCGCTGGTGCGTTCCGCTCTCGAGGGCGTCGACGCCTGCGCGCCGGCTTCCCCGACGTGCCGCTCGAGCGCCCTATCCGATGACGAGGCCGTCAAGGAAGCGGGTAAGCTGCTCGGCGTCTGCGCCAAGCTCGAGGACCTGCTCCCGGCAGCCACGCCGGTTTTTCAGGTTCGAGCCATGGAATTCTGGGCCAGGCTCGCGCCCTACGGCAGGCGCAAGACCATCATAATCGAGCACGCGGACCGCATGCTCGACGCCTCAAGGAACGCGCTGCTCAAAATACTCGAGGAGCCGCCCGAGCACGCCGTGTTCGTCCTGACCTCGAGCCGTAAGGCGGCGCTGATACCGACCGTACTCTCGAGGGTCAGACCATATCGCTTCGCCCAGCGGACGGGCGACGAGGCCCGAGCCGTGATCGAGCGCATCTTCAAGGACGACGCGGCCGGCGCCCCGACGCTTGGCGAGTACGTCTCCCGCTACAGGCCGTCGTCGACCGGCGCAGTGGACGGCCTGGCCAGGGACTTGGCGGCGGCCATAGTTGCGGCCGCCGAGCGGAGGCGCGGCCCCTTCACCGAGGAAGCGCTATCGTCGCTCGCCTCGTCTGGCGGGCCGGTCCAGGCGGCGATCGCCGCGGCCCAGTCAGCCACCGCCAACTTCGGGTCGGCCGACGAGGCTTTCGCGTGGGCCTTCCCCGCCCTGATGGACTCGGTCGGCTCGATCTTCGCGGCTATGCTCCGGCTACCAGGCGCCGGGCTCGAGACCCAGCGCGCCGCCGAGCTGTACGCGTCCTTGGCGCGAGACGCGATGATCCGCTACTCGTCATACAACCTCCAGCCGACGGCCCTCGTCGAGCGCCTGGCCGACGCCTTCGCCGACGGTTGCCAGGACGGCCGCCCATGAGGAAATTCCTCGAGCGGGCGATGGAGAAGGTCTCCCGCATGAACGAGGAGTCCATCCGCGGGCTCCTGCGCGTGCTGGCCGACGAGAACGAGCGGCTCGACGCGGTGCTCGACTCGATGCTCGACGGCATCGTCGTCTGCGACGAGGACCACGCGCCCATCCTGGTCAACAAGGCCGCCGAGCGACTCCTGCCGATGGCGCAGGCCGAGCTGTTCGACCTGCCGCTCTGGGAGAGCGTGCGGGACGATGAGCTCGCCGGTTTCTTCGACGCCGCGCTGAACGGCGAGGAGTCGGTCATCGACAGGGAATTCGCGCTCGACGCCAAGGCCGGCACGCGCATCATATCCGTGTCGGTTACCCCGCTCGTCCGGGACAAGCGTATCCGCGGCACCTTGATCCACGTCGAGGAGACGACCGACAAGCGGCGCAGGGAGGCCAGGCTACGCAGGGCCGAGAACCTGGCGTCGCTGACGACCCTGGCCGCCGGCGTCGCGCACGAGATCAAGAACCCGCTCGGCTCCATCAGCATCCACGTCCAGCTCATGCGCAAGGCTCTCAAGGGCCTGGCCGACGAGCCGCCGATAGGCCGCTACCTCGACGTCGTCACCGAGGAGATCGACCGCCTCAACAAGATAGTCGTCGACTTCCTGTTCGCCGTCCGGCCCATGGACATAGCCCCCATCAACGACGACCTGAACGCGCTCCTGCGGGAGCTTGCCGAGTTCATGCGCGTCGAAGTTGAAAGCGCCGGCATCGAGCTGTCGGTCGACTACGGGAAGGACGTACCGCCCTTCCCGTTCGACCGGCGCTACCTCAAGCAGGCCCTGCTCAACCTGGTCAAAAACGCGGCCGCAGCCATGCCCGACGGCGGATCGCTCCGGCTGACGAGCGAAGCCTCGGCCGAGGAAGCCAGGATAACCGTCTCAGATACGGGCGTCGGCATCACCGAGGATCGCCTCGGAAAGATCTTCGAACCGTACTATACGACCAAAGAGAACGGGACCGGCCTCGGCCTGACCCTGACCTATAAGATAGTCAAGGAGCACGGCGGCGACATCACCGTCACCTCGAAGGCGGGCCAGGGCTCGACCTTCGTCCTTGCGCTACCGATACCGCAGCGAGACCGCCGCATGATCACCGGGGCCTGCCCCGACGGCGAGGCTTGCGAGCACGAGCCGCTACCCGATACGGAGGAAGGATGAGGTTTACCGTACTCGTCGTAGACGACGAGAAGAACATACGCGAGGGTCTCGGCGAGTACCTGCGCCTGGACGGCTACGACGTCGAGCTTGCCGCCGACGGCAGGGAGGGCGTGGCGCTGGCGGACCGCGGCGGCGTCGACCTCGTCATCACCGACCTGCGCATGCCCGCCCTCTCCGGGGGCGAACTGCTGAGGCACGTCGTATCGCGCTACCCCTCGGTCCCGGTCATCGTGTTGACCGGCCACGGCACCGTCGAGGACGCCGTCGACGCGATGCGCTCCGGCGCCTACGACTTCATCACGAAGCCGGTCAACCTCGATCACCTGTCGATCCTGGTCAAGCGAGCCCTTGAGCGGCGTGAGCTGTCCAGGCGGAACGAGGAGCTGCTCGAGGAGATAGAGACGCAGCGGCGCACCTCGAGCATCATCGGCAGGAGCCCCGCGATCAGCCGCATCATGGAGCTGGTGCGCCGGGTGGCTCCTACCAAGGCGAGCGTGCTGATAACCGGCGAGTCCGGCGTCGGCAAGGAGCTGGTCGCCGACGCGATCCACAACCTGTCGCCGCGAGCCGACGGGCCGTTCATCAAGGTGCACTGCGCGGCTCTCGCCGAGTCCCTGCTGGAGAGCGAGCTGTTCGGGCACGAGAAGGGTTCGTTCACCGGCGCCCAGGCCAGGAAGAAGGGCCGCTTCGAGCTCGCCAACGAAGGCACGCTCTTCCTCGATGAGATTGGCGAGATCAACCAGAACGTGCAGATCAAGATACTGCGGGTGCTGCAGGACAAGCGCTTCGAGCGCGTCGGCGGCGAGGAGACGATCGAGACCGACGTAAGGGTCGTCGCCGCGACGAACCGCGACCTGAAGGACGAGATCGCGGCCGGGAAGTTCCGTGAAGATCTATACTATAGGCTCAACGTCGTCAATATCCACGTACCGCCGCTCAGGGAGCGCAAGGACGATATTCCCCTCCTGGCTGGTGCCTTCCTCAGGGAATTCGCCGAGGACAACGGCAAGGGAGTCGAGGGTTTCGACCCCAAGGCGCGGGCCGCCCTCTACGCCTATGCCTGGCCGGGCAACGTTCGCGAGCTGCGCAACTGCATCGAGAGCGCGGTCGTGATGGCCTCGGGCGGACTCGTCACGCTCGACGATCTGCCGCCCGGGGTGAGTACCAGCGCCTCCGATAGCGACATCCGCGTGCCGCCCGGCTCGAGCCTGGCCGACGCGGAGCGCATCCTGATACGGGAGACGCTCGCCGCCCAGGGCGGGAATAAGAGCCGCACGGCCGAGATCCTCGGGATAGGCAGGAAGACCCTGTACCAGAAGATCCAGGACTACGGCCTCGAGACGAGCGCCTAGGAGACTTCCTCGCCCCGGGCCGGCGCGACGGCCGACTGGCTGGACTCCATGGCGAGCCTGTAGGCGATCGAGCGTCGGCGGGGATCCTCGTCGGTCCTGGCGACCTCGATGGCGGCAGAGAAGAGCGGGTCGCGCGTCGCCCTCGCCGCGTCGAGCATGGCGTCGCGTAAGCCCGGCCCCCCGCGCTGGTAGGCGTCGGCTACCTCGCCTGAGCCCTGGGCCAGCCCAAGCACGGCGGCGGCCCTGACGCAGGCGGCCGCCACCTCTTCGTCGCGGTCGTATAGCCCCTTGCGCAGGAAAACCCAGGCGCTGCGCTTTCCGGTCAGCCCGAGCCTCCTGGCCGCGGCCCGACGTCGCGCGGGGTCGGGATGCGTGGACAGCTCGACGCCGAGGGCGAACAGGTCGGTTCGTCCGGGCTCCTCGAGTGGCCGCAACGTCGCCGGACGCTCGCGCTCCGCGACCCTGAGCGTCTGGTAGGCCTTGGCGACCATCGAGAAGCGTCGGGCCGTCGACGGATCGCCGGACGCGTCCGGGTGCAGCCGCAGGCTCAGGTTGCGATACGCCCGCTTGATCTCCTCCGACGGCGCCCCAGGCTCCAGGCCGAGCGCCAGGTACATCGCGCGCTCGCTCATGCGCCACCCGCGGCCGCGCGGCCCCGGAACGGTAGCTCCGACGGTCGCCGAGCGTCGGCTTCAGAACGCCCCGTCCTAGCGGACAGCTCGGATAGGAGCCCCTCGAGCAGGGTCGCGACCATGGCGGCCTTCTCATCGTCATCGCCGCATGACTCGGCCATCGCCAGCACGTCCCCGATCTCGGCGCCCAGGGCCGCGTCGACGATGGCCTCCGCCGATTCCCGCCTGACTATCTGCGCCAGGGCGAGCACCCTGTCGCGCGGCGAGCGCGAGTCACGCTCCCCGTCGAACACCGCGATGGACTGCTCCGCGCCCGTATCCAGGTCGCGGGCCCTGACTATCATCATGTCGCCCTCGTCTATGGCGAATTCGACGGCGATGCGGGGCTCGCCCCTGGTCGCCTTGCGGATGCCCGGCAAGAGGAAACGCCCTACCGAGGCGTTATCCGAGGCCCGTTCCGACTCGCCCTGGAGCACGTGCAGCTCGACCGAGCGCTGGTAGTCCTCGACCGTGGTAAAGACGCGGCGGCCGACGGCGGGCAGCGGCTCGTCCTTCACGATCAGCGGGACGAAGGATCCGCCGTCTATCTCGAGGCCGAAGGTGCGCGAGCAGACGTCGGTGAAGGACAGTCCCTTGAGCCGGCCCTCTATCCTAGCGGCCTCGACGGCCGCCCCGAGCGCGACTATCTCCTCGGGGTTGATCCTGGGGTCGGCGTCGCGCCCCAGGAGCTCGGCGAGACGGCGCTTGGCCAGGGGGATGCGGCTCGAGCCGCCGGATAGTACGAGCGCGTCGACGTCGCGGACTCCCGCCTTGGCGGTGCGGAGCACCCGCTCGACGAGGGCCAGACTACGATCTATGAACGGCGAGGCTATCGCCTCGAAGGCGGCTCGCTCCAGTCGGACGCTCGGGTGGACGACGCCGCCGGCGCCGCGCAGGAAGGGCACGGCTATCGTCGCCTCGTCGCGGCTCGACAGCTCGATCTTGGCCCGTTCGCACAGGTCGACGAGGGTCCTGGCCAGGTAGGGATCGGCCGACGGATCGATGCCGAACTCGAGCCTGAAGCGCTCGGCCACCGTCTCGTAGATCGCCGCGTCGATATCCATGCCGCCGAGCGCGTCGTCGCCCTCGCTCGACAGGACCGAGCACGAGCCGCCCCTGGCCCGCAGCGCGGTGGCGTCGAAGGTGCCGCCGCCGAAGTCGTACACCAGGACGAGCCGCTCCGATTCGTCGCGGGCCGACAGCCAGGCCTTGGCCAGGGCGGCGGCGCTCGGCTCGTTCATCACGCGGGCGGCCTTGAGGCCGGCCATCGCGGCGGCGTCGCGGACGGCCCTGCGCTGGCGGTCGCCGTACCTGGCCGGCACCGTTATCACGGCTCGGTCCGCCTCGAAGCCTAGATACGACTCGGCGTCGCGCTTGACCTTACCGATGATGGCCGCTGCGGCTTCCTCCGGCGCACGCTCCCTCCCGCCGAACACGAGCGCCTGGGACTTTCCGAGCAGACGCTTGACGCCGAACAGGGCCGAGGCGGGATCGGCCAGGGCCTGGTTACGGGCGGACGAGCCGACGAGCGCTTCTCCGGATCCCGACACGGCGACGACGGACGGCGTCGCCCGTTCTCCCCGGTCGTTCGGTACGATGATGGGCGTATCGCCGTCCATCCAGGCGCAGAGGGTATTGGTGGTTCCGAAATCCAGGCCTATCACGCCGCGCACGCCGCTATTCCTTCGTTCGAGCCTCTCGCTCCCGTTCGATCGCGAGCGCCAGGTCCACCTCGGCGATGGTCGCGCCGAGCCTGGCCGCGATGATATCGCTCGAGAAGCCCCTCCGGGCGAGCGATACTACCTTATCGGCGAACGGCTCGTCGGTCGCGAGGGGCTTATCGGAGAACCGGATGAAGGGAACCGAGGGGGCGCCCGATATCGGCGACGGAGCCGCCTGCCCGACCGACAGCGGCCCTGTCTCCTTCTCGGACGATCGAAGGACCTGTGGCTCATCGGCGTCGAGGACCTGACGGGGCTGCGCCGACTCAGACGCGGCCTGCGGCGCCTGAACCGGCCGACGCGGCTCTCCGGCACGACCGAGCCTATCGTAGACGACCGCCTCGGCCTGCCGCCTGGACCGTTCCTGGCCGAGGAGGGCGATACGTTTGTCGGCCTCGGCGAGCGAATCCTTGAGGGCCCGGAGCCGGTCCTCGAGCACCGTGACGTTCCGGTCGGCGGTCGCGTCAAGCTCGACGATCAGGGAACCGATCTCGCGCCGTATGCGCTCCAGCTCCTCGTCTGCGCCGAGGAAACGGCGGACCTTGACCCTGGTCCACGCGATGAGGGCGACGGAGACGACAGCCTGGACCGCCAGGGCTATGATCAGGGGCGTCATCGATTATCCCGATATGTCGACGTGGCCGCCGAGAGATGGGTCGCTGATCGTCTCGGCCTCGTCGTCCCCGGCCGGCGTCTCCTCGCGGCGTCGCTCGCCGCCCTGGCTGCCGACGCCCGAACCTCCGTCGCCATTGACCGACTTGGCGGCGGCCTGGTCGTCCTTTGGCCGTTGTACGGCCTTGGCGGCCTCGTCCTCGAGCCGCTTCACCACGGTGCCGTGAAGGTTGGCGTGGAGCAGTGCCCCGTCCTTGGCCGCCGCCTGCTCCTTGCCGACCTGGGACAACTGCAAGAACAGGGTCTGCAGGTCAATCGGCTTTATGGGCATCCGGCGGTCCTTTCCGGAGGATCTCGTCGTCGAACTCCTCGTAGCGCGTGGTCTTGATCATCATGTTCTCGAGATAGAAGGTCAGGCCCTTGTACTCGTTCTTGATCTTCTCGCGGATGTCGCGGATCACGATCTCCGAGCCGGGGTAGATCCTGCCCGAGACGCTGACCTTGCCGCGAACCTTCAGGTTGTTCAGGTAGGCCTGCAGGGCGTCGTACTCGTCCTTGAGCGACGAGGACTCCTGCTTGAGCTCGTCACGGCGGTGGGTCAGCTCGTCCAGGACAGCCTGCTTATCGTCCGAAAGCGTCTTGCGCTGGCGTTTGGTCTCGTTCAGGGTATAGATGTTCTTGTCCAGCTCGTCGATCTGGCGCTGGAGCAGCTTCATCTTGCCGTCAAGCTCGTCCATCTTGAGCTTGCTCTTCGGGTCGCTGCCGACCTCGAGTATCGTCTCGGCACCGCCCGACGGCGAGCCGATCGACTTGGCGTTGATTTCCTCGCAGGCGCGGTAGCGGCCTCCGATGATGGCGGCGTGCTTCTGGCCGGAGCACAGGATGCGCTTCTCGGCGGTGATCTCCGAGTTGATGATGCTGGTCTGGACGATGACGTTCTCGCCGGCGTAGAGCTGCGCGTTCTCGATGAACTTGGCCCAGACGTTCTTGCCGGCCGTGATCACGCCCGCGCCCTTCCCGGTGATGCCCTGGTGGACGATGACGTCGCCCTCGGCGCTGATCTCGGCCTTGCCGACGTTGCCGCGCACTTCGATATTGCCGGTGGCCTTGACGGAGAAGCCGTCCTCGACGTTGCCGACGACGACTATGGTGCCGAGGAAGAACTGGTTTCCGGTCTTGAGGTCGACGTCCCCGTTGATGGTATAGACGGTCTCGACGTTGATCTTGCTGTTGATGTAGGTGGCCTCGCCGTTGACATCCGCTATGACGGTGAGGCCGTCGTCGCTCTCGTGGACGTTCTTGCCGAGCGGAAGCGGCAGGTCCTTGCCGTTTTTGGCCGGTAAGAGCTTGCCGGTCACGGTACGGCCCGGCACGCCCTGCTTGGCCTGGACCTTCTTGGCCAGGGCCTGCCCCTCGACCACGTTCTGGACGAGGTGCAACTCCTTGTAGTCCACCTTGCCGTTCTTCTCCTCGAGGTTCAGCTTGGTGCGGTCGGTCTCGAACAGGAATTGGATGCGGGCATCGTCGCCGTTGACGGCGCGCTGTCCCTGGGCAACGAGGACAGGCTCCTTGTAGCGAGGAGCATCCTCGAGGCCCTGGAGCGCCTCCTCGATCACGCCGAAGACGACCTTGTTGTTGCGCAGGTAGGCGAGTATAACGTCCTTGGACAGGTCGCATCCGCCGGGCTGCGGCGGCGTGATTATGACGCGGGCCTCCATCTCCTGGGAGCCGATGTCGACGGTCAGGAGCGCGTCGGCGGCGGGATTGGCGATGAAGTCGCCGACGACCACCCATTCCCCGGCCGCCCGCTTGACCGTCTCGCGCACGAGCGCCTCGTCGAAGTCGTGGATCGCGCGCGCGTGGAGCTTCTCGACGGCTTGCTTGTCGGTGGCGCGGCGGCCCCTGCCCTGGGGCTCGGCTACCTTGAGCAGGGCGCCTTCGGTGGCGAGCCGCACGTAGACCTGGCCGTCGACGTCCTGCTGGATGGGCTTGAGCTCGATCGGCAGGTCGAGGCCGCCGTCGAAGGACTCGATCGACGACTCCTCGACCTTCTGCTTGACCGCGGCCTCGTAGACGCTCAGCTTCCATTTCTTTCGGCCCAGGCCGACGAAGCCCTGCGCCCCACGCTCGAGAATGTCGTACTCGAGCCTGGCCACCGGGCAGTCGAGCTGGACGGAAGCGCTCCGGAGCGCTTCCTCGAGCGTGGCGCCCTCGGCTACTATCGCGCGCTTGTCGCCGTCCTCGTCCAGGTAACGGCGCATCAGCTCGCGGACCGCGTCGAAGCCTATGCGCGCCTCCATACTAAACGATGCCCTTCCGGTAGTGCGTCAGTCGCGCGCGTAGGCGCAGGATGGCCTTCGTATGGAGTTGGCTGATCCTCGATTCGGTTACCTCGAGCACCTTACCGATCTCCTTGAGCGTCAACTCCTCGTAATAGTAGAGAACGAGGACCTTCTTCTCCTTATCCGGTAGCTCCTGGATGGCCTCGACGATCACGCGTCGTATCTCCTCGCGCTCGGTGATCGAGTCGGGGCTCATGCTGCCGGGGCTCTCGACGCTGTCGCCTATCGTCATGTGCTCGGACTCGTCCGCGGTATACCAGACGTCATTGAGCGACAGGATCGAGGTGCTCGATATCTTGAGCATCGTCTTGGAGAATTCATCGTCGGACAGGCCGAGCGACTCGGCGATCTCCTGATCCGTAGCGGGGCGGCCGAGCTTGGCCTCGGTCTGTACGATGGCTTCTTCGATCTCCCTGGTCTTCTGACGCACCGAGCGTGGGACCCAATCGATACTGCGCAGCTCGTCGTAGATGGCGCCCCTGATACGGGTGACGGCGTAGGTCTTGAATTTAACGTTCTTATCGGGGTCGTACTTGTCTATGGCGTCGATAAGGCCGAACACGCCGAACCCGACCAGATCGTCGAACTCGACCGATGACGGCATGTTCGCGACGACCTTGCCCGCCACATACTTGACCAGCGGCGCGTACTGCTTGATGAAGGCTTCGCGGATAAGGGGATCCTTGCGCTGCCGGTAGGCGGCCCAGAGCTCCTCTTCGCTGTGATGCTCCAGCAGGGAATGATTCATTTATAATTGCCCTTTCTGGTCTCTGCGCAGTAATGTCTGTACGGCCTTGGCGAGTACCGCCGGATCCCTTCCGGCGTCCGGCGCCCCGGCGCTAGGCATGCTGTCCGACGGCCCCGCCAGGTACGAGGCGTCGGGAGCCGGCGCCTCTCCTTCGCCGGCCAGGGTCGTCGTGAAGGCGTCGCTAAACCCGTCCAAGTCGGGCAACGTGTCCAGTTCGTCGAGAGAGACCGACGGCCGCGGCGCCCCATTCGGCGAGGGCGCCTCGCCGGGGTCGCTCGAGACGAAGCTATCGCTCCGCAGATCGGCTACCTCCCGCTCTAGTTCCCCGGCGGCGACAGCCGTGGCGGCGGGCTCTCTCCGAGGCTCGGCGGCCACGGCCGGGGCCGATTCGCCCGCCTCGGCGGCCTGTACATCGCGTTCGGCCTCCCCGCCGGGCAGGACGATGTCGACGATGGAGCCGACAGACTCGTCTTGCCCCGTGTAGGCCGTCGCCGCGACGTCTCCGAACAGCTCGGGGAGGAATCGTCTCAGTACCATGATGGCGCCGTAGCATAGCCCCGCGAAGGCTAGGCCCGACAGCAGGGCGCGGAGGACCAACGCGCCGAAAGGGACGCGCGAGAAAGCGGCGACGATGATCGATAACGCGAACGCGCCAAGCCCCGCGAAGGCGGACGCGCGAAGACTCGAGTCCACCGTTTCAGTACCCTCCCATAGCCGACAACATTAAGGCATAATACCTTGTCTCGTCAAGCTTTGGCTCTCGGTACGCTCCGCGGCGCTATTCTTTCGAGAACAGCTTCTTGATGAGGCGGCTAATGCCGCGGTCGTCGACGAATTCGGTCTTCTCGATACGGTTCACCAGGTGCTGCACCGAGATTGCGGCCTTGGACTTGGGATCCTGGACGATGAAGGGCCGCTGCCTGAGCACCGACTGCTGGACGATGGGGTCTTCATAGATGCAGCCGAGGTATTCGACCTTCAGGTTGAGGAACTGCCCCGAGATGTTGATGATACGTTCGGCCACCTTGCGGCCTTCGGTCACGGTCTTCACGCGGTTGACGACCAGCTTGAGGCCTATGTTCAGGTTCTCGACCTCGGTGGCTATGATCTTGATGATGCCGTAGGCGTCGGTAATGGCGGTCGGCTCCGGGGTGGTGATAATGATAGCGTCGTCGGCCGCGGCGACGAAGGACAGCACGTTGTTCGAGACGCCGGCGCTCGTATCGATGATGATGATGTCGACATTGGTCAGAGCGTACAGCTCGGATATAAAATTCTGCCGTTCTTCCTCGTTCAGGTTGGCGATCTTGGAGAAGCCCGACGCCCCAGCCAGGATCTGGATCCCGTACTCCGTATCCAGGATGATGTCGCGCATAGATTTCTGCTTACGTATCACATGGTACAGGTTGTACTTGGGAATCATGTTGAGCATGATGTTGACGTTGGCCAGGCCGAGGTCCGCGTCCATTACCATCACGCGCTTGCCGGTCCGGGCGTAGGCTATGGCTAGGTTGACGGACAGGTTCGTCTTACCGACGCCGCCCTTGCCGCTGGCGACGGTGATGACGCGGGTCTTCTTGGCCGCCTGCTGGGGCTGCGGCTTAGCGCTCATCAGCTCCCGCAGCTTCTGCGCCTGGTCTTCCATACGAGCACTCCATCGATACGGCGGGTTACGTAGTCGTTGATCCGTATCTCTCTTCTAGTTTCGGTCGATTCGGCCTAAAACCTTCGAGATTCATGAGGAATCTGAGAGGATTTGCCCGCGCGATGTCCTGGGGCACCTTCTGGCCGTCGGTAATCCAGGCCACGGCCTTGTCGGTCTCAGCGAGCACCGAAAGCACGTTTCCGACGCGGCTCGTCTCGTCCATCTTCGTAACGACCACACCCCGATACCGGAACGGCTCGAACTGCCTGAAGATATCGAGCATGTCCTGAGTCTTGGTCGTAGCGGCCACCGCGAGGTAGACCTCGGCGGCCGGCCCGCAGGCATCGAGCACCTGCTGCATCTCGGCCAGCCGTATCGCGTCCCGGGGGCTCTTGCCTATCGTATCGACCAGAATAAGGTCATTGTCACGGTACATCGCTATGGTCTCGCGCAGGTCCTGGGCCGTCTCGACCACGGAGACCGGCACGCGCATGATCCCGGCGTACTTCTCGATCTGCTCCACCGCCCCAATGCGGTAGCTGTCTATGGTGATCATGCGCACGGCGCCGGCCGGCAGGCCGCCAATGCCGAGGCTGTGCAGGGCCGCCAGCTTGGCGATGGTCGTCGTCTTGCCGACGCCGGTCGGGCCTACGAGCACGAGCACCCGCGGCTTGACCGGCCTCGCGGGCGCGGGGATACGTACGGTATCGCCTATCCATTCGAGGAAGGCCTCTTCGACCGCCGCGTAGTCCTCGAGTTCGCCGAGGCTGAATTCGTCCCGGGCCCTGGCCAGGAGCTCGGCGCGGTACCAGGGCGAGAAATCATTGTCGACGAGCAGGGCGTCGAGGGCGGCGAGCGTCGGATGCTCGCCGTCCTGGGCCGCGGGCCTCGCGACGCTCTCGGCGAGCGTATCCTTGAGCGAGCGCACCTCGGAGAGTACCTCCTGGATGGCCCGCTCCTGATTGACGCGCTCGAGCAGCCTGCGCTTCTCCTCCTCGATGTCGGCCTTCTTCTTTTCGCCCTCGCGCACCGCGTCGTCCTTCAGGTAGAAGGTTATCTCGACGCCCTCGCGGGCGAACAGGCCGAGGAAGCCGCCGGATCGTACGGTACGATGGCTCAGGACCTGGGCCGCGTCGCCGTAGCGGGCGCGGACCTTCTCCAGGACCTCCCGATGACTGGAGCCCTGCTCTACCAGGTATTGCATAATTTATCCTTCAACGCGTATCTCTCCGATGGCCTCTACCTGGATGTCGGCCACGATCTCCGGCACCGATAGCACGACGAGGTCGGGTATCTCCCGCTCCGTGCTCGACTTGACGAGGGCCCTGGCCGCCTCGGAGCAGAGGATCACGGGGAAATGCCCCTGTTTCTGCACCGCGGTGACGGCGAGCGTCAAGGCCTTGATCCATTGGCGCTGGGTCGCCGGCTCCAGGGCCGACATCGCGCCGGCGGGCGTGTCCACCCGCGCGTCGATGATACGCTGCTCGAGTGAGGGCTCTATGGTCAGCACGCGCATCGTCTTGTCCTGGTCGGCGTACTGGAGGCAAATCTGGCGGCCCAGGGACTGCCTGGACTTTTCGACGAGGAAGCCCGGGTCCTTCGTGATACCTGCGTAGTCGGCGAGGGTCTCGAGTATGGCGACGAGGTTGCGTATCGATACCTGCTCGCGCAGGAGGCCCTGAAGCACCTTCTGGATCTCGCCGAGCGACAGGTGCTTCTGCGCGTCCTCAACGACCGCCGGATAGTCTTTTTTGAGGGCGTCGAGCATGCCCTGGATCTCCTGCCGCCCGAGGATATCGGCGGCGTGGCGCTTGATGATCTCGGTCAGGTGAGTCGCGACGATGCTCGGCGCGTCGACGACCGTGTAGCCCGCCCGCTCGGCCCGATCGCGCGCGTCTTCAGATATCCAGACCGCGGGCAGCCCGAAGGCGGGGTCCTTGGTGCGCTCGCCCTGAACCTCCTCGGACACGCCGCCGGGGTTGATCGCCAGGTAGTAGCCGAGGCGTATGACGCCGCGCCCCATCTCGACGCCGCGTATCTTGAAGCAGTACTCCGACGGCTCGAGCCGCATGTTGTCGATGATGCGGATACGAGGGACGACGAGGCCCATGTCTATGGCGCTCTCCTTGCGTATCCTTGTGACGCGCTCGAGCAGCTCCGCGCCCTTGTCCTTGTCGACGAGCGGTATGAGGCCGTAGCCGAGCTCGAGGCTGATCGGGTCGAGCGGCACGACCGGCGACAGCTCCTGGGACGACTCGGGCTTCTTGGCGCCGCCCTCGGCGGCCCTCAGCTTGGCCTTGTCGGACTCGAGGACAGCCTTCTTCGAGAGGTTCCAGGCCAGGTACGCCATAGCGGCCGCCATCGGCAGGAGTACGTACCACGGGAAGCCGGGCAGGAGCGCGAGGGCGCTCAGCACCGCCGCGCCCACCCAGTAGATCCTGGCGTTCTGCGTGAACTGAGCGGTGACCTCGGAGCCGAAGGTGCCTTGGCTATTGGCCCGCGTGACGATGATGCCGGTGGAGACGGAGATGAGCAGCGCAGGCAGCTGGGAGACGAGCCCGTCGCCTATCGTCAGCGAGGTATAGGTGTTCAGTGCCGAGGCGAACGGCTCGCCATGGAGCACCATGCCGACGATGAAGCCGCCTATCAGGTTGATCACGCTGATGAAGATGCCGACGGTCACGTTGCCCGAGACGAACTTGCTGGCACCGTCCATCTGGCCGTAGAAGTCGACCTCGCGCTGGACGTCGTCCTTGCGGCGCCTGGCCTCTTCCTCGCTGATGGCGCCCGAGTTGTATTCTGCCTCGATGGCCATCTGCTTGACGGGCATGCCGTCCAGGGTGAAGCGGGCCGCCACCTCGGCGATACGCGTCGCGCCCTTGGTGATGACGATGGCCTGTACGGCAATGATCACGATGAAGATGATGAAACCGACGACGAGGCCCTCGGTACCGCCGGCGCCGACGACGAAGGTGCTGAACGCCCGTACGATGCGGCCGTCGAAATCCTGGCCCTTCGTCAGGATCAGCCTGGTCGACGATATGTTGAGAGCCAAGCCGAAGATGGTCGAGACGAGCAACATGGTCGGGAAGACCGAGAAGTCGACGGCCCGGCGAGTCGACAACACGAGCAGCAGGATCATCAGCGACAGCGCCACGTTGAAGGCCATCAGCACGTCGAGGAGGACCGTCGGTACCGGGATGATGATCATCAGCACGACGGCTACCGCGGCTATCGCCACGGTATAGTCCGAGAGGTTGGTGGTGAAGGTTTCCTTGAGTACTCGCCTGTTATCCGACATGTCGCCTTCCCATGCTATCCTAAAAAGCGCGTTTCAACAATGATCACCTGCCCATCGCGGCGTACTTGGCGGCGACCCTCCGGTCGATCTTGGCAACGTGGGCGAGTATCTTCGAGATGGCCTCGTAGTAGGCCTCGGGGATCGCGTCCCCGACGTCGGCCTCGGCGTAGAGCGCCCGCGCGAGCGGTCTATTCTCCACGATCGGTACGCCGGCGTCCTTGGCCAGCGAGCGTATGCGGAAGGCCATCTCGTCGGCGCCCTTGGCCGTAACCGTAGGCACAGCCATCGTCATCGGGTCGAACTCGACGGCTATGGCGAAGTGAGTCGGGTTGGTCACGACCACGTCGGCCTTCGGCACGTTGACCGCCATGTTCCTGGACATGATATCGCGCATCCTGTCCTTGAGCCTGCCCTTCACCATCGGGTCGCCCTCGAACATCTTGCGCTCCTCCTTGACCTCCTGCTTGGTCATCCTGAGGCGCTTCTTGAACTGGGCGCGCTGGAAGATGTAGTCTGGAATCGCCAGGGCCAGCATCAGGATCGCGGCCTCGATGACGATGCGTATGACGATGCCCGCCAGGTAGACGCTCGAATTCCATACCGTCGAGGAGAACAACCTCGTCAGGCGCGGTAGCTCGCCGCGTATGTTGAGGAACGCGACGACGCCTATCACGACGATCTTGAAGATCGACTTGGCCAGATTGAACAGCGCCTCGCCGGACAACAGCGTCCGCTTGAAGTACTGACCGAACTTGGGCACGACCTTCTTGAAGTCAGGTTTGAGCGGCTTGGTCGTGAACAGGAAGCCCGACTGCAGCACGTTGCCGAACACGCCGGCGATCATCGACACGGACGCTATCGGCAGGATGAGCTTGGCGAAGTACGAGAAGAACCGGGCCGCGATGGGACCGGCCTCGGTCGTGGGGTCGATCTCTATGGACGCTTCGAGGAACCAGCGGAGCATCTCCCTGAGGTTATAGAAGATCCACGGGCCGATGATGGCGAGGGCGACCGAGGCCAGGAGAAGCCCTATCGCGGCCACGAGGTCGGGGCTCTTCGGTACCCGGCCCTCCTCTCGCTCCTTCTTAAGGCGATACTCGGTCGGCTCCTCGGTCTTGCCCTCGTCCTCGGGAGCGAACCACTGGAGGTGTATCGCGAGGATCTCGTCGTCGGGAGCCCGGCGGCCGTCGCTCACAGGCCGCCTCCCGGCGATACGACGCGGCCAGCCGCGACGCCTTGCAGGATGGCAGCCACGTTCTCGAAGCCGATGTCGACGAGCGACGAGAAGGCTTCGATCATGTACGGCATCGCCACCACCATCAGGAAGAACCCGACGAGTATCGATATGGGGAAGCCCTCGGTCAGGAGGTTGATCTGGGGCGCAGCCTTGGACAGGAGACCGGTCGTCACCGAGATGAGCATCAGCGTACCGAAGATCGGGAAGGCCAGGATCAGCGCGTTCTGGAACAGCGCGCCGAGAGAGCCGACGACGTAGGCCATGAAGTCGTCGCGGCGAGCCAACAGATCGGCGGCCCGGATGGCCTGGAAGCTGCCCCTGACGCCGACGAGGAACAGTCGCTGGAAGCCGTTCGACGAGACGAATACGAACATGGCTATCAGGTTGAGGAACTGGCCGACCACGGGTATCTCGATCTGAGCCAGGGGATCGTAGGTCTCGGAGGCGCCGAAGCCCATCTGCAGGGAGAAGAACTGGCCGGCGGTCGTAAACGCGTTGAAGACCATAGTCAGGAAGAAGCCGATGATCACGCCTATCATCGCCTCGCCCGCGACGACGGCGACGTACGAGCCGGCGCCGACGGGCATGGCGTAGCCCGCTTCCTTGACCCAGGGGAAGACGGCCGCGGCGGCGAAGCCGGCCAGGCCGACCTTGGCTACCTGCGGTATGCCCTCGCCGGACAGCAGGGGCGCCGTCTCGACCATGGCCAGCACTCGTACGGCCACGATGAAGAACAAGTCGGCGTCGGCGACGATCGCGTTCAGCACGCGGCTAGCCCGCCAGCGTCGGTATGAGGTCGAAGAGCCGCTTCGTGTACTCGGCCAGGTGCGTAAACATCCAGCCGCCGAGCAGGGCGAGCACCAGCATGATCGACGCGATCTTGGGCACGAAGGTGAGCGTCTGCTCCTGGATGCTCGTCGTCGCCTGTAGGATGCTGACGATGAGACCGACGACGAGAGCCGTCAAGAGCACCGGCGCCGCCAACGTGACGATCTCGAGTACCGCCCCGCTCATCAGGGCCGCGGCCTGGGCGGTGTTCATAGGGCATTCCTCATGAACGACTCGATGAGCTGCCTGGCCATCAGATTCCAGCCGTCGACGAGCACGAACAGGATCAGCTTGAACGGCGTCGATATCATGACCGGCGGTAGCATGATCATGCCCATCGACATGAGCACGGAGGCTACCACCATGTCGATGATGATGAACGGAATATAGAGGAGGATGCCTATCTTAAAGGCGATGGTCAGCTCGCTGAGGATGAAGGCCGGCACGAGCACGTAGGTCGGCACATCGGCGAGCGACTCCGGCTTGGGCAGGCCGCGCATGCTCATGAACAGCCTGATGTTCTCTGCGTCGCCCCTCATCTGGGAGTACATGAACAGCCTGAACGGCTTCTCCGCGGCTCGGTAGGCCTCCTCGACGCCGATCTGACCATCGGCGAGGGGTTTCAGCGACTGGGTATAGACCTCGTCGAAGGTCGGCCACATGATGAACAGGGTGAGGAACAAGGCGATGCCCATCAGCACCTGCCCCGGCGGCACCTGCTGTAGCGCCAGGGCCCGCTTCACGAAGTCGAGCACGATGGACACGCGGAGGAAACTCGTCACGAGGATGATAAGGCTCGGCGCCAGGGATAGCACCGTCAGGAGCAGGAGCAGCTGCAGGCTGAAGGCGACTTCGCCGCCGGTCTCGGGTGAGCGTACGGACAGGTCGACGAAGGGCACGACCGGCAGGTTCCGCGGTATGGCCGTGGTGGCGCTAGCGGCTCCCGACGGGAACGAGGAGGTTCCCGAGCCTGCACCCGTCGTGGCCCGCGTCGTTCCGGCGCTCGGTATGGGCACGCTCCTGGCGGTGTCGGCCGGCACGGCCGGATAGGCCGCCGCGTCCTGGGCCCAGGCCCCGGCGGCCGATAGCAGCAGTATGAGTACGGCGATGGCTCTTCGCACGCGTTCCTCCCGCCCGTCCCAGGCTAGAATTTCCTGAGCCGGTCGCGCTGACCGCTCAGGAAGTCGCCGGAACGCGGCGCGAACCCGGCCTTGGCGTTCTTGCGGCCGAGCATCTCCATGAGCATCGCGCCGAAATCCTTACGAGGCGCCTGAGGCGCCTCTGCCGCCCTCAACGCCAGCGCGTCTATCAGCTCCTTATCCGCTACCTCCGCGATCAGCGATACCGAGGCATCGGTCGAGCCGACGAGCCAGGCCCGTTCGCCGAGCGCGACGACGTGGAGATTCCTTCCTACAGCGAGCGGAGTCGAGGCGAGCACGCGGAGGTACGAGTCGGTGGCGACGCCGGGCTTGCCTGAACGCTTGATCAGTGCGTACAGTCCGTAGATGCATCCGAGGATCAGCGCCAGTACGAGGATCATGCGTATGACGTACGGGAAGATTGGCGAGTCGGCGGGCGTTTCGGCGCCGGGTACTGCGGTGGCGTCGAAGACCAGGCTCGTCTCGTCGACGGCGGCTGCCTGGTCGGGAGACGCTCGATCGGGCGCCCCTTGCGCGAACGCGGCGACGGCCGTCAGGGCGAGCGCGAGCGATATGCACGCGATGCGGATACACCTGTCCATGTCCCCTCCGCTGGCATTGTACAGCTAAGCGGGGAGAATGGCAACAAGTCTTTGAGCAATAAGGAATACCTTAGCCAGCCTAAAGGAGGGGCGAAGGCCCGGCCGGGGCCTAGAAACCTCGTATCACCGCTTCGTCGAGGCGCGATACCACAGCCAGGGCCAGGCGTACCGAGTTCTCGAAATCGGCGTACGAGGCGATGCCGTAGTGCGTATGGATGTAGCGGACCGGTAGCCCAATGACGATGACCGGGACGCCCGGGCCGGACAGGTGAATCGGCCCGCCGTTGGTCGCGCCGCCTGAACGGACCGACGCCTGTACCGGAATGCCGAGCTCGGCCCCTAGGTCGAGGGCGAAGCGCTGGAAACGGGGGTTGGTGATCATCATACGGTCTATGAAACGCAACATCGGACCGCGTTTCAGCGCCGTCTGGACCATGTAGTCGTCGGCGAAGGTATCGTCAGCGGGGCAGCCTTCGAACACGATGGCAGCCGCAGGGTTCACCGCCCGCGCGGTCACTCCGGCGCCGCGCATGCCGACCTCCTCCTGCGAGGCCAGCGCGCCGACCACCTCGACGCGTAGCGGCAGCCCGCTCGCCCGCCTCATCGTCTCGATGACGGCGGCGCAGCCGAGCCGGCAGTCGAAGGCCTTGCCCGTCATCAGGTCGCGAGCGGCGTCATACCGGAAGTCAACGTCGGGCACCACCGGCTCGCCGATCCTGACGCGGAAGACGTCCTCGGCCTCCGCCTTGCTCGTCGCCCCTATGTCGATCGCCAGGTCCTCAATGTCGAGCGGCTTGGCTTTCTCGGCCTCGGTCATGAAGTGAGGCGGCTTGGAGGCGATGACGCCGGGTATGTAGCGGCCGTCGGCGTCGCGCACGAGCACGCGGTGGGCGGGGACAGTGTTCGGTACCCAAGCGCCGAGCGGCACGAAGCGCAGCGTACCGTTCGGCTTGATGGCCTGGACCATGAAGGCCACCTCGTCGGTGTGCGCGTCGAGCATCACGACCGGGCCGTTCTTGCCGAACCCGTCGCGGCGAAGATAGAGGTTGCGTACGCTGTCCTCGGTTACGGCGCTCGCGGGGCCAGCGGCGTCCCGGAGTACGGCCAGGACGTCGTCCTCGAAGCCCGGAGCGCCGGCCGCGTTCGACAGGCGCTCTATGAGGTTGAGCGCCGGGCGGTCGGGCGAGTCGAGCCGTCCGTCGGTCATGGAGGTCGGGTCCCCGGGTTTACGACAGGTCCGCCATGCGCTCCATCGGAGAAACGATCTCCGTGACGCGCACGCCGAAGTTCTCGTCGATGACGACGACCTCGCCCTTGGCTATCAGCTTGTGGTTGACGAGTATGTCGACCGGCTCGCCGGCCAGCTTATCGAGCTCGATGATCGTGCCCTCGCCTATGCCCAGGATGTCCTTGATCAGCTTCTTGGTGCGCCCGAGCTCCACGGTCAGCTCCATGAAGACGTCCATGATCAGGCCGATATTGCCGGATTCCTGCCCGGGATTGCCGAGACCCAGGTTGGCGAACTGTACGGGCTGCACGTTCGGCTGGCCCATGATAGGCGATTGGTACATACCCTGTGGCGCCATCATCGGCTGCTGGTACATAGGCTGCTGGTATCCCATCTGTCCGCCCATCTGCATGCCGCCCATCGGCATCTGTCCGCCCATCTGCAGGCCGCCCATCTGCATCTGTCCGCCCATAGGCACGCCGCCCTGACCGCCGGCCATGCCGCCCGGGGCGCTCATCTGCTGCGTGGCCTGAGGCGCCTGCATGCCCGAGGCCGCGACGATGTCCTTGACGAAGCCCATGGAGTATATCTCCCACATCCTATACGGGGATCCGTCGACGGTGAACTCGTACGAAACCCTGACGAAGTCCCCCGCAGGAAAGCGCGCAATGGCTTTCGGCCCGAAGGCGCCGTCGGCCACATCGGACTGGATGGATCGGTTGCCGGATTTCTCGGTAAAGGCGTTGATCGCGGAGCCGGTCAGGCTCGATATGCACTCGGACACGACCGAGATGGCCATGTCGTCGAGCTCGGACAGCGTCTCGTCCTGATTGGCGAGCGAGGCTATCTTGATGGACGCGTCCTTCGGGACGAGGAAGAGGTGGTCTCCGGGTATGCCGCCGACCATGTCTACCTTGATCGCGAGCACCTCGTCGGGCAACGAAGGCAGCATGCCATCCCGCGTGGTGCCGTCGACCTTAGGCGACGAGAACGAGGCGTCCTTGCCGGTCATCATCGATACGGTCTGGGCGTGGGTGTCGGCCAGGGCCGCCATGATGGCGCCGAACGCCTTCAGGTCGTTGGCCGACGCCCCGGAAGCCGCGGCCTTCGAGGACGGTGAGCCGCCCGCGCTAGGATCGAGCCCCGCCAATAGGGAATCTATCTCGTCCTGGGAGAGAGCGCCGTCACTCATACGAATCCTCACCTTCCGCGGCCAGCTCTTCGTACTCTTCCTGGCCGAGCTCCTCGAGCTTCTTGGTTATCTGTACAGCCATCTTCTTGCCGATGACGCCTGGGCGGCACAGGAATTTCTTCTTGTTGCCGACGTTGAGCACCATCGGGTCGTCGACCTTGACGTTATGCAGCCTGACGATGTCGCCCAGGTTCAGGTTGAGCACGTCGCCTACCGTTACCTGGATGCGGCCAATTTCCGCTATCACCGGCACGTCTATCGTCGACAACTTCTCCTTGAGAATATTCAGGTTCTCGGTCGTGGCGCCGCGTCGTACCGACGAGTACCAGTACTGGGCCGACAGCTTGGAGATGATCGGCTCTATCGTCAGGTAGGGTATGCAGAGGTTCATCATGCCCTCGACGTCGCCGATCTTCGTCTCCAGGGTCACGAGCACGACCATCTCCGTCGGGGGTACGATCTGCGCGAACTGCGGGTTGACCTCGATTTGGGACAGCCTCGGGCGCAGGTCGATGACCTGGGTCCAGGCCTCGCGCAGGTTGCCGAGTATCTTGACGATGATGCCTTCCATGACGGAATGCTCGATATCTGTCAGCTCACGGGTCAGCTTGGAGCCCTCGCCCGCGCCGCCGAACAGGCGATCGATGATGGTGAACGTGACCGCCGGGTCTATTTCCAGGATGATCTGGCCCTTGAGCGGATCCATACTGACGACCGCGAGGGTCGTGGTCGTCGGGATCGACCTGATGAATTCCTCGTAGGTCAGCTGGTCCACCGACGCGACGTGTACGTTGACCAGGATACGTAACGACGCGGACAGGCTCGTGGTCGTCAGGCGCGCGAAGGTCTCGTGCATGTTCTGCACGGTGCGCATCTGCTCCTTCGAGAACTTATCCGGGCGCCTGAAGTCGTAGATCTTGATCTTGCGCGAGTCGGTCGCCGACTGTACCGTCTCGAGCGACGTATCGCCGGCGTTGATGGCGGTGAGGAGCTGGTCTATCTCGTCCTGGGACAGGACTTCGGTCATCTGTTCACTCCGCCTGCTATCATTGCATAGAAAAACGCTTTTAGCAACGTCGCGGGCCCATCCGCGACGTCGAACGCCTACATCTGATTACGAGAGAAGGTCTGGAAATACACGTCCTTGATCGCTGGCTTCGAAAGCATGCGGTTGAGCATCTCCCGTAGCTCCTCCTTGAGCTCCTGCTCGCGGTTGGGCATTAGCTCCTTGATGCTCTTCATACTGAAGAAATTGCGCAGCGCATCCTGGATCTGGTACTTGCGCGAGGTCAGCTCGGTCTGGATTTCCTTGTCGGCCTGGTCGTAGGCCAAGTTCAGCTTGATCATGACCGACCAGGGCTCCTTGTCGATCGTGCTCGTCGTGATCTGGTCGATCGACGTGAAGGTGGCCCAGATCGGGGTGGCGCGCTGGTATTCCTCCGAGGTCGGCACGGTCGTCATAGGCTTGGCCTGCCGATTGAGGAGACTCACGGTGACGACGACTATGACGATGATGAAGATGACCGCGCCGAGGCCTATACCGATCCACTTGAGCAGGCCGAGTATAGCCTTGCCGCCGCCCTTGCCCTTCGGCTTGTCCGCGACCTCGGGGGAGTCGCTGAAATCCGGTCCGGCCTTGTCGAAATCTTCGTCGCTCATATGGCGCTACCTCCGGTCATCATAGATGGCCCTCGTCCAGTATTATAATGTCAACGCGCCGGTTGTACGCCCGGCCCTCCGCTGTAGAATCGTCGGCTATCGGCATCGTCGCCGCGAGGCCCGACACCTGGAAACGCGCCTCCGGCACCCCGAAGTCGCTCAGGTAGTGTAGCACGCCGAGGGCCCTCGCCGTCGATAATTCCCAGTTCGACTGCCAGGGACCAGCCGGGTCCGTCGGCGAGGAGTCCGTATGGCCCTCGATCCTGAATTTCCGCCCCTCGAGCTCGCCGGACTTGAGCAGCTCCGACAGCCTGACGAGCATAGAACGGGTCTCGTCGATGTTTATATCGGCGCTCGCCGGCCTGAAGAACGCGTCCGAGGCCAGCGATATGACGAGGCCGCGCTCGTCCGAGCTTACCCTGACCTTGTTCGACTTGATCTCCGGCTGGAACAGCGACACCGCCTTCTTCTTGGCGGTCGCCAGCATCTTGCCCTTCTCCATCGAAGGCAGGCTGTTGATCGAGTTGCCGAGCTCGGCCATGCGCCCGACCGACAGGGTATTGCCCCCGGTGCTCGCGCCCATGCCTATGTTGTTCAGGCTGGATATCATCTGGTTGAGCTGGACCACGTCCACCTCGGTCGTATCGAAGAGGGCCACGAAGAAGCACAGGAGCAGCGTGACCATGTCGCTGTAGGTGACGATCCATTCTCCAGTGCCGCCGAGGGCGGTCTCTTTCTTCTTGCGAGCCATGCCTACGCCGCCTTATGACTGCGGATGCAGCTCTTCGAGCTTCTTCTGGCTCTCGGGAGACAGATAGGAGGAGAGCTTCATCTGAAGGATATGCGGGTTATCGCCCTGCTGGATGGACAGGACGCCTTCTATGACCATCTCGCGGACCTTCGTCTCGGCCGCGTCCTGATTGGCGAGCTTGCCCATCATAGGGGTAAACAGGAAGTTGGCCATGATGGCGCCGTAGTACGTCGTGATCAGGGCCACGGCCATGTTGGGGCCGATGCGGCTCTTGTCCTCGAGGTTCTTCATCATCGCGATGAGGCCCTGGACCGTACCGAGCATGCCCATGCCCGGGGCCAGCTTGGCCCACTGGTCGATCATCTTGAGCCAGCGGCCGTGGCGCTCGTTCATCTGGGACAGCTCCGTCTCCAGGATGTTCTTGATCACTTCCGGATCGGTCGAGTCTACTACCATGCGCAGGCCGCGCTTCATGAAGGCGCTGTCGACGCTCTCGATCTCCTCCTCGAGGGACAGGATGCCCTCGCGGCGGGCACGCTCGGACAGGGAGAGCAACGACTCGGCTATCTTCATCTCGCCAAAGTCCGGTACCTTGAAGGCCTTGCCCATGATCTTGAAGATGCCGAGCGTCTCCTTGATGCTGTAGTTGAGCATCAGCGCGAAGAACGAGCCGCCTATCGTCATCAGTACAGACGCCGCGTCCATATAGGTCGTGACGACGCCGCCCGACGCGTACATGGAGGCGATGATACAGAAGGTACCGGCGCCGAGGCCGATGATAGTAGCGAGATCCATCCCCTACTCCTCGTTCTTGAACGCGCCGATCAGGCGGCGGTATTCCACTATCTTGCTCAGTACGTCCTGAACGCCCTCGCGGACGATGACGCGCTTGCCGGACAGCATCGCGATCGATGTATCGGGCGTGCGCTCAATGTACTCGATCTGATGCGGGTTCAGCCAGAACCCGTCCCCGGAAAGCCTAGTCAGCTCGATCATCGCCACCTCCGCAGGCCGTCACGCCTGGATTACCGCTTCAGGGTCATCAGCTCCTGGAGCATCTGATCCGAGGTCTGTATGGTCTTCGAGTTGGCCTGGAAGCCGCGCTGCGTCACGATCATGTCGGTGAACTGCTCGGCCAGGTCGACGTTGGACATCTCGAGAGCGCCGGCTATCAGCTTGCCCTTGCCCGCTATGCCGGAGGGCCCGATGTTGGCCATGCCGGAATTGTTCGACTCGACGAAGTTGGTCTCGCCGGTCTTCTCGAGGCCGTTCGGGTTGGTGAAGGTCGCGAGCGCGACCTGGCCGAGGGTCCTCGTCGAGCCGTTCGAGTACACGGCCGTGATCATACCGGACTGGTCGATCTTGAAATTCTCGAGGTAGCCCATGCCGTAGCCGTCCTGCTCGAACACCTTGGTGCTCGATGCCTCGGCGAACTGGGTGACGGTGTTCCTGACGCTGCCGGCCACGCCGAGGTTGAGCGAGAAGGTCTGTCTGACCTGCTCGCCGCCCTCGCCCGCGGTGGTGTCGGCCACGTCGAAGGCCACGTTCATGGCCAGGAGGCCTTCCTCGGCGGAGGGGTTGCCCTGACCGTCGGTCAGCCTGCGTAGTGTGCCCAGGTTGTCGAATTCGACGATGAAGACGTTCCCCTCGAGAGCGGCCGGGTCCAGGCCGACCGCCGGGTTCGTGGCTACCGCGGCCTGGGGGTCGATGGACACGGCCGCCTGCCACTGGTTCGGCTGGCCTGTGACCCGCGTGAACTCGACGCGAAGCGTATGCTCGGTACCGAAGGAGTCGTAGACCTTCTCCTCGACGCGCCAGGTACCCTGGCGTACGGTCTCGGCGGCCGCTCCCTCGGGGATCTCCTGGAGGCGCTTATCGAGGTTACAGGCCAGGAAGACCTGCTCGGTGGCGCGGGCCGGGTCCTTGGAGCCGACCGGGATGACCAGGTCCTCGAGGGCGCCGGAGGTGTTGAGCACCTCGACGCCGTTGATCACCTCGGCGTTCCAGCCCTGCACCCGTAGGCCGTTACCCGGGTTGACCAGCCGCCCCTCGGCGTCGAGGCCGAAGGCGCCAGCCCTGGTGTACAGAGTGGCGTCGCCCTTGGCCAACACGAAGAAACCCGAACCCTGGATGGCCAGGTCGGTCATCACGCCGGTGGTCTGGAGAGAGCCCTGGGTATGGATCGTGTCGATCGACGCGATGGACATACCAAGGCCGATCTCCTTCGGGTTGATACCGCCGACCTCCTCGGTGGGCTTCGCGGCTCCAGACATCTGTTGGTACAAGAGGTCCTGGAAGTTGGCGCGGCCCTTCTTAAAGCCGGTGGTGTTGACATTGGCGATGTTATTGCCGAGCACGTCCATGCGGACCTGGTGGTTCTGGAGGCCGGCGACGCCTGAATACAACGAGCGCATCATAACGGCGCCTCCTTACTCTTCGACTTTACTGACCTGGTCGAGGTCGTAGAACGAACCATTGACCATGACGAGCGGGAATTCGCCGCGTACAACCTGGGATACCTTGCCGTAGATCGCCTTATCGCCGTCGAGCACCTCGACGGTACGGCCGAGCAACGACTGGGCTTCGCTCGAGTTGAGCACAGTCGACAGCTTGCCGAAGCTCGTCGCCATGTTGGTCATCTGCTCGAGCGAGGAGAACTGGGCCATCTGCGCGATGAACTCCTTGTCCTGCATCGGGTTGGTTGGATCCTGGTGCTGGAGCTGGGTAATCAGGATCTTCAGGAAGTCGTCCTTGTCCAGCTCGGTCTTGAAAGCCTTCCCGCCGGACAGTTCCTTGTTCAGGGCGTCCACCTGGTAGCTGGTCCTGGCCGCGTCCGCCTGGCTCATCCGTAGGTCTATATCCATCGATCGCTCCTTACTTTACACCACTACGTCGAGGAGGCCGTCCCGGCCCGACCCGACCAATTGCGGCACCGCCGCGTCAAGTTCGCGCAGCGAGCGGCTCCAATAGGGACCGTCGTCGCGCTCGCTCCCGGCACGCCCATCGCCGCCGGAGGCCATGCCGTTCCGGACCTCTACCTCCAGCGCGCTCGTCTCGAAGCCGCATTCGGCGAACGCGTCCTTGAGCGAATCGAGCGACGACCTGAAGGCCTCGGCCGCTATATCCGATTCTACGACTATCTTGCCGCTGATTTGTTTTTCGGCCATTTTGAGCTCTATCTTGACGCCTCCGAGCGATTCAGGCTCCAGCCGGAGCCGAATGACCCCCGAATCGCCTCCGCGCAGGACTATCTGAGCCGAGCGGACGATATCAGCGGCTCCCTCGCGCAACCTGGACGCCAGGCCCTCGGCCGTGGGAGGAGTCGGAGCCACAACGGCTTCAATCGGCTGCTTGGCGCTTCCAGCGGTTTCAGCGACCGGCTCGCCCAACGCGAGGCCCGGGTTCGCGGCATCGGCTACGCCCGCCGGTTTGGCGGTCGAGGCGAGCCCGCCGCGATCGTCGGCCTCGTTGCCGGCCTCTCGCCTCGAGACGGCTCCTCGGGTAGCCTTGAGCCGCAGGTCCACCACGGTTACTTTGGCCCCGTCAGCTCTTCGCTCGGCGCCGACGCCGACGGTCTCGATTCCCGAGGAACCGTTCTCGCCGCCCGAGCGCCGCTGGTCGGAGCCATCCCGCCCCGGAACCAGGGTGGGCTTCGCGGCTTGGGCGCCGGAAGCGTCCCGCGCGGCGATAGCCGCCAGCGCGGAGGCTCCGTCGCGCGCCGACGCCTCGTCACCCGCGACGGAGCGGCGCTGAAAGGCGGCGACGTTCGAGACGGGGGCCTCGTCGGGATGCTTCCCGGCTATTCCGCGCGCATCGCCGGCGCTCCGTTTCGTAGCGGTGGCCTTGGCTCGCGCGGCTTCGGCTCCGGCGCTCGCCTCGGCGGGCGCTGGAGCTCTCAGGGCGGCATTCGACCCGCCGGCTCCGGAGGGGGCGGAAACGGCCCGCCGGGCAACGCCGCGGGACGCGCCTGCCCCGTCGGCTTTGGCCGCGTTGGTCCCTGCCCTGGCGACGCCGCGCTCGGCCGCGACCAGCAGCCTAGTGAATGGATTGCCTTGTACGCTCGCCGCCTTAGCGGAGTCGGCCTTCGGGGGCGAGGCCCCCAGGCCGCTCTGGGCGGTTACGGTACGTGTTAGCGCCAGCATGTATGCGGGCTCCTTCCGCGTCCGGCTAGGCCGAACCGCTCGGGAGGAGTCGGCTCGGGCGCTAGTCCAGCGACGCTGGTTTCTCGTTCATCTTGCGCTGCAGCGTCGCGGAACGCTCCGCGGGCAACAGCGACAGCCAATACGCCACGACGGAGGCTTCTCCCGACTTGGCGGCCAACTCCTCCACCGCTCTCAGCACGTCGATGACCGTCTGATCGTCCGAGGCCGCGAGTATCCTCACAGCGTCGGCCGGCGGCATGCCGGTCAGATACCTGGCGTTCTGCTCGACGTTCGCTCTTCTATTCTCGTACCGTTCGGCCATTTGTTTGAATGAAATCTCGCGCTCGTCGAGTTCCCTGGCCCTATCGTCGATTTCCTGAGCCATAGCCTCGACCGCGGCCTGCCTCTCCTCGGCCTGACGCTCGCGCTCGGATAGCTCCTGACGCATCGCTTCGACGGCGCCGAGCTGCTTCGCGAAGCGCTCGTCGTCGAGCAGCGTCGGGGAATCGGATGGTAGCGCCTCGCCGGTACGCGTCCTGAGGCCGGCCAGCCTCAGGGCCGGGGCGAAGAAAGCCTTGGCGTCCACGATCCCGAGGTAATCGAACCAGAATAAGCCACCTATGGCGAGGGCGAGGATCATGATGAGCATGACGACTACCCTACCGAAAACGCGCCTCTTACCGAACGATGCCATACTGCCCCTCTACGTTCCAGATGCCTAGCGTGCGTCGGCACGGGCGTGCGCCCCGGCGGCCAGGTCGTCCATCGCCTTCGTCTCTTCGCGGGCGACCGCCTTATAGTACACGGCTTCTTCTCGCTCCCTCAACTTGGTGACGAGGCGGCGGGCCTTGGTAGCCTCGACGTAGTCGACGCGCGCCGCCTCGCGCTCGAGCTCGGCGGCCGCCAACGACTTGAACAGCCGCTCGCGCTCCTGCGACAGCCTGACCGCGTACAGCTCGCCGGCCCGGTGGTCCGACGCGTCGCTACCCGGCCTGAAGCGCTCCCTGGCGGCCTCCACCGCGGCGCGGGCGTTAGCCTCGAGCGCCAGGGTCAGGCGGGAGCAGACGGCCGTCTTTTCGCCCAGGACGGCCTCCGCGACCTTCTCGTCATATTCTCGCAGCTCAAGCACGCGCTCGAGCTTGAACGCGAAACTCCTCACGGCTCGGCTCCGGCCTCGGGACCGGCCGCCGAGACGCCTTCTGAGCCGTCATCGCGGCCGGCCCTCGGTGGCGCGGCCGACCGCGCCGGCTCCGCGAAGTCGGTCAGCTCGCTCGCCGGTACCGAAAGCCCGGCGATATCGCCGAGCCGCTTGATCGTGTCCGCTATCGGCGCCTTCTCGGCGACGCCCTGGATCAGGAACTCCTCTATAGCGGCGCGCTTGGCTATGGCCTCGTCTATCGCCGGGTTGGTACCCTTGACGTACGCGCCGATATTGATCATGTCCTCGGCCTCGTCGTAGGTGGCCATCAGCCGCCTGACCACGCCCATCGCCTTCTGGGTGATCGGCCCGGTGACGGCCTGGGACAGCCTCGAGATGGACTTGAGTACGTCGACGGCAGGGTAATGGTATCGCTCGGCCAGCTTGCGCGACAGCACGACGTGTCCGTCGAGGATGCCGCGGACCGTATCGGCTATCGGCTCGTCCATATCGTCACCGTCGACGAGTATCGTATAGACGCCCGTGATCGAGCCCTTGTCCGAGGTGCCCGAGCGCTCGAGTAGCTTGGGCATCGAGTCGAAGACGCTCGGAGTATAGCCTCGCGTCGTCGGGGGCTCTCCGATCGCCAGCCCTATCTCGCGCTGGGCCCTGGCGAAGCGGGTGACCGAGTCGAACAGGAGGAGCACGTCGAGGCCGCGGTCGCGGAAGTACTCGGCGACCGCGGTAGCCACGTAGGCGCCGCGGAGCCTGGCCAGAGGCGGGGTATCCGAGGTGGAGACTATGAGCACCGAGCGCGCCAGGCCCTCGGGGCCGAGGTCGTTCTCGATGAATTCGCGGACCTCGCGGCCGCGCTCCCCTATGAGCGCTATGACGTTGACGTCGGCGTTCGTGTTGCGCGCCATCATGCCGAGCAGCGTCGACTTGCCGACTCCGGAGCCGGCGAAAATGCCGATGCGCTGGCCACGGCCGAGCGGCAGGAGGCCGTCGATCGAGCGCACGCCCGAGCCGATGCGCGTCTTGATGCGCTTACGGGTCATCGCGTCGGGCGGGATGGCCACCGCCGGGTAGAAATCGGGCGAGGCGATGTCGCCCTTGCCGTCCGACGGTCGGCCCATCGAGTCGAGCACGCGCCCGAGCAACTTGTCCGACACCGGCACGCGTAGCATTTCGCCGGTCGCTATCACGCTGCAGCCCACCTCGATGCCGTCGAGGCCGGAATACGACATCAGCTGTACGGTCTCGCCTCGCAGGCCGGCCACCTCGGCCCAGGCCACCTTGCCGAGCCTCGGTATCAGAATCTGGCATAGCTCGCCGACGACGGCCTGCGGGCCTCGGCTCTCGACGAGGAGGCCCTGTACCTTGACGACGCGACCGGTGTACTTGATCGGATCCGAGCGCTCGACCGCGTCGAGGTACTTGGCTATGAGTTCCACGGCCTACTGCGCCTTCCCGCGCGCCTTGATCGGCGATATGTCGAGGATTTTCTCCTCGAGCTCGTGGAGCTGGCTCTGGATCCTCGCGTCAATCTCGCCGAAATCAGTCTCTATGACGCAACCGCCGCGGTCGACCGATGAATCCTCGACGATTGAAAGCTTCTTGGCGTTCTCGGCCGCCTCGATGAAGTCCTTGGCGTGCTCGGTAGTCAACTGGAGATCGGCTATATTGACGCGCACTATCACGTCGCTGCGGGTCTTGAGCTTGCGCAGGGCCTGAGTGATGTTCGAGAGTACGACGTTCTTCTGGTTCTCGGAAATGGTCTTGACGACCTTGCGGGCTATGAGCAGCACCAGCTCGACGACCTGGGCCTCGGTCTGCTCGAGTATCTCGGCGCGCTTGTCCATCGCCCGGTCGAGTATCACGTGGAGCCGGTCGACGAGGCGTTCGACCTCGAGCTTGCCCTCCTTGAACCCTTCCTCTCGGCCCTGGTCGAAGCCCTCCTTGCGAGCCCCCTTGGTCACCTCGTCGACCCTGGCCTTGGCCTGGGCCTCGAAGGCCTGGATCTTGGCCTCAGCCTCGGCGATCGCCTTCTCGGCGGCCGACTCGGCCTCGCGGCGTATCTTCAGGGCCTGGTCGTTCTTGCGCCGAACCTCCTCGAAGGCGGCCGCCTCGGCCTTGGCCACGATGTCCTGCGCCTCCGCCCGGGCGGCGGCCATCATGGCCTCCTTCTCGCGTTCCCAGTTCTGGCTGAACAGCTCGGCCTCGGCCCGGAGATCGTCTGCGGTCGGCCCCTCGTACTCGAGCGCGGGCGCGACGGCCTCCACGTCCTCGACGACGATGTCGCCGCCTGGGGCGTGGAGCACGTAGGCGCTCGAGAGGGGCACGGTCTCCTGCGGCCTGAACACGGTTTTAGCCATACGCTACCTTTTCCTACTGGATCAGCTGATCGTCCTCGCCGCGGGCGATGATGATCTCGCCCGTGTCCTCGAGGTGGCGGATTACCGCGACTATCTTCTGCTGGGCTTCCTCGACGTCCTTGATGCGTACCGGGCCCATGTACTCCATGTCCTCCTTGAGTGCCTGGGCGGCGCGCTTGGACACGTTCTGGAACACCTTCTCCTGGACCTCGGTGTCGACACCCTTGAGGGCCCGCGTGAGGTCCTGGGTATCGACCTCGCGGATGACCTTCTGGATCGAGCGGTTGTCCAGCATGACGATGTCCTCGAAGACGAACATCTTCTTCTTGATCTCCTCGGCCAGCTCGGGGTTCTCCTCCTCGAGCGCCTCGAGGATGCTCTTCTCCGTGGTGCGGTCGGCGAGGTTGAGTATCTCGACGATGGCGTCGACGCCGCCCGCGGCGGTATAGTCCTCGCTCGACAGCGTTGACAGCTTCTTCTCGAGCACGCGTTCCACCTCGCGCAGGGTCTCCGGCGAGGTACGATCCATCGTCGCGATGCGCTTGGCCACGTCTGACTGGTGCTCCTTGGGCAACTTGGTCAGGATGTAGCTGGCCTTGTTCGGCTCGAGGTAGGCCAGGATCAGGGCGATGGTCTGCGGGTGCTCAGTCTGGATGAAGTTGAGCAGGTTGGCCGGGTCGGTACGGCGGATGAAGTCGAACGGCCTGACCTGGAGGGAGCTGGTCAGGCGGTTGATGACGTCTATCGCCTTCTGGGAGCCGAGGGCTTTCTCGAGCAGCTCGCGGGCATAGTCGATGCCGCCTGAGCTGATGAACTCGCTGGCCATCATCAGCTCCTGGAACTCCATCAGGATGGCGTCCTTGAGCTCCGGCTCGACGTTCTCCAGGCGCGCTATCTCGAAGGTCAGCGTCTCGATTTCATCCTCGCGCAGGTGCTTGAAGATCTCGGCGGATATCTCGCTACCGAGGGTGATGAGGAAGATGGCGGCCTTCTGGCGACCGTTCAGGTCCTTGGCGCTTTTAGGCTTCTTGCCGGTCGATCCGCTCGCTCCCGGTCCCGTCGACTTGCCCTTGGCTGGGGCGGCTTGGGGCATCTGTCACTCCTCCCTGAGCCAGGTCCGGATGAGCTGAGCCACGTCCTCGGGATGCTCCTTGGCCATGTTGATGGCGTGCTCCTGGAGATCCAGTCGCTTGCGCTCCTCCACGGACATGGACACCTCGATGTTCTGCTCCTCCGCCTGCCGTATCGCGTTCTCCCTGAGCATCTGCTGCTCGAGGGCCCGCTTCTCCTCCGCTATCCTGCGCCTGCGCTCGACCTCCCTCGAGGCCAGCCTGAAGACGATGAACGCGACGAGCAGGAAGGCCAGGCCGATCAGCGAGTATAACACTATCCGGTTCGTCTGTTGGCGCCGGAGGAAGGCCGCGTCCTCGGCCTTGAACTGGGCGCTACGGTCGAACTGGATATTCCTCACGGTGACCGAGTCGCCGCGCATCCTATCGTAGCCTATCGCGTCACGGACGAGGGCCGCCGCGGCGTCCAAGTCGGCCTGCGGCACCGGCACGTACTCCCGCTCGATGCCACCGTCGGCCTTGAGGGCCGGCTCGCCCTTGTCATTATACTTCCAGTTCCAGACTCCGTCGATATTTACCGACACGGTCACTCTATCGACGGTCGGAGAGCTCTCCTCGAAGCTCTCGCGCTTGTTCAAAGCCTCGTTCTGGATCTCGTGGGTCTGGGTAGCCTTGCCGACCATGTTCTGGAGGTCCTTGTAGGCCGGAGCGGTCTGTCCCTCCATGCCCGCCGGGCCCTCGGGATTGAAGCCCGTACCCTGGTACTCGTAACTCGTCCGCTCCGTCGACAGCGTGACCGACGGCTGCACGACCGAGTCGTCGTAGGGCGTGGTCGGGTTGTCCTCCTTGAGGACGAACGGGAAGTGCTCGGCGGTGGACACGCTCTTCTTGCTCATGTCCATGTCGATCTTGATATTCAGGTCGCGAACCCGGTCGGCGGTATAGATCTGCTGCAGGGCCTTGAGCACGGCGGCCCGGTAGTAGGCCTCCTGCTTCTGGATCAGCTGTTGCTCCCGCTTGGTCCGCTCGATGCGGTCGAAGTCAGCGAGCCCTGCGAAGTCGTTCAGCTGCAGGCCGTTCTGATCGGTGATGACGATGTTGTCGTCGGTCAGGCCGGAGACCGCGAAGCGCACGATCTTCTGGATGCCCTCGAGCTTCTTTCGGTTGGTCACGATGTCCGAGCCGGGCTTCGGGAAGATGATGATGCTGGCCGTCACGCTCTTCTGGTCGGCGGCGAACAGCTTATCCTCGGGTATCTCGATGACGACATTCGCCTTGTCGACGTCGGCTATCGACTCGATATGCCTGGTCACCTCGGCCGTGATGGCCTTGCGGAGGTTGACGTTGCGCTCGAAGTCGGTGACCGTGAACTTATCGATGGAGAATACTGCCCAGGGATCGGTGCCCCTCGGGATGAGATCCTCCCGGAGCAGTATCGCGTTGGCCCGCGAGCGCGTCGCCTCGTCCTTGACGTAGAGCACGTTGCCCTCGCCCAGCGAGAAGCCGATGCCCTCCTCGTCGAGGCGACTCGTGATGAGCCTGAGTTCCTCGTCGCTCTTGATGGGCGTGTTGATCAGCCGCACCTGCGTAGGCGCGCCGGACACCGAGACGAGCAGCACGATCCCCACGACGACGGCCAGGCCGACTCCGATCAGGATCAGTTTCTGGACGAGCCCCCAGGAGCCCCAAAGGGTCTTCAGGCGCTCCGCGGTCTTCTTTAGCCATTCGTTCATGTTCCCCCTCCCAGAAGAACGAACGACGCCGAGCCATCAAGGCCCTGCCGTCATCTCGTATTGATAATATCCTTCCACGCCCGGACCACGCGGTCCATGATGGTTCTGGTGATGTTCAGAGACATATTGGCCTTGGCCATCGCCATGGTCACGTCGTGCGCGTCTATGGAATCGGGATCGATCAGCATCGTCTCCATGGCGGCGGAGCTGTCCATCTGCATGGCGTTGACGCCGTCCATGGCCTTGAGCATCGCATCCTCGAAGCTGGCCTTACCCTCGTCACCGAGGGCGGGCGTGCCGCCGCCGGTCGCGAAGTGCCTCGGGTCGAGCCTCGACAACTTCAGCCGATCCCCGCCGATCGGGGTCGCTCCGGTCATCGCTCCGCCGGCCACGGATTGGATGCCTATCTGGTTCGAGACGCCCGGGACGCCGAACAGGGTCGACATCACTTACCTTCCTATCTCCAAGGCCTTCATGAACATGGCCTTGGCGCCGTTGGCTATCGCCGCGTTCGCCTCGTAGGCTCGCGACGCGGATATCAAGTCGACCATTTCGGTAACCACGTTGACGTTCGGGTACTCGACGTAGCCGGTCCGGGGGCCGGTCTTGATCGCGTCCGGGTGGGTCGGGTCGTAGACGAGCCTGGTCTCGGCGGCGTAGTCCTTCTGGATCTCCGACACTCGCACGCCCTCGCCGGCGCCGCCATCCCACTGATCCGGTAGGAACGGTAGCCGGAAATACGGGGTATCCGTCTTGGGCCGTAATACCACGCGGCTACGCCTGAACGCTCCGCCCTCGGGAGTGCGGGTCGTCGACTGGTTGGCGATGTTGTCGGCGATGACATCCTGGCGGAGCCGCTCCGCCGTCATCCCGCTCGCCGCGATATTGATGCTCGTGAACATGCCCATATGTACCTCTTATTTCAGGACCTGGTTGACCTGGTTGAACTCGAAGGCGGCGGCCTGGGTCATCAGGGTATACCGCAGCTGGTTCGTCATCGCATCCATGAACTCCTGCTCGGCGTCGACATTGTTACCATTGTTCTTGGTCGTCGACAGGTAGTCGAGCACCCTGCGCGGGCTGACGTCCCTCCAGTCGGCCCGTTTCCACGACGCGATATGGCCCGGCTCCGTGGTCGCCAGCTGTAGTCTGGGCTCGCGTCTCTCGGAGTCTATGGCGCGCTTCAGGGACGATTCGAAGTTGATCTCCGAGCGCTTGAAATTCGGCACCTCGGCGTTGGCGATGTTGTTGCCAATGACCTCGTGGCGCAGGGACGCCACGTCCATGCTACGCTGGAGCAGTTCCACTGTCCTACCGAACGTCGTATTCTCGAGCATCGATCCGCCTCCACTGGCCTCCGTTCTCCGGAGGCCCTCACCTTCTCTTATCGGCCCATTACCGCCGGCTTGTTACTCCAATTGAACGAAGAGGAAGCTCAAGGATCCATCCCCTTCATAGCCCTCATTCTCCCTCTTCTCTTTCTTCCCTCTCCTCCTCGTATCCTCTTCGCTGGCTTACCTACACCTACAATATGAACTTCGCGAGGTCCTCGCTCTCGAAGACGCCCTTGAAGCGCTCCTCGACGAAGGCTTCACCTATCTCCACTGAGTCGCCGCCGCGCTCCGGCGCGTCGAAGGACAGCTCCTCGAGCAGGCGCTCCATGATCGTATGCAGGCGCCTGGCACCGATGTTCTCGGTGCGCGCGTTCGCCTTCTCCGCTATCGACGCCAGGCGACTGATCGCCTCGGCGGAGAACGTCAGGGTCACGCCCTCGGTACCGAGTAACTGCGTATACTGCGTGACGAGCGCGTTCTCCGGCTCGGTCAGGATGCGCACGAAATCCGACGCCGACAGCGCCTCGAGCTCTACGCGTATCGGGAAGCGCCCCTGGAGCTCGGGGATCAGGTCGGACGGCTTGGACACGTTGAACGCGCCGGCCGCAATGAACAGGATATGAGTCGTATCGACGACGCCGTACTTGGTGGTGACCTTCGAGCCCTCGACGATGGGCAGGATGTCCCGTTGCACGCCCTCGCGCGAGACGTCCATGCCGCCACCGGAGCGCCCCTCGCGGGTTGCTATCTTGTCTATCTCGTCGATGAACACGATGCCCGACTGCTCGACCCGCTCGCGCGCCTCGGCCGAGGCCCGGTCCTTGTCGACGAGACGGTCCGACTCCTCCTCGAGGATAACGCGCCTGGCCTCTTTGACGGTCACCGTCTTCTTCTTCTTCTTGCCGCCGAAGATGTTCGCGATGCCGGAGAAGGCCGACTCGAGCTCCTCCATCTGCTGCCCGGCGAACAGCTCGATCGACGGCGCGGACTGGGCGGAGACCTGAACCTCGACCTCCTTGCCGTCGAGGAGGCCTTCGCGCAGCATGGCGCGGAATTTCTCCCGCGTGTCGGAGCCCTTCGAGGCCGCGACCTGGGCGACCGGCGGCTCGACGACCGAAGTCGCCCAAGTCTCCGGCTTGGCGCTGGCCGATGCGGTCGGCGCCGCCGGCTTCTGGCCAAGCCCTGGCAGGAGCAGGTCGAGCAGGCGCTCCTCGGTGTGGCGCTCGGCATCCTCCTTGACCTTGGCCGCCATCTCCTCGACGACCATGCGATAACCGGCGGCCATCAGGTCGCGTATCATCGACTCGACGTCACGGCCGACGTAGCCGACCTCGGTGTACTTGGTCGCCTCGACCTTGACGAAGGGCGCGCCGCAGAGCCTGGCCAGCCGCCTGGCTATCTCGGTCTTGCCGACGCCGGTGGGGCCTATCATCAGGATGTTCTTGGGGGCTATCTCCTCGCGGGCCGCCTCGGGCAGCAGCTTGCGCCGGAGGCGGTTACGCAGGGCGATCGCGACAGCCCGCTTGGCCTTGTCCTGGCCGATGATGTAGCGGTCCAGCTCCTCGACGACGCGCCTGGGCGTGAAGGTCTTGAAGTCCTCGGTCACGGCAGTTCCTCCACGAGGATATGGTCGTTCGTGTAGATGCAGATGCCCCCGGCGATGCCGAGGCTGCGCCTGGCTATCTCGGCGGCCGACAGCTCGCTCGTGTCGAGGTACGCGAGGGCAGCGGCGTAGGCGTAGTTGCCGCCCGAGCCTATAGCGATGGCGTCCCCGGCCGGTTCTATCACGTCGCCGGTACCCGAGAGGAGCAGGGTCTTCTCCCGATCGGCTACCAGGAGCAGCGCCTCGAGCTTGCGTAGCATCTTGTCCGTGCGCCAGTCCTTGGCCAATTCGACGGCGGCCCTCGTCAGGTCGCCCTGGTACTCCTTGACCTTGACCTCGAAGTGTTCGAGCAAGGTAAAGGCATCGGCGGTGGCTCCGGCGAAACCGGTCAGTATCCTGCCGTCGTAGATGGTACGGACCTTCCTGGCATTGCTCTTCATCACGGTCTCGCCCATCGTCACCTGGCCGTCGCCGGCCATCGCGACCTTGCCGCCGCGTCTGACGGCTATGATCGTCGTGCTTCGTATCCTGTTCATCTCGTCGTTCCCCTAATCGTGTCGCTCGCTTCGCCCGAAGCCCCGCGCGGCTTTCCGGCGTGCGGATGGGCCCCGTCGTAAACCTCGCGTAGGCGCGCCATGTCCACGTGCGTATACACCTGCGTGGTCGATATGTTCCGATGTCCGAGCATCGCCTGTACCACCCTGATGTCGGCCCCGCGGCCGACGAGGTGGGTGGCGAAGCTATGCCTGAAGCCGTGAGGCGACAGCCGCCGGCTGCGCCCCGACGCAACCATCCGCCACTCGACGATGTACGCTATGCCACGGGTCGAAAGAGGCCCGGACTTGGCGTTCAGGAAGAAGCCGAAGTGCCTGGCCTCGTCCTCGCCCATGCCGGCTAGCCTGGCCGACCGGTACGGGAGCCAAGCCTCGATAGCCGCCCTCGCCGTATCGGACAGGAATACCACACGCTCCTTCGAGCCCTTGCCGGTCACCCTGGCCCGACCGGCCCGTAAGTCGACGTCGGCCGGGGTCAGGCCCGCAAGCTCCGACACGCGGCAGCCGGTGCTGTACAGCGTCTCGAAGATGGCCCGGTCTCGGGCGCCCGCGAAGCCGTCATCGGGCGAGCCGTCGATAAACTCGGCCATCTCGTCCTCGAACATGAAGGCGGGCAACGTCCTGGCCATCGGCAGGGACTCGACGTCCTTGGCCGGGTTCGTCGAGGCGTGGCCGTAGCGGAGGAGGTAGCGGTAGAAGCCCTTGACCGCCGACAGGGCGCGATTCACGGAGCTGCTCATGTAGCCGTCGCGGACGAGCGAGGCGACGAAGTCTCGGACGTCGGCGGGCTCGGCGGCCTCGACGGAGCGGCCGGCGCCCTCGACCAACGCCGAGAACAGGCGCAGGTCGTTGCCGTAGGCCGCGACGGTACGAGGCGACAGGGAGCGTATCGCGCCGAGGTAGGCCAGGTAGCCGTCAATCAGGGACGGCATGGTCTTCGTCCTGGCTGTGCAGGTAGTCGCAGGCCGGGTTGATGCAGGCCTTATACGATCCGCGCTTCTTGTCGAAGCGCTCCACGAGGAACCACCCGCACTTGGGGCAGTAGCTGTTGGTCGGCTTGTAGTATGTGATGAAGTCGCACTCCGGGTAACGCGAGCAGCCGTAAAATTCGCGGCCGCGCCCCTTGGATTTACGCCTGGCCACGATCTCGCCGGTGCAGCCGGGCCTGGGGCAGCGCGCGAGCGGGATGCTCTTCGTGTTCTTGCAATCCGGGAAGCCCGTGCAGGCCAGGAAGAAGCCGAAGCGGCCGAGCTTCTTGACCATCGGCCGCCCGCATTTCTCGCAGACCTGGTCCGTTGGCTCGTCGAGGCTACCCTTGAACGACTGGAGCGTGGCCATGATGTCGTCGATGCGCTTCTTGAACGGGCCGTAGAACTCGCCCATCGCGGAGACCCAGTCGCGCTTCGACTCCTCGACCTGGTCGAGCATGTTCTCCATGTCGGCCGTGAAGCCGGCGTCGACCACGTCTCCGAACGAGCCGACGAGTATCTCGTTTATCTTACGGCCCAGAGTGGTCGGCACCAGCTGCTTGTTCTCCCGGGTCACATAGTACCGTTCGAGCAGCACCGATATGATCGGCGCATAGGTCGACGGGCGGCCGATGCCCTTCTCCTCGAGCAACTTGATGATCGAAGCATCGGTAAAGCGGGCCGGCCCCTGCGTGAAGTGCTGCTCCGGCCGATAGCCCTCGAGCTTGAGCTCCTCGCCGATACGCATCTCCGGCAGGGTCGACTCCTTGTCGTCCTTCGTCGCGAGCAGCTTTATGACCTTGTAGAAGCCCTTCTCCACTAGCCGCGAGGCGCCGACGCGGAACCTGGCCAGGCCGACGGAGACTTCCATCGAGGTCGAGCGCTGCTTGGCCTGGGTCATCTGGCTGGCGACGAAGCGCTCCCAGATTATGCCGTACAGCTTCTGCTGGTCCTTGTTCAGGTACTCCTTGATCGCATCCGGCGTATAGGCGACCATCGTCGGCCGGATCGCCTCGTGCGCGTCCTGGGCCTTCTTATCGGTGGCGTAGACGACGGGCTCGGCGGGCAGCTCGGCGGGGAAACGCTCGCCGAGCCAATCGCGCACCTCCTTGAGCGCCACGTCCGAGACGCGCACCGAGTCGGTACGCATATAGGTAATGAGGCCGATGCGGGTCGAGCCGATGTTGATGCCTTCGTACAGCTGCTGGGCTATCTGCATCGTCTTCTTGCTGGTGAAGCCGAGCCTATTGGCCGCGGTCTGCTGCAGCTTGGAGGTCGTGAAGGGCGGCTTCGGCTTGACCTGGCGCTCGCTTTCCTTTACGTCGGAGACCAGGCAGGGCAGCCCTTCGATGGCGCGAGTGATGGCCTCGACGTCGGACTCGCCCTTGAGCTCGGCCTTCGCTCCGTCGTATGAGACGAGCTCGCCCGAGAACGCGTAGCGCCCCTTCTTGAAGTCCGCCTCGAGCGACCAGTACTCCTCGGGGATGAACGACTCCACCTCGACCTCGCGCTCGCAGATCAGGCGCAGGGCGACCGACTGGACGCGGCCGGCCGAGAGGCCGTTCTTGACCTTCTTCCAGAGTAGCGGGGACAGGTTGTAGCCGACGAGACGGTCGAGCACGCGCCTGGCCTTCTGGGCGTTCACCTTGTCCTCGTCGAGGGCCGACGGCTTCTTGACCGCGTCACGTATGGCCTGCGGGGTTATCTCATTGAAGACAATGCGCTTTATGTCGAGGCCCTCGTTCTTCTGGGCGAGGGCGGCTCGGATATGGAAGGAGATGGCCTCTCCCTCGCGATCGTTATCGGAGGCGAGCAGCACCGCCTTCGATTTCTTGGCCGCCTTCTGGAGTTCCTTTAGGAGCTTCGCCTTGCCTCGTATCGTCAGGTACTCGGGCGCGAAACCGCTCTCCACATCGACGCCGAGGCGAGACTTGGGCAGGTCAATCAGGTGCCCCATCGACGCGAGCACCATATAGGACGAACCGAGGTACTTCTCGATCGTCTTGGCCTTGGCGGGCGACTCGACGATGACCAGAGTCGGCTTTTCGGGCGTCTTCTTGGCCTTGGCCGGGGCCTTCGTGGCCTTGCGGACCGTCTTAGCTCCGGCCTTGGCTTCCTTCGCGCCGTTCATGCTGTCCATCCCAGCGCTCTCATCGCTCGCCATCGTTACGTTCTCCTACTCGTTCGCCCGTACGCCGGGCTCGTCAGCCTAGTCCTGCTCGGTCGCCGTAGCGGCGCCCTGCGTCGGCGATTGCCGGATCGCCTCGAACGCGCATCGAAGCCGCCGGGCTCGAACGCGCCATGGCGCCCGACGCCGCAACGCCAGTCCTCGATGATATCGCCGAACGACGATAGCGTCACCGCCCCGTCGGCGGCCAAGGCGTCGGAACCGGCCGACCTCGGCCCGCCCGAACAGGCGGCCGCCACGTAGACGTCGCGGCCTTCCTCGAGGGCGAAGGCGGCGCTGATCAGCGCTCCCGAACCGCCGGGCGCCTCGACCACCACGGTCGACCGGCATAATCCGGCCAGTATCCGGTTCCGTTCCGGGAACGTCCAGCGCGAAGGCGGCGTGCCGGGCGGATATTCTGACGCGATCCCGCCCCCGGCCTCGACCATCCTCGCGGCCAGCTCCTTGTTCGACGCGGGATATACCGCGTCTATGCCGCGGCCAAGCACGGCGTAGGTCCGCCCGCCGACCGCGATAGCCCCGCGATGCGCCGCCGAGTCGATGCCCCGGGCCAGGCCCGATACCACCTGGACGCCCTCGGCGGCGGCTTCCATCGCCAGCGCCAGGGCCGCGTCGAGGCCGCGGCCGGTCGGATAGCGCGTACCGACTATGGCGACCGACGGTCGGCGCCCGTCCGGCAGGCGACCGCGAACGTATAGCATGAACGGGGGCCTGGCCGTCTCCCGTAGGATCGCCGGATAGCCGGCATCGAAGTAGCCGTACGACGAACCCCCTACGGCTGAGAGGAAGCGCAGATCCCGCTCGGCCTCGCGCTCCCAGGCGTCCGGGTCCCAACGGGCTCCGTCGAGCCTATGGCCTACGGCCCGCTCGACGTCCTCCAGGCACAGGTCGCATAGGGGAGCGCCCCCGACGCGCATGACGAGCTTAATGCGCTGCCTAGCCGACAGGAACGGCATCCTTGCCACGATCATGTCCCGTAGCGAAGCCAGCTCAGCCGCCATAGAGCTCATCCAGAACGCGTTTCTTGTTGTCGGCGGCCTGCTTCCTCTTCTCGTCTACCCTGGTCGTCGAGATGATGCGGTCGTACACATCGGAGGCCTCCTGGAACCGGCCCGAGCCGTACAGGGCGCGCGCGTAGACGAACATCGCGTCGACATTCTTCGTCTCGATGCCGAGCAGGGTCTCGAGCGGCCCGATGGCGGACTCGTGGTCTTCGAGCTCGAAGGTGTACAGCACCGCCAGGCCGTATAACGCCTTGGTATTGCGAGGCTCTATCTCGATCGAGCGCCGATACGCGCCGACAGCGGCCGCGAGCCACTCGGCGCGCGAGGCTGCCCCGCCGCCCGGCTGAGCCGCCGCGGTCTTGGAGAGGAAGGCCGCCGACATGCCAGCTACATAGTAGATGCCGGATGAATCCGGATAGTGCCTGAGCGCCTTCGTCGCAGCATCGTACGCGTCGCCGTACAGGCCCTTGTCAAGATAACGGACGGCGAGCATGCGCCAGTAGGTACCGACCTTCTCCATCGCGGCGGCGGTCTTCTCGACCTCGTCGCCGTACCGTCGGATGCCTTCCTTCAGCTCCTCGATGGTCGACGGAGGAGCGCCCTTGGATGACCTCGACTCCAGGTCGAACATGCGCTCGATAAAAGTCGCATCGTCGCCGCCGCACGATGACAGCGTCGCTACCGCCGCCAGGGCCAGGATTATCGTTCGCCTCATCAGCTTGCCCTCCCCGTATCGGAGACGCCATCCCGAGCCTCGGCGCTTGCCCCTTGGGCGCGGTCGCCGGATCGAGGGAAATACGCCGCGTGGGCGACCGCGAGGTCCTCCGCGTCGACGTGAGTATAGATCTGAGTCGTCGAGATATCCGCGTGCCCGAGTAGCTCCTGCACGGTTCGTAGGTCGGCACCGCCGGCTAGGAGGTGCGTGGCGAAGGAATGCCTGAGCGAGTGCACCTTGCCGTCGACGCCGCTCGCGTCGCGCAGCTCGGAGAAGCGCTTCCAGACGCCCTTCCTCGAGATACCGGCGCCGGATCGGTTGAGGAAGACGCGGTCGCTCCGCCTGCCCTTCTCGAGCGCCGGCCGGCCCTCCTCCAGGTAGCGGGTCAGCCACGAACGGGCCTCGTCCCCGAAGGGCAGGATACGCTCCTTGCGCCGCTTGCCGACGACGCGGATGAAGCGTTCCTTCAAGTACAGGGAATCGAAGGTCAGCGACGCTGCCTCCGAGATGCGCAGGCCGCAGGAGTAGATCAGCTCGAACAGCGCGCGGTCGCGCAGACCGCCCGGAGTCGCGACGTCTATCGAGCCGAGCATCAGATTGACGTCATCGGCGCGGATGACGTCCGGCAGACTGCGTTCCTGCCTGGGGCTCTCCAGGAGCTCGGTCGGGTCGTCGGAGCGCAGCCCCTCGAGGCGCAGGTACTTGAAGAAGCCGCGTATGCCCGACATGATCCTGGCCATCGTCCTGGCCGAGAGGCCGGATGAGCGGCGGTACGCGAGGTATTCGAGTATATCCGTCACGAGCGCCGTCTCGACGGCCAGGCCGCGCTCGCCCAGCCACGAGGCCAGCGAGCGCGCCTCGCGGACGTAGGCCTCGAGCGTTAGCGGCGAGCGCCTCCTGGCGGCGAGGAGCCAGGCGCCGTAGCGGTCTATCGAATCCCGGCCCGCCACCGTCTAGACCCCGCTCCGCTCCGAGGCCGGACGGCGCTCGCGTAGCACGGTGGGAATATCGAGTTCGTCGGCGTCGTTGCGGCCCATCAGGTAGCCTTTCTGCTTAGGCTCGACGATGGTGCGCCACTCGTCGGCGGACAGGAAGTCATCCAGCTCCTTGGTCACGTCCTTGCGCGCCGGCGCGCTCGGCGCCAGCGGCTTGATGCTGCGGTCGAAGCCGGTGGCGATGACCGTGACGCTGACCTCGTCATCCGACGCGTCGTCGCTGACGATACCGGAGATGACGAGAGCGTTGGGGTCGGCATTCCGCGTGATGATACTGACGATCTCCTCGTACTCGGTCAGCGTGAAGCTCTCGCCGCCGGTCACGTTGATGAGGATGTTCTTGGCGCCGTCGATACGGGCGTCCTCGAGGAGCGGGTTGGATACGGCCTTCTCGGCCGCCTCGACGGCGCGGTTGTCGCCGCGGGCGTAGCCTATGCCCATGATCGCGTCGCCCTGCCCGCTCATCACGGTGCTGACGTCGGCGAAGTCTATATTGATGTCGCCGGCCACGGTGATCAGGTCGGAGATGCCCTGTACGCCCTGCCTGAGCACGTCGTCGGCGAGCTTGAACGCCTCGCGTATCGGCGTGCGCTTCTCGACCACCTTGAGCAGGTGCTGGTTCGGGATGACGATCAGCGTATCGACGGCCTGCCTGAGCCTCTCGATGCCCTCCTCGGCCAGGCGCATCTTCACCTTGCCCTCGAAGTCGAAGGGCTTGGTGACGACCGCGACCGTGAGCGCGCCCTGCTCCTTGGCCACCTCGGCGATGATCGGAGCGGAGCCGGTACCGGTGCCGCCGCCCATACCGGCGGTGATGAAGACCATGTCGGCTCCCTGGACGGCCTCGGCGATCATCGCCCGGTCCTCGATCGCGGCTTTCTCGCCGACCTCGGGCTTGCCGCCGGCGCCGAGTCCGTGGGTCACCTTGGCGCCGAGCCCCAGCTTCACGTCGGCTCGCGACTTGGCGAGCGCCTGCAGGTCCGTATTGGCGACGATGAACTCGACGTTGCGCAGCCCCGCCTCGATCATCCTATTGACCGCGTTCGAACCGCCGCCGCCAGCGCCGATCACCTTGATGACCGTGGCGTTGCACTGTTCCTGCCCGGCGTCCCCGCGCGGCGCGTTCGTCGTATCGGCGGCCTCTGCCCGCCTGAACGCCCCGACCTCGTCCACGACCCGTAGCGTCATATTCCCCTCCCGTATGCTCGTTTACAAATATCCGACCCCCGCCCGTGTCAGCGAGCCGGGGCCGGCCGTATCCTAATTCAGAAGAACTCCTTGAGCCATTCGCCGAGGCGCTTGAACGGCGCGTCCGGCCGGGACTTCTGAGCCTTGGCCTTCTCGGCGCCGGAGGCCTTGCCCCTCGCGTCCGGCTCGGGCGCGCCGAGACGCTCGGAACCCAGCAGCACGAGGCCGACCGCGGTCGAGTACGCCGGGTTGCGGTACGCGTCGACGAGCCCGCCGAGCGACGCCGGCGCGCCGATCCTGACCGGCACCCCGAACACCTCGTACGCCAGCTCCGCCGCCCCGGGCATCAGCGCGCCGCCGCCGGTCAGCACGACGCCGCCCTTGACGTGTCGCCAGAAGCCGGGTTGCTCGACCTTCTCGCGAGCCAGCCTGAATATCTCCTCCATGCGCGGCTGGATCACGCTGGCAACCTTGGCCTTCGCTATCTCCTGGGGCGGCCTGCCGCCGACTCCCGGCACGACGATGCTCTCGTCGAGCTCGACGTGCGGCAGGTAGCAACAGCCTGACTCGCGCTTGATACGCTCGGCGGCGTCCATCGGCACATTCAGGATGATCGACAGGTCGTTCGTGACCTGCGAGCCGCCGGCTCCCACCGACGCGCTGAAGTACGGGGCGCCCTCCGAGTACATAAGTACGTCCGTGGTGCCGCCGCCGAGGTCGACGAGCAGGCAGCCCAGCTCCTTCTCGTCGGCCGTAAGCACGGCCCGCGACGCCGCGAGGCTCTGGAGTATCAGCCCATCGGCCTTGAAGCCGGCGCGGTTGACGCAACGGACCAGGTTCTGGGCCGTCGTCACCGAACCGGTGATGATGTGCACCTCGGCCTCGAGCCTGACGCCTATCATGTCCAACGGATCGCGTATGCCCTTCTGGTCGTCGACGATGAAGGTCTGGGGGATCACGTGGAGGATCTCCCTATCCATCGGAATGACGATCGCCCTGGCAGCCTCGATCACCCTGTCCACGTCGGACTGGCAGATCTCGCGCCCCTTGCCGGTCACCGCGACCACGCCGCGCGAATTGATGCCCTCGACATTCGCACCGGCGACGCCGACGAAGCAGTCGCGCGCCTCGCGCCCGGACATCAGCTCGGCCGCCTCGACGGCCTTCGTGACCGACTGCAGGGTCGCTTCGATATTGACGACGACGCCCTTGCGCAGGCCGGTGCTCGGGGCGACCCCGACGCCCGTGATCTCGAGAGTCCCGGATTCGTTATATTCGCCGATCACCGCGCAGGTCTTGGACGTGCCGATATCGAGCCCCACGATCAGATTGTCACCCAGAGACAGCCTCCTTTGTCCGGTACACGAACGTGTCGGTCCGCAGGTCCAGCTCGCGGATGCCGGGGGACAGTCCCTCCCCCTCGACGACGTCAAGGACGAGCATCATAGACTTCAGTAGCCCGGCGTTCAATACGGGCCGCATCCTGACCGGTACCCGGTAGTCCGTCGGGTACAGGAGTAGCTCGGCCGGGAGCCCGGGCTTCGAGACGACGCGCAGCTCGGAGATTGCCGATACCAGGGCGGGGCTCGCCTCGGCGACCTCGGCGAGCGACGACAGGAGCTCGGAGAACGGGAAACCGAGCTTGATCCCATAGCTCAGGCCCCGTATCTCGACGCCGGACAGCACCGGCAGGGCCGACGAGCCCGGATACATCGAGGCCGGCGCGAACACGACGCCTTCGGAATCGACGCAGTGCGCCTCGGTGCGGCCGGAATCGCCGCGGGCGTACACCACCGCTATAGGCCTGCGCTCGACCACCGCGACGGCTACCGTATCGGGAAAACGCGTCTCGACCGAGACGCTGGCCACGCGCGGGTGGGCCGACAGGCAGGCGGCCACGGCCCCGCGGTCGACCGAGAACCAATGCTGGCGCTCCGAAAGGCCGGACCACGCGTACAGCTCGCGCTCCCCTATCGTGACGGCCCCGGATACGGTGAGGCCCCTCACCTCGGTGCGTGGTAACGCGAAGGCCGCTACGCCGGCCACAGCGGCTATCGCCAGCAAGGTCGACGCGATGGCCACGGCCAGCCTCGGGCCCCCGGCCGCGCGGGCCGAGACGCCACCGGCGTTCCTGGCCATCGTGCGCGACGAGAGTCGGCTCGTGGAGTGGCCCGCGGAGCGACCGTCCCGAGCGCGCTCGCCCGGGTACTCGCCCGGGTAGCCTAGCGCCCTCGGAGGGGCGTAATCCCTGTCCGCCATCGCAAGCTCAGCCATGGTTTACGCTCCTCGAAACATTAAATAGAAGCCCGGCGCTAAGCGCGGCGGACACGAGCGAAGAGCCGCCCGACGAGAAGAACGGTAGCGGGATACCCGTAGCCGGAGCCGCGCCCGAGGCCACCATCACATTGAGGAGCGTCTGTATGCCTAAATAGCAAGCGATCCCGAAGGCCAGGTGGCTCCGGAACGTATCCTCGGAACGGAATGCGACCCGGTACGCCCTCCAGAGGAATACCGCCCACAGGGCGGCGAAGGCCAGTACGCCCGCGAAGCCGGTCTCCTCGACCCAGGCCGCGAAGACGAAGTCCGACTGCACCTCGGGTATGCTCCTGAGCTTGAGCGAACCCTGGCCGATGCCCTTGCCCCAGAAGCCTCCCGAGCGGATGGCGCGAAGGGAGCCGTTCACCTGGTACGACAGGTCCGCCGGGTCGTAGCCCGGCGCCACGAAGCCGATCACGCGTTTGAGCCTGTAGTCGCTCGTCAGCACCGACAAGGCGACGAGCGGGAGGCCGACCGAGCCGATGGCGGCGAAGAACGACAGCGGCACCCCGGAGATCCAGAACATGACGACGGCCAGGGTAATGACGAGCGCCGCGGTCGAGAAGTCATTCTGGGCCAGCACGATCAGGGCGCCGGCCATCACCACGATCAGCGGAGGCATCACGCCGTTGACGACGTCGCCGAGCTTCTCGCCCTTCTTGGAAAGAATATGGGCCAGGTAGAGCACGATGACCGGCTTGAACAGCTCCGACGGTTGGAACATCTGCCCGCCGAAGCCGAACCAGCGAGAGGCGCCATTCTTGGTAATGCCGATGCCGGGCACGAAGGGCAGGACGAGCATGGCCAGGCTGCCGATCACGGCGACGCCTATCCAGCGTCGAGCCGCGTCCAGGGGCAGAAAGGCCCCGAACGCGAAGATGGCGGCGGCCGGCGCCATCCAGATCAGCTGCCGTACGGCGAAATACCCGGCCGGCTTGCCGAGCGACAGGGCGAAGCCGTACGACGCGGAATAGAGACAGGCCAAGCCGACGCCGACCAGCAGCGCGAGCGAGACGAGCATCCCGGGGTCTCCCCCGACACGGCCGAGGGGCTTCTCCATCATGAATCCGCCGTACATGGCTCCGTCTCCTACTGTATCTTGAGCGTCGACAGCGCGATGATCGCGAACAGCCCGCCGAGTATCCAGAACCGCGTGACCACCTTGGTCTCCTTCCAGCCGGACAGCTCGAAGTGGTGGTGGAGCGGCGCCATGCGGAAAACCCGCTTGCCCTTGGTCGCCTTGAAGTACAGCACCTGGATGGCTACCGAAGCCTCCTCGAGGACGAATACGCCGCCGATGATGAAGAACAGCAGCTCTTTCTTGACGATCAGGGCCAGCACGGCCAGCACGCCCCCGAGGCTCAGCGAGCCGACGTCGCCCATGAATACCTCGGCAGGGTGAGCATTGAACCAGAGGAAGCCGACGCAGGCGCCGAGCAGGGCCAGGCAGAACACCGTCAGCTCCCCGGAGCCTCGGACGAAGGGTATGCCCAGGTACTCGGACCAATCGGCGCGGCCGGTCAGGTAGGTCAGGAGCGAAAAGGCGATCAGCGCCATGATCACGAGGCCGGTCGCCAGGCCGTCCAAGCCATCGGACAGGTTGACCGCGTTCGACCAGCTCATCACGTAGACCACTGCGAGCGGGATCCAGAATATCCCCAAGTCGACGACGGGCGCCTTGAAGAACGGCACGTACAGCTTGGTCATTTCACCGGACGGGTCGAAGTACAGGGCTAAGGCCGCGCAGAGCGCTATGACGGCCTGGCCGATCAGCTTGGCCTTGGCCGAGACGCCGTCGGAATTCTTGCGCTTGATCTTGAGCCAGTCGTCCAGGAAGCCGAGCGCCCCGAAGCCCAGCGTCGAGCCGAGGCAGATCCAGACGTAACGGTTCGACAGGTCGACCCACAGGAGCGTCGCCGAGACCGCCGCGGCTATGATGAGGAGGCCGCCCATCGTCGGCGTGCCGGACTTGATCAGATGGCTCTGCGGCCCATCCAGGCGGACGGACTGGCCGAACTTGAGTCGGCGCAGGCGCTCGATGATAGCCGGCCCGAATAGGAAGGCTACGAGCAGAGCCGTCACGGCCGAGTAGGCGGACCGGAAGGTCAGGTAGCGGAATACGTTCAATGGAGTAAAATACTTGACCAGCGGGTAGATCCACTCAAGAAACATGATCGCCTCCAGTCCCGGTCAGGCGGGCGACGAGGCGCTCGAGCGCCATGGACCGGCTTGCCTTAACGAGTATCAGGTCGCCCGGGGTTACAGCGGCCGCGACGGCCGACTCCAGCTCGCCATAGTCGCCGAACCAGCGGTACTCGCCGTCCGGACGGGCCGCCAGGGCGGCCTCGTAGGCGTCGCGAGCCTCGTCGCCGTAGAAGAAGACGGCGTCCGCCTTGGAGCCGGCCACCGCCTCGCCGACGCGGCGGTGCGACGGGACGGTCTCGGCTCCGAGCTCCTTCATGGAGCCGAGCACGTAGATCCGCCCGCCAGTAACGTTCGCCCCATCGCAGAAGCCGATGGCCGCGATGGCGCTCTCGGCGTTCGCGTTATAGGAGTCGTCGACGACAGTGTACTCGCCGCGGATCACGCTCGTCCGGCCGGACAGCGGCGAGACCGCCTCCAACCCCGCGGCGACGTGCTCGGGTCCGGCGCCGTACAGCGTCGCGGCGCGGATCGCCGCGAGCGCATTGAGCAGGTTATGGGCGCCAGGTAGCCTGAGCCTGGCCTCGACGCCGCGGTAGCGTAGCGCCCAGCCCTCGAGCCCCAGATCGCGCGCGCCCTCGAAGCCGTCGGTCGAGCGGGGCCCGTAGGTCTCGACGCGGCCCCGGACGCCGGACATGAGGGTGTCGCGGAGATCGTCGTCCTCCCAGACTATCAGGGTCTGCCTGCCGTCGAAGCGGGAGGCTATGCGCTTCTTCTGCTCGGCGATGGCCCTTCGGGTACCGCCGAGCACGCCGACGTGGGCCGTGCCGACGTTCGTGATGAGGGCGCAGTCCGGCTCGTACACCGCCGCCAGCTCGTCCATCTCGCCGGGCCGGTTGATGCCCATCTCGAACACCGCGGCCTCGTGCTCCGGCCGGGCGAGGAACATCGATGCCGGAAGGCCTATGTCGGAATTTAGGTTGCCCGGGTTCTTGACGGTGGGGCGAGACGCGCCGACTATCGCGGCGAGCAGCTCCTTGGCGCTGGTCTTGCCGGCCGAGCCGGTGACGCCGAAACGCAGGAGCGAGGGGAAGCGCGCCCGGTAGGAGGCGGCCGCCTTCTGCAGGGCGGCGAGCGTGTCCGGGACGACGATGACCGCGCAGGGAGAACCCGCGAACGCGGCCGGGCCGTGGATGGCCCACCAGGAAGCCGAGACGAGCGCGGCTGGCGAGCCCGCGTCCGCCGCCCGGCGGGCGTAGTCGTGGCCGTCGCTCCGCTCGCCGCGTATAGCGACGAAGAGCGCGAACGGACCGGCCTTGCGGGAATCGGTCTCGACGCGCCCTATGGACGCGTTCGATCCGCTCGCGATGTATCCGCCGGCCGCGCCCGCGAACCAAGCCGCGTCGCAGGCTCCCCTATCCTCAGCCATCCCGTTTCTCCGCCCCGGGCTTAACCCGTATCCTCAACGTCGTCTTAGGGCCGACCATACGGTAGCCCTCGGCCTCGGCCATCGACGCGCCCACCCTGGCGCGCGACTTGGCCACGGCTATATCAGCGAGCAACCTTCTGTTTTCCTCTACCCAATCCGCCTGCGCCGCCTCTAGGCGCCGCAACTCGACCGTCACGGCGTAGTACCTCGCGCCCTGGGCGGCCGTCAGTATCAGCATGCACGGAATAGACAGGACTAAGAGCGTCAGCCAGACTTTCCTCACCGTACGACCTTCCCTGGCGGGGCACGGGAGGGATGCAGGCTATGGCCGCGACGCTCAGCGCCACTACGGCCACCGCTTCCATGATGAACTCGGCCATGCCGATCGTTCCTATCATGATCGCGCCCCTCCTACGGCTCTCGCGACCCGGAGCTTGGCGCTCCTGGACGCGGGATTGGCCGCAACCTCGTCATCAGCCGGTTCCACCGGCTTCTTGGTAAGGATGACGAGGCCGCGCTCCGCCTCTCCTACAGGTATCGGCCGATCGCCCGCCTCTTTGAAGTAGGCCCGTTCCTTGCGTAGCTCCAGCGAGCGGAAGGTGCGCTTGACGATGCGGTCCTCGAGCGAGTGAAAGCTGATGCAAGCGATGAGCCCGCCCTCGGCGAGGCAGGAGATGGCGGCCGGCAGGACCCGCTCGATACGGCCGAGCTCGTCATTGACCGCGATGCGTAGAGCCTGAAAGGTCCTGGTCGCCGGATGGATGCGCCCGTAGCGGGCCTTGGCCGGCACAGCACCGCGTACTATGTCGGCGAGGCGCGCCGTCGAGTCTATCCTGGCGGCGGCGCGCTCCCTGACAATGGCCTTCGTAATATGGTAGGCGAAGGGTTCCTCGCCGTACTCGGAGATGATCCGCAGGAGTTCCCGCTCGTCCAGCTCCGCGACGAGGTCGGCGGCGGTCCGTTCGGCGCCGGACGATAGCCTCATATCGAGCCTCTCGTCGCCCTGGAGGCTGAAGCCGCGCCCGGACTCCCTGAAGTGGAACATCGAGACGCCGAAGTCGAACAGCACGAGGCCAGGCCGCTCGGCCTCGCCCCGAGCTACGGCGGCGGCGTACCCGGAGAAGAACTCGTCGAAAAACAAGTTGACCAGGCTAACCCGATCGCCGTAGGGCTCGAGCCTGGCCCTGGCTATGGCCTGGACCTCGGCGTCGGCGTCGACGCCTATCAGGCGGAGCCCCGGGTAGCGCGACAAGAAGGCGCTCGAGTGGCCGGCCAGGCCGAGGGTGCCGTCTATCAGGAGGCAATCCGGCGACGGCGGGACGAGGCGCTCGAGGGCGTCGTTCAGCATGACTGGCACGTGTCCGAAGGACGGCTTCTGGTCGCTCATAGGTTCTGTATGTCCAGGGTCTCGGAGGCGGCGGCGAATTCGGCCTCCGTGGCCTCGATCCAGGCCTTATAGCTATCGGCGTCCCAGATCTCGAGCCGCTTGGTTATACCGAGCACGACGCAGTCCTTCGATAGGCCGGCGTACTCGCGCAGCGACTGGGGGACGGCTATCCTGCCGGCCTTGTCGATCTCGACCTCCTGCGCCGGAGCGATGATGCGGCGCTGGATCAGGCGAGCCTGCTGGTGGAACAGGCTCGTCGTCGCGAATAGCTGCTCGGATAACGCGTTCCATCGCTCGGGAGTAAAGAGCCACAGGCAACGATCCACGCCCTGCGTGACGACGAGGACGTTTCCCGGTAGGCCGGCGCGTAGCCTGGCCGGTAAGGAGAGGCGTCCTTTGTCGTCGAGCGTGTTCCTGAACTCGCCTGTTACCAGTTCCATTCCACTGATTCCCTTTTTCTCCCACTTTTTCCCACAATCCTCCTATATACTACCGTACGGACCAACAATGTCAACGGAATCATCATCATTGGATTACTCGACAGAATTATTTTTACTGATTTTACCTATACGTTCGTTTAGTAAACGAATCGAACTATCTGCGTGATGAGCGGTTTTTGTCCTCTTGTCGAGGGGTTTGGCCGCCGATAAGGCTGACACGATGGACGCCGGGACGCCGGGAGGCTGGAGGCTCGAGGCTCGAGGCTTGCACGGGCGCTATCGTCCGGCTAGAATCCGCCTATGACGATTGAAACCCGCTGGCTCGTCTATCCCGACGGAGAACGCCAGGAGACCGATAGGTTGCTACGAGTCGACGAGCTGGTCGATATGAACGGCTATCCCCTGCCCCTGCCGCCGCCGAGCGACAGGATGATTGCCTACCGCGTGTTCAAGATCAGGCGGGTCGAGGAGAGAGGCGAGCTCGACGTGCTCCAGTACCTGGACCTGGTGCCAGCGGCCGAGCTCAGGGAGCTGAGGGTACGGTAGTCAATGCCGCTATTTGGCGAACACGTACAGGTCCTGGAGCCTGCGAGCCGACTGAGTGGATAGTTGGTAGACGGGCGCCTCGTCGGAGCTGAGCTCGAATTCCATATGATGCGACAGCTCCTCGAAACCCTCGGGGCTCGCCGTTATGGTCATCGAGAAGCGTCGTCGCTCCCCCGCCCGCTCGCATGGTACTGGCCGCGGCCAGAAGGTGAAGGTACCGTTGGTGTTCCTGGCCAGGCGGTACGGATTGCTCCAATTATCGTCTATCATCATGACCAGACCCGCCTCGTCGACGAGCGACACCTCCGCGTCGACGATGGGCTCGAAATTGTCGCCATTGAACAGGCGCCCCATGATCGGCCTGAGGTTGAAGGCCGGCCCCTTGACCTGGCCGGAGGACCCCTCGTCGCCGCCAGGTCCGCAGTGGTGATGGGGGCGCGGGGCTGCGTTGATCCTGGACCAGCCCTCCTTGACCAGGGACACGACGTCCGCGACTCGCTGTAGCTTCTCTCCGTAGTCGTTCTCCGAGTACGCGACGCCCCGCCCGGACAGCACGTACTCCGGCTTGAGGCGATTGAGAACGTAGCAGGCTACGTCCATGCGGCATTGCCTGCAGGTACACCACGCGCTCGTCGAGCCCTTGGCCTCGGCGTCGAACAGCTCGTCAACCGTTTTGACGACGAGGTCTTCCATCAGGTTATGGATCTCCATGCGATTCCTCCGGGGGCGACGCCGCCATCGACGCCGCCTTGCATACGTTCTCCCGTACCAGTGTATCGATTTTAGCGAGTTCCGCAAGCGCCGCCTTGTAGGCCCGGCGTTGGCTCGAGTCGGCCAAGGGGCAACGGTTCCGTACGACCGGCAGGCCGAGCCTGGTCGCCACCGCCCTCAGGGCCGACTCGCGCGCTTCGCAGAGCGGGCGAACGAGCCTGAAGCGCCCGAAGAAGACGGCCTGGGGCCGCATCGGGTCGAGCCGGCCGTGCTTGCACACGTTCATCAGCGCCGTCTCGGCGAAGTCGTCCAGGTGATGCCCGAGCGCCACGACGCCGCAGCCCTCGCGCTCGGCCAGCTCGAACAGGACGCGCCGCCGCTCCCTCGAGCAGGCGTAGCACGACAAGCCCCGTTCGGCCAGCGACTCGGGCATCGGCCGGCGCTCCTCGAAGAACGGCACGCCGAGCCAGGCGCAGAACGCCGCGAGCGCCGCCTCATCCTCCGGCGCGGCGGGCGGCTCACCCCAGTCGACGCGGGCCGCCTTGAGCGTATAACGGTCCTTGACCCGCCGCCTGCGCAGCTCGAGGAATAGGAGCAGGGCCAGCGAGTCCTTGCCGCCGGACAGGCCGACGAGGACCGAGTCTCCGTCGCGTATCAGCCCGTAGCGATGGGTACCGGATCCGGCGGCCGCCATGAAGCGCTTAACGTAACCCATCCACCGCCCCGCCGCCGTGTCGACGAGTTCCGGAGACGGCTCCCAGGCAGCGCTCACCGGCCGCCCAGCGCTTCCAGGGCGGCGGCCGAGACGCGCTCGGGAGAGCCGTCGGAGAAGACGCGTATCACCCGCAGCGAACGCGTGAAGGACGCGACCACCTCGGGCCTGAATACCGTCGCGTAGTCGGAGAAGCCGGAGCCGGTCCCGATTATAGGCAGGTCGGACTCGAAAGATATGGGCTCGGGTACGTCGACGATGACCGTTTCGGCGCCGGCGTCCCCGGCTATGGCTTCCTCGAGGCGCGGCCGGAGGCTCAGGTCTGCGGCCCGGGCGTGCGCGACCAGGCCAGGGTCGAAGGCCAGTTCCAGGCAGGGCCTGAGTACCGCCCCGTGGAGCACCGACGCGATGAGACCGCTCCGGTCCCGCCCCGGCCCGGCCATCAGCGAGTAAAAGCCGCCATCGTCGAGCCCGTACAGCTCGTCCGGCTCGACCGCGCCGTCGTCGAGCGCGACGATGACCGCCTTCTTGATCATCGCCGTCGCGGCGCGCACCGTCTTATGCCAGTAGACCGCCCGGTACATCTGGTACTTGGAGAACAGCAGCGCCTCGACGGCCATCACGCCGCGCTCGGTCACCCCGGGCCGGCCCGACTCGTCGAGCCCCAGCCGCTGTAGCACGAAGTCGACGTCCTGCTGGCCGTAGGGCACGCCGCAGGCCCAGGCGTCACGATTCAGGTAATCGAGCTTGTCCGGGTCGAGCACGCCGGATAGCATCGAGCGGAACAGCCGGAGCGCGACAGCGCTCGAGCCGGCCGGAGCCGGCAGGCCCTGGTCGACGATGGCCGCCACCAAGTCGGGATCGGCGCCGGCGGCTTCCACGGCCGGTCGCAGGCTACCGCGCACGATGTCGGCCGTAAGGCTCTCGTGGTCGCGCAGCGGCAGCTCCTTGAGGGAATGGGCGTACGGAAAGTGCCCGAGGTCGTGGCAGAGCGCCGCGACGAGGAAGCCCCTAGCCGCGGCCCCGTCGAGCCCGGCTACGGGGCCTGAGCGCGACAGCACGGTTGCGAGCGATCGCTTGGCCAGCTCGAAAACGCCTATGGAGTGGGCCCGCCTGGTATGGGTGGCGCCGGGATAGACCAGGTGCGTCGGGCCGAGCTGGAGGATGCGCGACAG
>JAKQKE010000063.1 GCA_029560805.1 Spirochaetota bacterium
GTTCCGGCGCTCGAAGACGGGATCGTCGACGATGGACGCGCGCAGGTAGCCCTGGGCGTAGCCTCGGCGCACGCCCTCGTGTATCGCGGCCTCGAAGTCGCCGCCGACCACTGCCGCCTCCTGCCCGAGCTCCACGAAGCATACGGCGAAGCCTGAGTCCTGGCAGATGGCCATGCGGTCGGCGGCCGCTAGGTCGGCGTTCTCGAGTATGTCGGCGAGGATAGCCCGACCGACGGGCGACTCCTCGGCCTCGGCCCCGGCCTCGAGCGCCCCGCGCACGTCCGCCGGCAGGACGTAGTTCGCCTCTATACACAGTTTCCTGACGGCTTCGGTGATAGCGGCCGCCTCGATCTCGCGCATGGTGCCCCACCTTACGACGCCAGTATAGCGACGTAAGGCGCCCGGGGGAATCGCCTACGGCTTCCCCGAGTCGACGATGCGCTTATGGAGCAGTATGTACATCGAGGGCATGCGCTCGAAGGCCTGGACACGTACCGGCTTGAGGGTGAACGCGAGACCCATGGCGAGGTTGAACAGCTGCTTGGGTATATCCTTCTGGGGGAAGTCGTACAGGCCGTGCGTCTTATAGAAGCGATGGTCGTCCCGGACCACGCCGCGCATGCCGTAGATCAGATCGCGGAAGATCTTGAGGCCGCCCCAGCCGAGGAAGTTGACGCTCTTCTGGTAGCGCCCGTCGATGGCGCGAGCCAGCCGGACAGCGCCGTCGCGGAGGAGGCGCCCGAGCAGGGCCGAGTCGTCGTACTCGTCGCCTATGATGGCCATGCAGTTCTCGCGACCGACGTTGTCCTTGCCCTCGAGGAACTGGCGTACGTTCGGGAGCGAGCGTAGGGGCCCGGCGACGAGATAGGCGGTATGCTTGCCCATCATGCTCGTGCGGTGACCATTCGAGAAGGTCCGGTCCAGGAACAGTTTCCAAACCGGGCGCAGGTACCGGCCCTCGAGGTTCATGCCGAAGACCAGGGCGTCGCAGGTATCGACGAGGTTCAGGTAGAATTCCTGGAAACCGTCCTTGCGGTCGCACTCGCCGACCAGCTCGCAGCGGAGGCAGCCGTGGCAGCCGGCCTCGTAGGGAAAGTCATTGATATCGACGACCTCGACCGGATACGGATAGGCGTCGACGAAGGCGTCGATCATGCGCGACAGGTTGCCGTCCTTGCGGTACTCGTCGGTCAGGAGCACGGTCCTCGGCGCGGCCTTCTGGCCGTCCTTCGCGATGGCGCCGGTAGCGGCCAGCTCGAAGCGCGGCGACGGCCGATCCGATAGCGGCGCGTACTTCCGCTCGAGCGGCGACCGCGAACGGCAAGCCTCGACGAACTCGCGCATGAAGAAGCGCATGCTCGCGCGGTGGTCGTTGCGGAGCATGTCCATGTTGTCGGCCGTGCGGCCTTCCATATAGGCCATGCCGAGGTCCTCGCAGGTGGCGCGTAACCAGGCCTCGGCCAGGTGATCGTAATAATGGAAGCAGGTCATCATGCTCGTCGCGTACTTGCCTTTAAAGACGGCGTTCCGTCCGGCTTCCTTGACGAGCTGGAAGAGACGTAGGAGCTGCCAGGGCACCAGCATGGTATAGACCGGCGTGCTCCAGAGGATCGCGTCGGCGCGCTCGATCTCGTCGATCGCCGCGCGTAGCCATGACTCGTCGTAGTCGATGGGGCTCAGGGCCTCGCCGGCCTGGAGCACCGTCCATTCGACGGCCGGCTCCTGTCCGAGCATGTAGAGGCTGTGCTGCAGGGTCAGGCTGTGCTCGCCCTTGGGACTGCCGTTGACGATGAGGACTCGTAACTTGCCTTCCATTTTATATCCTTTCTCCATGGAGAATCGATGCTACGAGTGTGGATCAGGAGGGCGACGCAGTCAAGTTCGGACTATCGGCGGCTAGCCGCTTAGGAGCCGCCTCCTAACGCCGGAGGCCCGAGATGGCCTCGTCGAGGTCCCGCATGCAGGCGCCGCTACGGTCGCCGAGCGTTCTGACCGTGGCAGACCGCTCCAGGAGGTCGTTGAAGCCGGCCGCGATCAGTTCGAGGTCGCGCCGGGCCTCCAGGGTCAGCCGCCTGACCGAGTCGATGGCCGCGTTGTTGCCTGCCACCTTGGCATCGACCGAGCCGACGGAAGCGGCGACGCTCGAGGAGCCTTCGACAACGGCGACCACAGCCCGGTCGATCTCCGCGGTGCCGCCGCCGAGGTCGTTCAGACCGGCGATAATCTCCGAGAAGGCCTGGGTCGTTTCGGCGGCGCGCTGGCCAATATCGGAGAAGGCCTTGCCTATCCCGCCGTTGGCTTCGTTCGCCTGGCCGAGGTCCTCCATGAAGGCCCTGAGACCCTCGGTGATGGCGTTGATGTTCTCGGCGGTCTCCTCGGACAGGCGCCGGATCTCCTCGGCAACGACGCTGAAGCCCTTGCCCGAGTCGCCGGCGTGGGCCGCCTCGATGGCGGCGTTCATCGCGAGCAGGTTCGTCTGGCTGGCTATGCCGGTTATGACGTCGACGATGGAGCTGATCGAGTCGGCGTTGCCCGACAGCCTATCCATCGACTCGGACGACAGCTCGGCGGCTGCCTCACCTCTCGAGATGCTGTCGGCTAGGCCCTCCATGCTACTGTTGCCGCGCCCGGTGATCGACGACATCTCCTGGATCGACGCGGTCATCTGATTCACCGCGGCCGAGGCCTGTACCGAGATGGCGCGGTACGAGGCGCTGGAGACGCCGAGGTCGGAGCTGGCCTTGACGATCTCGTCGTTGGCGTCCTTGGCCTCGGCGATGTCGTTGACGAGCGAGGCCAGCCTACCCTGGCTGGCCTTGAGGCTACGGTCGATGTCCTCGAGGCGTTCAGCCATCGAGGTGGCCTCCGACACGAGCCGCTCGCCGACGTCGAGTCCGTCGCGCACCGTGGAGACGGCGTCTTCGATCTTTCTCATCTTCGTCGACGCGGCCTCGGCGTTGGCCCGGAGCCGTCCGGTATAGGAATCCATCAGGCTGACCAGGGAGAAGGCCGAGACGCCGGTGATGGCCATGCCTATGGTGCCGTTGACGAAGCCGGTCGCCGTCGCCGCGCTGATGCCTTCGGCGCGCCGCACGATGAGGAGCGTCGCCACGTTGTTGAGGATGAAGACGACGACCGCCGGCGCGACGTGCGCGCGCTCGCCGAAGGCCGCGACGAAGACGATGATGTAGAGCATGTAGTAGATATAGGCCGTGAATGCCGTCTCCGGGTCGGTGAAGGCGCCGTAGATCCTGACCGCGGATACGATCAGGACCGTACTGATCAGGTAGGAATAAATAGCCGCCTTGAGCCGACCGGCTCGTAGGAATACCAGGCTCACTATGACGAGTACGGCGATGGCCAGCGCGCCCGCGCCGCCGCGTAGCGTCACGTCGGGCGAGACGCCCAGGACCAGGTACCCGATGGGGATGAAGCAGAGCAGGAACAGCATCAGGAAGCTGTAATACATGAAGATACGCGCTTTATTGCGCCCGATGCTATCATCGACGCTATACTTCGAAAGGAACCACGACTCTATGCGCATGCGTCCTCCGCTACCATCCGCTCCCGCTCCGGGGAGGTAACGGAGTATACATGATACATGCAATCAATTTCTAGGATCGCGACGCGGCATGCGCCACAGGCGTACGGCGTACGCCAGGGCCAGTAAGGTGATAGCTCCCGCGACGACGAGCGAGTCCCGATCGGAGCCTTCTACGCCGAAGGCCGAAAGCGAGTTGAACAAAGCATGGAACGCGACGCACGGCAGGATGGAGCCGACCCGGAGCACGAAGACCGACAGCATGAAGCCGACGGCTATCGCGTACACGACCTGCGCCGCCGTGTCCAACGTCGCTGCCCCGGACAGCAGGTTGACGATGTGGCCGAGCCCGAAGGTGACGCTCGAAACGATGACGGCAAGGCGCTCCGAACGACGCAGGAGTTCCTTGAGCAGGAGTCCTCGGAAGATGGTCTCCTCCAGGAAGCCCACGCCGACCATCGCCGCCACGTAGGCCGCCGTCTCCAGCGGGCCGTAACGTAGCGTGACGCCATGCCATAGGTTAACCGTCGCTAAAGCGACGAGGGGTAGCCCGTAGAGCGCGGCCCGCAGAGCGCCGGGCCTCGGCCGTACGAAGCCGTAGAACGCGAACGCGTCGCGCTTCCGTAGGGCTATGACCAGGGCGAGCGACAGCGCGGCCACCAACGGCGCCCTCCAGAGCGCCACGGCTGCCTCGGGTACGAGCGACTCGAACGCGCTCATGGCCACGACATAGACCGCGATCCAGAGGGGGGCCCTCAGGGGCATTTTAGGGGAACCGTTCGACTGAGTAGTTGGATTCATCCGTTATCCTTGACGAGTACAATCTGGCGAAAAGCTATAGCGTATATGGCCGGGAAATGGAAGCGCTGGCCAGTGTTACGAACCTTATGCATAGGGTATCATGGCCCATGCTCGACGCCCTGAAGGCCCGGGCCGCGAGGCTCAAGAGGGAGCTGACGGCCCTCTACTACGCGTACCGCGACCCCCGCGCCCCTATCGCGGGCAAGATCGTCCTGATCATCACCCTCGGCTACGCCCTGAGCCCGATCGACCTGATCCCCGATTTCATACCCGTCCTGGGCTACCTGGACGACCTCCTCATCCTGCCCGCCTTGATAGCCCTGTCGATACGGCTCATCCCGCCCGAGCTACTCGAAGCCGCGAGGGAGCACGCCGACCGCGAGCCGATCAAGTTCAAGTCGAACTGGGTTGCTGCCCTGGCTTTCGCGGCGATCTGGATAGCTGTCGTCGTCGCGGTCGTTCGGACGATACTCTAGCCGCACGGCCTCGTGTCGGCGACGCCGGAACGAATAGAGCGCGTCCCTATCGGGAAATCATCCTGCTCGCGCAATATGCAATCGAACGGCATCAGTCTCCGGCGCGGATTATGGATCCGCCCGGAGCGCGGCCGATGACGAGATGGCCGACAGCGAGATGGCGGCACCGCCTTTCGGCGGACGCATAGTAGCTTGGGACGTCGCGCGCAGGCTTCAGACGACGCGAAGCTGTTTGTTAAAATTTCAATACTTCATAGTACAACAAAAATTTATGGTGCTATACTTGTGCACGGCAAGAAATAACGTGGTCAGAGGTCCTTAATATCATAGAAGAGTCATCAAACGGCTACTTAGCCGCGAGGAGTCAATATGAGATTGTTAAAACGTTCCGTAATACTTCGCTGTGCGTTTCATACAGTTTTATCGGCGACAGTCTTCCTTTCCGGCTGCCCCTCCCCCTTCGACGCCTCCACGCTCTCCCTGTTGGAGGATAGGAACGCGCCGGAGGTAGTCTTCACGGCGCCCGCGGCAAGCGCGGCCTTCAAGTCGTCGCTGACCGTTACGGGGTCCGTCGTGGACTACGACGGCGACGGCCAGCCCCGCGCAGGCGCATTCTCTTCATATATATCGTCGGTTGCGTACTACCTGGACGGGGCGGAGAACGAAGCCCTGGAACTCGACGTCTCCAGCTCCGGCGGCTTTTCATTTACCCTCGCGACGGCCGACTACGACAGCCAGATAACCATAGTCGTAACGGCGACTGATAGGAACGGCAACGTGGGAAGCGCCTCCCTGACCCTGGCGCCCGACGCCGAGGGCCCGTTCCTCGCCATCACCTCGCCGCAGGAGCGGGACGAGTACGGCACGCTGGTTACGCTCGCCGGGTACGTGGCGGAATCCTCGGACGACACCTCCACTGCCGAGATAGCCTCGGTCGCGTACGAGATACGCGGTTCGGCCATAACGGGAGCCCTCCACATCGACGCGAAGGGAGCGTTCTCGACAAGACTCGACGTCTCGGACCTCTCGGGGAGCCAGACCGTGGCCGTGACGGCGACTGACCTGAACGGCAACGAGACAGCCTGAACCGCCCCGGGTTTACCGGAGTACTGGTTATGTGAGTCCGGCTCCCACGGCCAGACCGTCTTGCCTAGTATAGTATGCCTTCTCAAGCTCCGCTGGGGGAATATTACCTATCGGTTCGAGAAGGCGGCGATTATTGAA
>JAKQKE010000067.1 GCA_029560805.1 Spirochaetota bacterium
CCGGGCCATACGGAGTTCCATATCGAACTGCCGCTCGTCGCCGGCACCTGAGCGCATTCTAAAATGGAGGGTACAGTGAAAAAAGGCGCCATCCTATGCGTCGACGACGAACCCATCATCCTGCTATCGCTGGTACAGGAACTCAAGCGCACCTTCGGGACCGACCTGGCCTACGAGCGGGCGATGAACGCCGAGGCGGCCCTCGCGACGATCGAGTCCTTGGAGGCGGAAGGCGTGCGCGTCATCCTTATCATCTCCGACTGGCTCATGCCCGGCATCAAGGGCGACGAGTTCCTCAGGATAGTCCATGATCGTTACCCCGACATTCGGGCCATCATGATCAGCGGAAACGCCGATCCGGAGGAAATGAAAGAATTCCGGAAGCTGGAGTCGCTCGTCGCGGTGTTCGGCAAGCCCTGGGACAGGAAACGCCTGGCGGAGGCGATACGATCCGTGCTGAGCGCCTGGAAGATCGAGCCTAGCGATAACGGCTCATGATGGACTCTATCGTACCGTCGACCCGCATCTCGGCCAAGGCGCCGTCCAGTTCGTCGACGAGCCCAGCGAAGGGGGAGCGCTTGCTTAGCATCAGGTGGAACGCGCTCTGTTCGACTATGCCATCGGTCTCGACCAGCCTACCCGACAGGCCGAGAGCGCCAAGCGTCCTCTCCACCAGGATGGGGTCCTCGATAGCGACGTCCGCCCGGCCAGCCAAGAGCATCCGGTACATACCCTCGACCGAGCCGGCGTTGATGGTCCTCACGCCGGAGCGCTCCAGCGTCGCCCTGGACCAGTCGTTGCCCAGGTAGGAGATCACCGACAACCCCGAGCGCTTCAGGTCCTCGACGGATCTCATGCGGCTCATCGCCTCGAGCGCCGCATGCCCGGGCGCGGCGTAAAGCTTGTAGCTCTTGATCCAGATCGGCGTATCGACGACTACTGCGTAATCGCGGCGCTCGGCCGTGGGGATGGTGGCCATCATGTCGGCCAGGCCTTCCTCGACCATGTACTGGCACCGCGGCCACGGGTAGACGGCCATCTCCACAGGTACCCCGAGACGGA
>JAKQKE010000108.1 GCA_029560805.1 Spirochaetota bacterium
GCCTTGACGAAGCCGGCCCACGCGGCGCTCGAGCTGGGCTCGGCGAAGAGCCCGGCCTTGGCCGCTAGCTCCTTCTGGGCCGCCAGTATCTCCGCGTCCGTTACGACGACGGCCTTGCCGCCGTGCGCCTTGAGCTTCGCGAGCGCGTGGGCGCCGTTTCGCGGTACGTCCACCGAAATGGAGTCCGCTACCGTGTCGCTCGGCACGGGCTCGCCGAAGTCCCCGGCGGCCAGGGCGCGCGCGATGGCGCTCGAGCCCTCGGCCTGGCAGGCCCAGATCGTCGGTACTTTCTGGATGCGCCCGAGCCTGACCAGGTCCTCGAAGCCCTTGTAGACGCCGGCTATGATCACGCCGTCGCCTACCGGCACGAAGACGTGGTCCGGCGCCACGTAGTCCTTCTTGGCGAGCTCGGCGAGGTGCCCGGAGCGCTTCGCCTCGTGCTCCCGCGCGCGGGCGAGGTCGCGCACCAGCTCGAAGCTGACGGTCTTCTTGCCCTCGATGGTCAGTGGATTGTACGCGGTATTGCGCGACAGCACGCCCGTCTCCCTGGAGTAGGCGAGCGACTGGTCGAACGCCACATCGTAGGTGCCGTCGACCTCGCGGAGCTCCGCGCCGTACTGTAGCACCTGGACGCGCTTGGCGACCGGAGCCTTCTTCGGAAGGAACACCGTTATCTTGAGTCCGGCGGCAGCGCCGATGCCCGACATGCTCGAGGCGGCGTTGCCGGTGCTCGCTAGCGCTATCTCGGTTATGCCGCGTTCCTTGGCGAAGCCCGCCACGAGGTACGAGGCGCGGTCCTTGAACGAGCCGGTCGGCTCGCAGGTGTCGTCCTTGAGGAACAGCCTCGGATAGCCGGTCTCCGCGCGCAGTCGGTGCGGCTCCCAGAGCGGGGTGTCTCCGACCGGCAGCGGGGGCAGGTGCTCCTTGGCTACCGGGAGGGGGATATCGTCAGGGCTGCCCGCGAAGGATCCTTCCCAGGCGCACTCGAGTACGCCCTCGAGCGGTCGGTCAGGCCGTTGCCTCGCGGCGCACGCGTCGCAGAGGTAGCGGCCGGGCTCGATCTCGTACTCCGCCCCGCACCCGGGGCACTTATAAAACCACCTCACCGTATACTCCTTCGCTTAATAGAGAACTTGAACCACGGAGGCACGAAGGCACAGAGGTAGACAAGGGGAGGATGTAAGAAAAGAGATAGAAGGTTGCTTCTTCATCTTCGATGCATTCATCATCTCTTGCTCCTCTTCTTTCTCTTTCTTCTCCGTGTCTCCGTGTCTCCGTGGTTTTAAATTTCTATAACTTGGCCTCTTCCAGCGCGTAGGGGAGGGCGGCGTAGAAGGCGGCGGCCTTCCAGAGGTCGTCCACGCGCGTGATCTCGTTGGGGGCGTGGGCCTGGTTCTCGTCGCCGGGGCCGAAGCCGATGCTCGGGATACCGTGGCGGCCGGCCACCGCTACCGCGTTGGTCGAGAAGGTCCACTTATCGACGACCGGCGCGGCCGTGAAGACGGCCTCGTGGGCGGCGACGCCGGCCTTGACGAAGGGGTGATCGGCCGGGAACTTCCAGGTCGGGAAGTACAGCTCCTGGCGGTAGTCCTTGCCGGTCCAGCTCGGGATGGCGTACTCGGGCATGGTCACCTCGACGGCGTCGACGCCGGCGGCCAGGACGGCGTCCTTGACCTGCTGGATGGCCAGGTCCTTGGTCTCGCCCCAGGTCAGGCGGCGGTCCAGGTACAGCATGGCCTCGTCCGGCACGGCGCACTGCGACGGGCCCTGCACCTTCATCTGCGACACGGTCACCGTGCCCTTGCCCAGGAAGTTGTCGTCGTCCGGCTTGAGGGCCGCGTTGAGCGCCTCGATGGCGAGGGCGGCGCGGGCGGCCTTATAGGCGGCCGAGACGCCGCGTTCGGGGGCCGAACCGTGGCAGGAGACACCCTTCAGGTGCACCTCCATCTCCATGCGGCCGCGGTGGCCGCGATACAGGCGGAGGCTGGTAGGCTCCGTGGAGACGAAGAAGTCAGGCACGAACTTCTCCTCCTCGATCAGGTACTTCCAGCACATGCCGTCGCAGTCTTCCTCGATGATGGAGAAGACGAACCAGACGGAATAATCGCCTGCGTACTTGAGCTCCTTGAGGATGCGGCCGGCGGTGATCATCGCGGCCGCGCCGCCGGTCTGGTCCGAGGTGCCGCGGCCGTGGACGAGGCCGTTCTCGATGTCGCCGGAGAAGGGGTCCTTCTTCCACTGCGAGCGATCGCCGATGCCGACGGTGTCGATGTGGGCGTCGATCGCGAGGATCTTCTTGCCCGAGCCGACGCGGGCCAGGAGGTTGCCGAGGCCGTCGATGCGTACCTCGTCGAAGCCGGCCTTCTCGCACATGCCCTTGAGGAACATGATGCGCTCCTTCTCCTTGTTGCTCATCGCGGGAACCTTGATGATGCTCGAGAGGTTCTGCGCCGTCCAGTCCTTGTACGCCTCGGCCTTGGCCCTGATTTCCTTACCGTTCTGCACGCTCATTTCCTTTCCTCCATTCGCTGCCATAATCGCCTGGTCTCGTCGCGTCCGCGCTGCGCTATGGCCGCGGCGTCGAATACCGGCTTCCTGTCCTTGACTATGAATCGTCCGGCCACCATCGTGCCGGAGACCATCCTAGAGGCCATGCCGAAGGCCACGTGCCCGGCCACGTTGCCGCTCTCGAGCGGGGTAGGCGGGTCGTAGTCCCAGAACGTCAGGTCGGCTTCGTAGCCGGCCTCGACGCGGCCGAAGCGCTTGCCCGGGAAGTATCGCTCGAGCAGCCTGTTGCCGTTCTGGAGCATCTCGAGGTAGGCGTCCATCCATCGCGTGCCGCCGGCGTCGTGGTGCTTGAAGAACGCGAAGCAGGCCTCCTCGAGCATGTCCGAGCCTATGCCGTCCGTGCCGAGCACCGGGTTGCGGTACCGGCCTATCTTGTCGTTGTAGCCGACGCAGTTGTTCATGTTCGACCGGGCATTGTGCGCTATGAACGAGTCCCGCGCGTTGACCAACTCGACCTCGCTCGGCGTCAGGTAGAGGCCGTGGCCGAGTATGGTCTTGGGGCCGAGGAGGCCCGCGTCGTCGAGGCGCACGCAGATGTCCTTGCCGAAGCGGTAGCGCGAGTCGACCGCGTCGAATTTATCCTCGGCCACGTGGATGTGCAGTCCGCGCCCGGTCGACGAGCAGGCCGCGGCCAGGCCGGAGAGCGTCTCGTCGTCCACGGTGAACGGCGCGTGGGCGCCGATGGCCGCTTCGATGAGCGGGTCTCCTCCGGCCTTGCGCTCGTCGTCGACGCGGCGGGCGAAGCGCTCGTTCTCGCGGATGCCCGCCTGAGCTCCTTCGCGGCCGTTGCGGTCGGTCGTCTCGTAGCATAGCACGCCGCGTAGACCGACCGTCTCGAAGCCCTCGGCCAGAGCGTCAAGGGAGCCGTCGATGAACTCGGGGCTGGCGTGATGGTCGACGACCGAGGTAACGCCGAGCATCGCCGCGTCCGCGGCCCCGGCCAGGCCGGAAGCCCGCGTGATGCCCTCGTCGATGGCGCGGTCCAGGAGCCACCACATGTTCTTGAGCTGCTGCGCGAAGTCCTTGCTCGGCTGGATGGCGACCATGAGTCCGCGCGACAGGGCCGAGTAGAAGTGGTTGTGGGAGCAGACGAGGCCCGGGCTGACGTAGCCGCCGGGAGACAGGCGCTCGGCGCCCGGATGCCTGGCGGCGAGGCCGCGGCCCACCTCGACGATCTTGCCGCCGTCGATCGCTATATCGGTCGGCCCCGAGACCGAACCCGGGTGGAAATGGAGAATGCGTACGTTCTCGAGAATGATCATGCCTTGCCTCCAGCTATCATGTACGCGTGCGAGTCGAGTATCACCGCAGCGATGGCCGGTAAGGCCTCGGTCTCCGAACGCCGCCGCCATTCGGCGAACGGCACGATGGTAATCGCGGCGTCGGTACCCGGCGCGGTTCGAAGCACGAGCGTCGGCGAGGCGGCCGGGCCGGCGAACGCGAAGCCGGCGTTGGCGCTGGCGCGTAGCGACGCCTCGTCGCGGAACAAGGTGGGCTTAACGGCGTACGGCTCGCCGTCGTAGGGGCAGAAGAAGCCGCAGTTGCCGCACTCGTTGCAGAAATCATCGACGTGGACGATCTGGATGGCCTGTTTGAACGCGGCTCCCGGGGCGACCGGCAGGGCGACGTTGGCCCGGTTCGGGCATACCTCGACGCAACGCAGGCAGGCCGAGCCGCACGACAGGCAGCGCTCCGCCTCGCGCTTGGCGAAGTTGGGGTGGTTTACGGGTAAAGCCGGCAGAATCTCGCCTCGGCGCGAGAGGGCCTCGCGGTCGATCGGGCCAGGCGCCATGATCTCGGCGCTCGGTTCGACGCCGGCTGCCCTGAGTATGGCGTAGGCGGCCTTACGGCCGTCGGCCTCGGCGGCGATGATGCTCGCGGGGCCTCGCCTCGAGTCCCCTGCCGCGTAGAGGCCGGCCACGCCCGTGGCCATCGTCTCGGGGTCGACTGCCGGCCGACCGCTTTTGTCCAGCTCGACGCCGAGCGACTCGAACAGGGCCCGATCCGGGCTCTCGCCGACGGCAGCGATGACGAGGTCACAGGGGATGGTCCGCGACCGTGAAGACGGTATCGGCGCTCGGCGGCCCGACGAGTCCGGCTCGCCGAGCTCCATCTCGCGCACGAGGATGGATGAAGGAGCGCCGCCAGCAGCCGGGGTAGCGCTCTCCGGCAGCGACAGCTCGGCGTACTCGACGCCGTCGGTAAGGGCGGCCTCGAATTCCTCGCGGTCGGCCGGCATCTCGGCCAGGCTTCGGCGGTACAGGATGGTCACCTTCGGTTTGCCCGGGAGCCTCGCGGCCACGCGGGCGGCGTCCATCGCGGTGTTGCCGCCGCCGACGACCGCCACCGAGTGGAAGCTGTCGAACTCCTTCGAGCCATCGTGGGCCGCCGCCAGGAAATCGAGCGCGTCGACGACGCGTACGCCGGAACCGTCGAGTGGCAGCTCCCTCGGGACGGGAGAGCCCGTGGCTATCACGATCGAATCGAAGCCCTCGGCCGCGAGGCCCATCCGGTCTATCGTGCCCGAATGGCCGAAGACGAAGGTCGCGCCGAGCGCCTTGATGCGGTCGATATCTGCGGCGATGTCCTCGCGGGCGATACGGAAGCGGGGTATCACGTTGGCCGGTACGCCGCCGGGCTCGCTGGCGGTGTCGAATATGGTTACAGGATAGCCCTCGAGCGCCAGGTAGTGGGCGCAGGCGAGGCCGGCCGGGCCGGCCCCGAAGACCGCTGTCCTGCCCTTGCCGGAGATCGCCGGCTTCTTGACGGCCGGGACGGTCGCGGAGCGGGCGCAGGCCAGCTTCATATCACGGATCTCCACGGGGCCCTCATAGTCGACGCGTGAGCAGGCGTACATGCACTGGTGGTCGCATAGCACGCCGGTGACATGAGGCAGGGGATTGTCGGCGAGGACTATCTTCAGGGCCTTCTGGGCGTCGCCGGCCGCAAGGGCCTTCATATAGGCTGGCGGTTTCTGCGCGGCGGGGCAGGCCTCGACGCAGGGCGCGGCGAAGCAGTCGGTCTGCGGCAAGCTCTTCTTGATGACGGCCTCGCCCTTCTTGGCGTCGCCACGATAGGCCGCGTCCGTCAGCGCCGCCTTGGCGAGCGCGTCGAGGCGGGCCGCGTCGGGAGCCGCAGGTACGCCGGCCGCGAGCGAACGGGCGGCTTCCCGGGCTATCGGCTCGAGGCGGAGGTATCCACCTGGCTTTAGGATATCGGTGGCGACGGTCAGGGGCCCGAGGCCGGCCTGCATGCAGTCGAAGGCGTTATGGGCGCTGACGCCGCCGCAGTACGAGAACGGTAGCGGCTCGGGCAACGCCGCGGCCAGCCTGGCCGCGAGCCTCGCGGTGATCGGGAATAGGGCGCGGCCTGACATATAGCGCTCGCCGCCGGGCATCCGCTTACCGTCGTTCACGTTGGCCAGGGTGTTGGATAGCTTGACGCCGAAGCGTACGCCCTTGGCCTTGGCCTTGGCGCGTAGCGAGGCGATCAGTGCGAGGGCGGCATCGAACTGCAGGTCGTGCTCGAAGGTCGGGCGCTTGAGGCCGATTCGCCGCCAGCCGGTAGCGTCGAGGATGTCGCGTACCTCGTCGTAGCCGAGCAGGGTGGGGTTGAGCTTGACATACGTGTCGAAGCCCTTTTCTTCTATTAAATACGCCCCGATACGCTCGATCTCCGCGGGCGGGCAGCCGTGCATCGTCGATAGGGTCACCGAGTGCACCGGGGCGCTCGGCATCGCCTCGACGACGAGCCTGGCCCGCTTGGCGCCGGCCTCGCCGAACGCGGCGGCGAAGGACGGGGATACGACCGCGGCCTTGGCCTCCGCCAGCGCGGTCTCCCAGATAGGAGTGCCTGCGGGCTTCCGCATGCCCTCGATGAAGGCGTTCACCCGCTCGCCCTTGATACCGTCCAGGGTGTAGCCGACCGACATATTGAACATGATCTCGCCGGGCTTCTCGCAGAGCGCGGCCCGGAGGACGTGGACGGCTATCCAGGCGTTCAGGTACTCGGCGCGGGCCTCCTCGAGTAGCAGTTCGGTCGACCACTCGACGTTATGCCCTTCGTCGAGGGCGTCGATGCATGGCTTCTCGATGTCGAGCCTGTCGTTCTCCTGAACGGTCTTGAGCTCGAAGACCCTGGCACCGGCCAGCCAGGCCGCCACGATATTCGCGGCTATCTGCGTGTGCGGGCCGGCCGCCGGTCCAACCGGCAAGCCGATGGCCGTTCCGTTCACCTTGAAGCCGGGCGAGCCGGACTCTATCTCCAGGACGCGCCTGACGAGCGCCCCTGGGATGTCGTAGGCGCTGTCGCGCTCGGTCCATTCTCCGACGACCCGAGCCATCAGTTCGCGCATCGGCATGGATTTCATGATCTTACTCACCGGTACCCCCATCGTAGTTGTTTTCCGTATCCTGCCGCGACGACGACACCGGCAGCCGGGTCGGCCGAGCGCTCTCGCGTCTCGGCGTCCCATACGGCTCGGCCTCGAACCATCGTCAGGCGTATGGAGCCGCGAAGGCGCATGCCTTCGAACGGCGTAATAGAACCCTTGCTCAGGAGCTCATCCCCGCGCACGACGTAGGATCCTACCGGGTCGACGAGGACCAGGTCGGCGTCCTTGCCGACGGCGATGGCGCCTTTTCCGCCGGACAGCCCGAACCTGGCCGCGGCTCCACCGGAAGTAGCCCGCAGGAAGGCCTCGAGCCCGAGCTTGCCGGCCCTGAGCCCCTCCGAGTATAGGTACGGGAACAGCGTGCCCGTGCCCGGTATGCCGCCGTAGTCGGTCCAGACCGACCCGGACCGCTTTTCTGCCGCCGGAGCGGGAGCGTGGTCGCTCGTGACGTACGAAATGACGCCCGAGTCGAGGAGCCGCCAGAGCCTATCGGCCTGGCCCGGCGCCTTGACCGGCGGCGCCGTCTTGAGCGACGAGCCCTTGTCGGCGAAGTCGTCGCTATCGAAGGCCAGATAGTGCGGGCAGGTCTCGCAGCTGGCGCCGCTCGAGGCGACGGCCTCGGCCGCTTCCGCCGTGCCGACGTGGACGACATGCAGCGCGCTCTCGCGGCCTCGCGCCAGGGCGACGGCGGCTGCCGCGGCGACGGTCTCCGCGCTCTCCGGCCTCGAGTCGACGTAGTCGGCCCAAGACGGCTCCCGGTGTTCGGCAGCGGATCGGGCCTTCATCGCGGCGGTCGCGGGTAGCACGACACCCGCGTCCTCAGCGTGGAGGAGGAGCGGGCGCCCGAGCTCGGCGGCCTTGGCGACGGCTCGAGCGAAGTCGTAATGGCTGACCGCAGTGAAGGTATCCATGCCAGAGACGAAGTAGCACTTGAAGCCGACCACGTCGGGAGCGAGCGCCTCCATGTCGCGGGCTAGGGCCTCTTCGACGAGGTGGCCGGACACGCCGCCGTAGAGCGCGAAGTCGACGACGGCCTTGTCGCCGATCACCGCGAGCTTCTCGCGCAGGTTGGCGGCGCTCGTCACCGGCGGCAGGCTCGTGCAGGGCATGTCTATCACGGTCGTCACGCCGCCGCGGGCGGCGGCCATCGTCCCGTGGCGGAAGTCTTCCCGATGCGAGAAGCCCGGCTCGTCGAAGTGGACGTGCGGGTCTATCGCTCCCGGGTAGACCTCGAGGGCCGAGGCGTCGAGCACGATCTCGCCGGGCTCCGGGTCGATGGATGGGGCTAGCGCGACGATGCGTTCTCCGGAGATCCTGAGGTCGCGCCGCTCGAGCCGCTCGGAGCCCGGAAGTGCGCATAAGCCTCCCTTGATAAGCATGGTCATAGCCCCTTCACCGCGACGCCGAGGTCGCCGGTCAGGAAAAGCATGGCCTTCTCCGGCGTCATCGGCAGGTCATGGAACGACGGGCCATCGGGCCTGGCGGCCTTGAGCGCGTCGAGGACCGCGAAATAGCCGGCTAGGCCGTAGATTAGAGGCGGCTCGCCGACGGCCTTGGAGTTGGCCACGACCTTGGGGTTCGGCTTCGCGTAGAATTCGACGTCCATCCTCGGCATGAAATGCGCGTCGGGCAGCTTGTAGGTGGACAGGGTGTCCGCCAACAGACGGCCCGTATCGTCGAACTTGAGCTCCTCGAGGCAGGCCCAGCCGAGCCCTTGGGCGAAGGCGCCTTCGACCTGGCCCAGGTCGACGAGCGGGTCGATCGACTCGGCGATGTCGTGGACGATGATCGCGTCGTCGAAGCGATAGGTACCCCTGATTACATCGAGGGTGGCCGTGACGACGGCGCAGCCGTAGACGTGGTAGTAGAACGGCGTGCCCGCCTCGGCCTTCATGTCGTAGTGGAGGCCGGGCGTCGCGTAGAAGGCATGGGCGGACAGGTCGACGCGGTTCTCGAAGGCCTTGGCGACGATCGCGGCGAAGCTCAGTCGCTCGTCGGCCTTACCCCCGACGGTCACGTAGCCGTCGCGTAGGTCGACGGTCTCTGGAACGGTGCCGAGTAGCCTGGCGGCCAGCGCGACGAGGCGCTTCTTGATCTCGAGGCAGGCTACCTGGGCGGCCATCGCGTTGATGTCGGAACCGGTGCTCGCCGCGGTGGCTACCGTGTTGGCGACTGTGCTCGTCCTGGTGCTCTCGACGCGGACCGAACCGAGGGGCGCCCCCAGGGCGCGGGACGCCACCAGGGCTATCTTCCTACCGACGCCCTGTCCCATCTCCACGGCGCCGGTCGAGACGCTGACCGAGCCGTCGTTGTACACGTGGACGAGGGCGCCGCCCTGGTTGAGCATGATCTTCGTGAAGCTGATGCCGAAGCATATCGGTATCGCCGCGGCGCCTCGCTTGTAGGACGCGTTGGCGGCGTTATAGGCAGCGATCCCGGCGCGTAGCTCCGTCCACTTCGCCTTATCCATGCAGCGCGAGAAGGTGTCGCGCGAGCGCACGTCGTCCATCCTCATGCCGTAGTGGGACACGTCGCCCTCGGACAGCAAGTTCTTGCGCTGGATCTCGACCGGGTCGACGCCGAGGGCGCGGGCGGCCTTCTCGATGGCGCACTCGATCACGAAAACGCCCTGCGGGCCGCCGAAACCGCGGAACGCGGTAAACGGTACGAGGTTCGTGCGGCACATCGTCCCGGTGGCCCGGACGTTCGGGATATGGTAGGCGTTGGCCGCGTGGAACAGGGTGCGCGGGATGATGGCCGGGGACAGATCGGTCGCCGCGCCGGCGTTCTGATAGTAGTCGGCCTCGAAGGCCAGGATCGTGCCGTCCTTCTTGAGGCCGATCTTGAAGTCGGAGGAGTAGGGGTGGCGCTTGCCGGTGCTGGTCATGTCGTCGCGCCGGTTCAAGTACAGCTTGACCGGCTTGCCGGTACGGTAGGCGCCGAGGGCGGCGAGCGCGGCCCAGCCGGAGGCCTGGTCTTCTTTTCCGCCGAAGGCGCCGCCGAGCCTGCGCGTCTCGATCTCAACCTTGTTCATCGGCAGGCCGAGGACGCGGGCGACGATGGATTGGACGCCGGTCGGGCTTTGCGTGCTCGAGACGACGCGCACGCCGCCCGAGTCGTCGGGGTACGCGATCGCCCCCTGGGTCTCGAGGTAGACATGCTCCTGGCCAGCCGACTCGACGCGGCCGGTCACGACGACGTCGCAGTCGGCGTAGGCGGCCTCGGGGTCGCCGAGGCGCTGGGTGCGAGGCGTCATGATGATGTCGCCGCGGGCGTAGGCCTCGCGCGGGTCGACGACGGCCGGTAGATCCTCCCGTCCGACGAGCCTGACGAGGGCCGCTGCGCGCCTGGCTACCGAACGGCTCGGCGCCAGTACCAGGGCGAGCACCTCGCCGCGGAAATGCCAGTCGCCGGTGGACAGCATCGGCTCATCGGGAATCGAGGTGGACAGCTCGTTCTGTCCCGGCACGTCGACGGCCTCCAGCACCCGCACGCCGGGGGCGTAGGCCAGGGCGGCGGCGGTATCGAGCCGCTCGTAACGCCCGTGGGCGCTCGGAGAGCAGACGATGGCGGCGTGGAGCATATCCAGGGGCTCGGGCAGGTCGTCGATATAGGCGGTCTTGCCCATCACGTTGAGGGCGGAATCGGGATTGCGCTTCATGCCAGCAGCTCCTCTTCAAGCTTGAGTTCGGGCCAGAGCCTGCAGGAGGCGGCCCAGGCGAGGCGCTCGAGCAGGCGCACGCGGTAGGTCGACGAGCCACGGACGTCGCTCATCGGGCTGCCGGCGCCGGCAGCGATCGCTCCGAGCTCCCTGGCGAGGGCGGCCGAGGGGCGCTTGCCGCGCATCGCGGCCTCCGCGACGGTCAGCCTGAGCGGCGTGGCCGCGACGCCTCCGGCCGAGTAGCGGGCGTCGGCTATCGAACCATCGGCCGACATGCGCACGGCCACGGCGCAGTTGACGGTCGCAATATCGAGCCGCTCGCGCTTGCTCGCTTTCTCGAAGGCGAAGCGGCTCCAGCCGGCCTCGAACTCGATCGCGGCCACGCTCTCGCCGGCCGCGAGGTCGACCTTCTTGTAACCCAGGAAGAACCTCTCGAGGGCTATCCTGCGCTCGCCTTTCGGGCCGGCCAGGACGAGCTCTGCCCCGAGGGCCATGAGCATCGCGGTCATGTCGGCGATCGGCGAGGCATTGACGACGTTGCCGGCCAGCGTGGCACGGTTGCGTATCGGCGGCGACGCGACGTCCAGTTCGTGCCGCTCGATGCCCGGCGCGGCCTCGCGTACGATGGCCGAGCCGAAGAAATCAGTCGCGTTGACCGCCGGGCCGAGCCTGACGTAGCGTTTCCCGTCGCGCTCGAGCCGGGTTATCGACCTGGCCTCCGGCCCGCGATAGGTGAACGACGGAGCCAGGCCTGGCTGGGGGTCGGGGTTGCGTACGAAGTAGTCGGTGCCGCCGCCGATGACCACGGCCTCGCCGGCGCTATCCGCATCGGTCGAGATAGCCGCTACGGGCGGTTCAGCCATGAGCGCGGCGAGGCCCGCCGGCAGGACGCGACGTCCGGCGAGCACCGTCAGCCGCTCGGCCAAGCTGGCGGGCAGGTCGGCGAAATCGGCGGCCAGCTTTGCGGCGGCTCGCCGGATGGAGCCGTAGCCGGTGCATCGGCAGAGGTTACCCTCGACGGCGAGCATGGCCTCGACCGGGTCGACACGGGCGCCCGAGACCAGGAAGCCGGTCAGCGCTAGCACGAAGCCCGGAGAACAGAAGCCGCACTGGCTGGCGCCCTCGTCGAGCATCGCCTCCATGACCGGCGTCAAGCCGGCCGAGGCCAGGCCTTCGATCGAGATCAGGTGCTTGCCGTCGAGCTCTCCCATCGCGAGGGTGCATGACGTAACGGAACGCCACTCGACGGCGCCATCGGGCGCGCCGTCTCGCCTGGGCGCCGAACCGCCCAGTAGGACGAGGCAAGCGCCGCAATCGCCTTCGCGGCAGCCTTCCTTGGTGCCCTTGAGCCCGGCCTCGTTGCGTATCCAATCGAGCGCCAGCGCCTCTTCCCTGACTTTGACGTGATATTCGCTCTCGTTGAGCCTGAAGTTGATGGTTCGTATCATGCGTGGTCCTTCCGTATGCGGGATGTAAGGAGTCCGCCTGAAGTCGCGGGTAACCCCGCGATCGCCTGGGCCCCGAGACGTGTACGAGCATTATGGTGAGAAGCTAGTGGTGTATAATAACTGTAGTCCAAGGACGACCCGGGAGCAATGGCAAGGCATCGTTCCTGAACGCGGGTGGAGTACCGGAGGCGCCGCCGGATTCGGCCGGATGCCGTCAAGGCATTCTAAAAAGTGGTACCTGTTCGAACGAGTTAACGTCGACGAGCCCCTTGTCGGTTATCTTGAGGGCCGGGATAACCGGTAGGGCCATGAAAGAGAGGGTCATGAGGGGTGAGGCTCCCGGCATGCCCTCCATCCTGAAGAAATCTTCGAATGAGGCGAGTTGTTCTATGACCTCGACCGCAGGACGGTCGCTCATGAGTCCGGCGACCGGTAGGGCCAGCTCGGCCAGCACCTCGTCTCCGTCGGTGATGACGTAGCCGCCCTTCATCGCGTTGAGCCTGCGCGCCGCCTTGAAGATCGAGGCGTCATCGACGCCGGCAATGATCATGTTGTGCGAGTCGTGGCTGACCGTCGATCCAACGGCTCCGCGCTTGAGGCCGAGCCCCCTGATGAAGCCCTTGCCTATGTTCCCGGAGCCGGTATGACGCTCGATCACGAATATCTTGACGATGTCGCGCTCGATGTCCGATACGCATAGGCCGTCGCGCACGGTCGGGCGCTCGAACGACGCGCCGGTTATGATCGATCCGGGCGTCGACTCGATGACGCGGGCATCGCCGCCCTCGTCCGGAATCCTAAAATCCTTTTCCTCGAGCCACTTGATATTGACCGAGTCGCGCAGGGGCGGGACTACCGCGGAGCCGCCGAGCCGCTCGTAGGCTGCCGTCGGAACGCCGCCCTCGGCTACGACCGCGCCGGCCTTGAGCACGAGCTCGGCCCTGAAATCCTCGAGGCTGGAGAACGCGACGAGGTCGGCGGCGTAGCCCGGGGCTATGGCGCCGGAGCGCCTGAGACCGTAATAGGTAGCGGGGTTGTGGCAGGCCATACGCAACGCGTCGATCGGCGGCACGCCGCCCGAGACCAGCGCCCGTACGGCGGCGTCGATATGCCCCTCGGACACTATGTCGTTCGGGTGCCTGTCGTCGGTGCAGAGCATCATGCGCCGTACGCTCTCTCCGTCCATCGCGGGGATCAGGTTCTCGAGGTCGCGGGCGGACGAGCCCATGCGGGCCATGATCCACATGCCCTTCCCAAGCTTCTCGTAGGCTTCCTCGGGTGTCGTGGCCTCGTGGTCGCTCCTGATGCCTGATAATGCGTAGGCCGACAGGTCGCGGCCGGAGAGGCCGGGCGCGTGGCCGTCGATGGCCTTGCCCGCTTCCCAGAATAGCGACAGTTTATCGAGGACCCTTGGGTCGCCGGCCAGCAGACCGGGATAGTTCATCAGCTCGCCGAGTCCGAGTACGCGCTCGTCTCGCGCGAAGCGGGCGAGGTCGGACGCGAACAGCGTGGCGCCGGCCGTGTCGAAGTGCGTGGCGGGCACGCAGGACGGCACCATGACGTAGACGTCGAGGGGGAGGCCCTCCGAGGCCTTGAGCATCCAGTTGACGCCATCGTGCCCGAGGACGTTGGCTATCTCGTGCGGATCCGCCACGATGGCGGTCGTGCCCCGTGGCGTGATCACGCGGGCGAATTCTGCCGGCGAGAGCAGGCTCGACTCGATATGCACGTGGGCATCGATCAGGCCGGGGCAGAGGTAGCGGCCTCCGAGGCTCATCGTCGACTTGGCTATAAGGCCGTCGTCGATCCCGACTATGAAGCCCTTGTATATCGATACCACGGCCCTGTCGACGATGCGGCCGCGGAAGAAATCCACGACGCGGCAATCGGTCAGGTTGAGGTCGGCGGGTATACGTCCCCGGGCAACGTCGATGTAGTCGGTCTTAAGCATAGTTGGTAGCCTGTCCCGTGAATGCGGGTGTTCAGTATTGTTACAGCAAATCCCGGACTTGTCAAATCATTATTTAGCGCATAGGCGGGATGCGGTCAAGCGCGGTGCGGTCAGGCTCGTCGGAACGAACCAAAACGTAGTAAACGCCACTAATCGCCACATAATGAATAAAAAAAAATCTGTTGCGGTTTTTATCATTGCGTCGTACGCTGATGCCGATTATGCCGTTCGAACGGCGAAACAAACCAAAGGAGGCTGAAAGGTGGAACAGCTTTTCAAGCTTAAGCAACACGGCACCACGGTGCGGACCGAGATCATGGCGGGTATCACCACGTTCATGACGATGGCGTACATCCTGGCGGTCAACCCCGATATCCTCAGCGCTACCGGCATGCCGGCCGGCGGCGTGTTCACGGCGACGGCCCTCGCGTCGATGATCGCTACCCTGCTGATGGCCTTCATGGCCAACCTGCCGATCGCCCTCGCGCCCGGCATGGGCCTGAACGCGTTCTTCGCGTTCACCGTCGTCCTCACGATGGGCTACTCGTGGCAGCTCGCGCTGACCGCGGTATTCGTCGAGGGCATCATCTTCATCCTGATGTCGTTCTTCAATATCCGCGAGGCGATCGTCAAGTCGATCCCGCAGAACATCAAGAACGCCGTCTCCGTCGGTATCGGCCTGTTCATCGCGTTCATCGGCCTCCAGAATGCCGGCATCATCGCCAACAACGACGCTACGCTCGTGTCGCTCGGCGACGTGACCAAGGGCGCCCCGCTCGTCGCCATCATCGGCCTCGTCGTCTCCGGCGTGCTGCTCGCGTTCAAGGTCAAGGGCGCCCTGCTCATCGGCATCGTCGCGACCACGATCATCGGCATCCCGTTCGGCGTGACCTCGATACCGAAGGGCTGGAGCCCGGTCAGCGCGCCGGCCGCCCCGCTCTTCATGCAGTTCGAGTTCTCGCAGATCTTCACTCTCGACTTCGTCGTCGTCATGTTCACCTTCCTGTTCGTCGATATCTTCGATACGATCGGCACCCTGGTCGGAGTGACTACCCAGGCCGGTATTATAAGCAAGAACGGCGAGATCCCGAAGGTCAAGCAGGCCCTGCTCGCCGACGCCATCGGCACCGTGGCTGGCGCCGCGCTCGGCACCTCGACCGTCACCTCGTACGTGGAGAGCGCCTCCGGCGTCGCCGAGGGCGGCCGCACCGGCCTCACCTCGCTGACCACCGGCATCCTGTTCGGCCTCGCGCTGTTCCTGTCGCCCTTGTTCCTGCTCGTCCCGAGCGCCGCGACCGCTCCGGCCCTCATCCTCGTCGGCCTGTTCATGCTCAGCCCGGTCAAGGATATCGATCTGTCGGACTTCACCGAGGCGATCCCGGCCTTCCTGACCATCATCATGATGCCGCTGGCGTACAGCATCGCCGAGGGCCTCGTCTTCGGTATCCTGTCCTACATCTTCCTGAAGGCGATCACCGGCAAGGCAAAGGACATCTCGATCGTTACCTGGATAGTCGGCGCGTTCTTCATCCTGAAGCACCTGCTGTAAGGTAAGGCGTACTTGCCAGGAAACCTGCCACAGAGGCACTGAGATACACGGATAAAAAAAAACGAGAGAGCAAGGATCCATCCTTGCTCTCTCGTTTTCCCCTGCGCCTCTGTGGTTCGCTAGGCGCCGCGCTTCTTCTTGACTTCTTGGTACGAGCCCATCATGATCGATACCGCCTCGAGCCCGGGCACGTTCTCGCAGACTATCTTGATGATGACCGTCATCGGCACCGCCAGCACCAGGCCTGCGAACCCCCACAGCCAGCCCCAGGCTGACAGCATCACGAGTATGACGAACGGCGACAGGCCGAGGTTCTGGCCCTGGACGCGCGGCTCGACGATGTTCCCGAGCAGCATGTTGACGCCGAGCATCGTCGCGAAGGCCGCCAGAATCGGTCCCGGCTGCGGCCAGAACTGCACGACCGCGAAGAGCGTGACTCCGGCTCCGGCGGCTATTGAGCCTATGTTCGGGATAAAATTCAGTATGAACGAAATGACGCCCCAGATGATCGGGAGATCCATGCCTATCCAGCCCAGTAGCATGCTGACAAGCGCGCCGGTAGCCAGGCTGATGAAGAACTTGGTACTCAGGTAGCGGGCCACCTGCTTGATCACATCGGCCACGATGCGCTGTATCCTCGTCGACATGAAGCCCTCGAAGGCCAGCTCGATGCGCTTCCTGAAGTGGCCTATCTCGAGAAGCAGGAACACCACGAACAGCACGACCATCACGGTATCGGTCGCGAAGCCCATGAACGACTCGGAGGTGGTCAAGGCGAGCGCCTGTACCCGCTCGCGGACGCCCAGCTGGCCCCAGAGGTTCTGGAACAGGCTGATATGCTCGTCGTAGGGCAGGTTGAACAGGTTCGCGAAGAGCGAGTATAGGTGGTTGAAGCGTAGCTCGTACTTCGGATACAAGGCGAGGATGGTCTTGAGGCTACCGAACAGGATGGCCCCGACCATATAGACGCCGGCGGCGATCAGCACGACGACGACGATGGCGCCTAGCGCCCGCGGTATCCGTATCTTCTCCAGGAGGACGACGACCGGCTCTAGTACGAAGGTCAGGAGGATGGCGATGATGAGCGGTAGCAGTACCGATGCGCTGAGCTTGAGGGCCGCCAGGGCCAGGATCAGAGCGATGAAGCCGAGCAGGAGCAGGTTGATCCTGGCCAGGCTGGAATTGCGCTTCTCTTCGGGCACGATTGTATCCTTTAGCTCGAGCGCTGGACGGTCTGTTTCGAGACGTAGGCGTCGGCGCAACCGGCGACTACGCGTATCTGCTCGAGCCAGCCCTTCGCCTCGCGCTCGTTCGTATACGGGCCGATGCGTACGCGGTACCAGGTTACCCCGTCGAGGTCCTTGACGGTGATCAGCGTGGACAGGCCCTTGGCGGCCAGCTCGCGCTGTAGGTCGTCGGCGCGGGTCCGGCTCGTGAACGCGGCGGCTTGTATCCAGTATTCGGCTACCGTGACCGGAGCCTTGGCGGCAGGCTTGGCAGCCGCGGAGCTGGACGACTGGGCTGCGGCGGGCTTCGAGGCGACCGGCGAGGCTGGCGCAGGCGCGTACGGCTTCGGTACGGGCTGGCTCGTCGTCGCCTGAGCGCTCGCGCTCGGGGCGATGCCGGGCAGGGCCGTCGGAGCGGGCTTGTCGCCGTAGACGACGATGATATCTGAGGCTCCGCTCGCGGCGGCCGCGTCGGGCGTCGGCGCCGGAACGGTGGACGGTACGGGGGCGGGTTCGATGGAGCGTAGGTACTCATCGGGCGCGGGCGAGCGCGGCGGGGCGACGGCCGCCACCGTGGCGGGCGCTCCTGGAGAGGCCGCGCGCGGGAACGCCAGGGCCAGGGCCATGCCGGACGCCACGACGAGCGCGATCACGACGCAGAGCACCGTCCAAAGAACCTTCTTCGTATCCATCGGCATAGCCCCTCCACTACGAGCGCGCCTATGGCGCCTACTACGAATATCGGCTCGGACCCGCCTCCAGTTAAGCGCCCGGGGCCGGTTCCCGATCCACGGCTCCGAGATCAGCGGCCAGCGACCGGAACGCCCGCTCGGCCAGGCCGACGACGCGGCGCTTGAAGCCATCCTCGCCTAGGGCGTTCCAGACGACGACGGTCTTGCCCTTCCAGGCCTTCCCGGCGTCGCGGAGCGGCCTCTGGCTTCGTATGCGCCCCAGCATGGCGAGCGCGCCGAGGCCGTCTCTGGCTCTGCCCCTGATCAGGCGTAGGGCGAGGGGCGCGCGCGCCTCTATGATGGTATCGCAGGCTGCGACTATGGGTAAGCGATAGAGGATCGCCGCGTCGACGCAGGCCCTGGGGCCGGCCCGACTCACGGCTTCCTCGACGAGCGCGTTCATCGCCGGGTGGACTATGGCCTCGTAGCGGGCGAGCAGGACCGGATCCGCGAAGACCATCGCGCCTATCGCCCGGCGATCGGGCGCGCCGTCGGCCTTGAGCGCCCCTGGCCCGAGCAGGCGCGCCACCTCGGGCGCCGATCGTTCGAGCGCGGCGTGGCCGAGCGCGTCGACGTCTATGACCGTCCAGCCGGCTTCATGCAGGGCTGCCGCCGCGCTGCTCTTGCCCGCGCAGTAGCCGCCGGTCAGTCCCAGTATCAATGCATGTCCCCCCACGAGTAGGCGCTCTCGACTCCGACCCGTAGCGGCACCGATAGCGTATAGGCCTTCGCCATGGCGTCCGCCACCGCGGCGGCCACCGCGTCCGCCTCGGCCTCGGGCGCTTCGATGATCAGCTCGTCGTGTACCTGGAGCAGTATCCTGGCCGCCGGGAAGCGCTCCCTGAGCGTCGAGTCGACCCTGAGCATCGCCAGCTTGACGATATCCGCGGCAGAGCCCTGGATCGGCGTGTTCACCGCGACGCGTTCGGCGCCCTGGCGCTCGTTGGCGTTGCGGCTGTCGATCGCCCTGATCATGCGGCGTCGCCCGAGCAGGGTGGACACGTAGCCGTCCCGGCGCGCCGTTTCGACGGTGTCCCGTATGAAGGAGGCGACGCCCGCGTAGCGCTCGAAGTACGCGTCGATGAAGCGTTGCGCGTCGCCTCGCGGTATGCCCAGCTCCTGGGCCAGCCTGAAGGCGCCCATGCCGTAGATCACGCCGAAGTTGATGGTCTTGGCCGCTCGCCGCTCCGACTGCTGGACCTCGTCCTCGGCCTTGCCCAGGATCAGCGCGGCGGTGCGCCGGTGCACGTCGGCGCCGTCTATGAAGGCCTTCTTGAGCTCGGGATCGCCCGACAAGTGGGCGAACACGACCAGCTCGATCTGCGAGTAATCGGCCGAGACGAGTTTCTTGCCGGGCGCCGCCACGAAAGCTTTGCGTATCCTGCGCCCTTCCTCTTCTCGGACCGGTATGTTCTGTAGATTGGGGTCGCGGCTGGATAGGCGCCCGGTCGCCGTACCGGTCTGCACGAAATGCGTGCGGATGCGCGGGTCGTCGGCCGCCAGCGCCAGCAAGGCGTCGACGTAGGTACTCCTGAGCTTCTGGAGGCCTCGGTGCCGGAGGATCAGCTCGGGCACCCGGTCCTCGCGCGCCAGCTCCTCGAGCACCGATATATCGGTCGAGTAGCCCGTCTTCGTCTTCTTGCCGGTGGACAGCTTGCGCTCGACGAACAGAATCTCTTGGAGCTGCTTCGGGGAGTTCATGTTGAACTCGTGGCCGACGAGGCCGAAGGTCTCGGCCTTGACCCGCTCGAGTTCACCGTCCAGCTCCTTGCCGAAGGCTTCGAGCGAGGCCGCGTCGACGAGTATGCCCTCGCGTTCCATCCTGGCCAGGAGCGACAGTACCGGCATCTCGACTCCGGCGAACAGCTCCGATAGGCCGGCGTCAGCCAGCTCGCGCTCGAGCGCTTCCTTGAGCCTGAGCGTCATGTAGGCGTCCTCGGCGCAGTACGGGGCGGCTTTGGCTATCGGCGCCGATGAAAAGGGGGTGCCCTTGGGCGCTACCTCGGCGTAGGGCGTGCCGCCGAAGCCCAGGTAGGCCTGCCCGAGGCCCTCGAGGCCGAGCGAGGCCCGTTCCGGGTCGACGAGCCAGGCGGCTATCATCGTGTCCCAGGGGGCGCAGTGTATCGGGGCGCCCCAGTTTTCCATGATATGCATATCGAATTTAAGGTTCTGGCCCACGACGACGAGGTCCGCGCGGGCAAGGAGCGGGGCGACGAGGCGCCTGACCGTCTCGGCGCTCAGGCAGGCCGCGTCCGGGGCCGCGAGCGGCACGTAGCAGGCGGCGTCGGGGCTCACGGCTATCGAGAAGCCGACCGGCATGGCTCGCATCTCGTCGAGCGAGTCGGTCTCGCAGTCGAAGGCGAAGACGCCAGCGCGCTCCGCGGCGTCGACCCAGCGCCGTAGCCCCGCCTCGTCGAGGACCAGTTCGTGGGTTCCGGGGCGGCCGTAGGACTCGGGTAGGCCCCTCGCCGCCGTCGGCGATACGGAGGCCGCCTCCCCGTTCGCGTCCGGCGTATGCTCGGTGGGGGTATCCGGAGAGGCGGGCGTGAGCCTCGACCCGGCCTGGCTTCCCGCCGCCGCGAACAGCTCCCCGGCCGCTTCGAGCTTGTCGAGGCCGTCGGCCACGCGGCGCGTCGCGAGGCTACGCATACCCTCGCGCATGAACACGGAGCTCGCCGCATCTCGGTCGATAGACGGGACCGCCAGTTCGTCGAGCGAGGCTACGGGCAGGGGGGCGTCGTAGGCTAGCGTTATCAGCTCCTTCGAGAGCATGGCGCTGTCCCTGCCGGCCTCGAGCTTCCTGCGGAGGCCGTCGGGCTTGACCTCGGCGAGCCGCTCCCATATCGCGTCGAAGGAGCCGAATTCAGTCAGCAGCTTGAGCGCCGTCTTGTCGCCGACCCCGGGCACGCCGGGCACGTTGTCGGACTGGTCGCCGGTCAGCGACAGGTAGTCGAGGATGCGGTCGGGGGGCACGCCCCATTCCGCCTCGACCTCGGCCGGCCCGACGAGCACGAAGCCCTGGTCGCGGTCGGGCCTGAGCGCCCTGACCGTACCGCCGACCAGCTGGAGCAGGTCCTTGTCGCCGGAGACCACGTAGCAGGGACGGCCCTCGTCGCGGCAGCGGGCCGCAATCGCGGCGATGATATCGTCGGCCTCGTAGCGATCCGCCCGTAGCGTTGGAACGCCGAGCAGGCCGAGGATCTCCTCCACGAGCGGTATCTGGGCGTGCAGGTCCTCGGGGGTCTTCTGCCTCGTCGCCTTGTACGCCTCGAAGCGCTCGTGCCTGAAGGTCGGCACCCGCGAGTCGAAGACGGCCGCGAAGGCCTTGGGCGAGTATCGGTCCCATAACTGGAACAGGCTTCGGAAGAAGCCGAAGGCGGCGGATACGTTATCGCCGCGCGGGTTACGTAGCGGCTTCGATATGAACGCGAAGTAGGAGCGGTAGATGATGCCGTAGGCATCGAGGAGGAAGAGTGGTTCCATCGGAACAGGATACGCGCATGCGGCCCGTCAGGCAAGGCCGAGTAAGGCTCAGCCCCGTATGTCGAGGGCTCGCGGCTCCGCGGCCGAGCCGTAGACGCTCTTCCGCTTGGCGTATGGATTGCCCACGCTCATGATCTCGTGGCGCAACATATCCATACGCTGCTTGAGGAGAGCGCGGTTCTCGGAATTCCTGACGACGACCTCGTCCTTGAGCTCGGATAGGGTGGAGCGTAGCTCGGCGACGCCTTCGGGCTCGGCGCCGCGGTAGGCCGAGCGGTACATGTCCTCGAGCGGTTCTATCACCTTCTGGACGGCGAAGATCTCGGAGACGATGCCCTGCTCCAGCTCGACGTGGGCCACGAGCGCGTCGACGTCGCCCGACTCGATGTCGGTGCGCTGGCGCTCGAGCAGGGACATGTATTCGTTAAATTTGTCGCGTTGGCGGACGAGCAGTTCCCTGAAGCGCTTGAGTACGGCGACCCGCTCGTCCAGCTCTTGCCTGGACAGCTTCCCGTCGGGAGGCATCCGCGCGCCTAGCCGGCTATGTTGACGCCGGAGCGCCGCTCGTCGCCCGAGCCCTGGGCCTTGGTGGCCGCGACGGCCCAGGCCGATGACAGCTCGGCCAGCATCGCCCTGATCGCGCGGACCCGGCCGACGTCCTTGGCGATGTTCGCCTCGGTCAGCTCGCGGTTGAAATAGACGTATAGGGAGAACAGGTCGCGGGCGATGTCGCCGCCGGCCTCGAAGTCGAGGCTGGCCATCAGTTCGGTGACGATGTCCTGAACCTTGCAAATCGCCTGGTTGACCTTCTCGATGTTGGCGGGCTTCTTCTTGAGGTCCGTATCGAGGAAGTCTACCGCCCTGTCGCATTGCTTGACCGCCTCCTCGTACAGCATGACGACGAGCTGGCCCGGGCCGGCGGTGCGTATGCGGGTTTCCTTGTAGGCAGCGAGCGGATTCTGGGTCATCTGGATCTCCCCCTCCTCTGGTCTTCTTCTTTATCTATCGGAACGGGAAGGGCTGGCTTGAGCATAAAATCATTCGTCTCCCAGGGTGCCGGTGTCGCGCCAGGTTTCGATAATCCTGTAGGCGTCGTTGATGCGCGCGCTCGTCTCGGTGGCCTTGAGCTGGGCCTCCGGCGACGAACCGTGCCTGTCCGGGTGGTGTTCCTTGAGTAGCCGCTTGTAGGCGGCCCTGACCTGGTCGAACGGAGCCCCGTAGGCGAGGCCGAGCGTCTTGTAGGCGGCGACGAGCTTGGCCGGAGGCCCGGAGGCGGCGGCCGGACGCGCGGCGCGTTCCTCGGCGCGAGCCCGCGCCTCGCGCTCGCGGCGCAGGCGTTCCTGGGACTCGCGGTCGTCGTTCAGGAACGCGTCGAGCTCGTCCATAGCGTCGTCGAGGAACGGGTCCCCGGAACTCTTGGAGAATTTCCCCGCGAAGGGATCCGAGAAGGGGCGCGACGAGCCCGGATCCGATTGAACCCAGGACTTGAGCAGGTCGCCGAACCGATCGAAGAGTTGATCCATGCTGGACATACGGACTATACTCTACAACAAGCCGGTCCGAGAGGCAAGACGAGCGGTACGACGAGGAGCAGCATGAGCGAGTTCAAGCCGGTGGCGGCCGTCTACGGCGGCGCTAATATCGATATCCAGGCGCGTAGCCGGGGCCCCTACCGGGCCGGCGACTCGAATCCCGGCGAGGCGTCCATCACGCACGGCGGCGTCGGCCGCAATATAGCGGAGAACCTGGCCGGCCTAGGCGTGCCGACCGAGCTGGTCACGGTCTTCGGCGGCGACGAACAGTCGTCGGGCCTGGCCGAGGGTTGTAGGCGAGTCGGCATCGAAGTCGGCTCGTCGCTGTTCCTGCCGTCTGAGCCGTGCTCCCGCTACGTCTGCCTGCTCGACCACGACGGCACGCTGGTCGGGGCGGTAGCCGCGATGGATTCGCTCGAGGCTTTCGGCCCCGACCAGCTGGCCTCCAGGTTCGGGCCAGGCGACGCGGCCGAGGTGGTCGTGGTCGACGCCAACCTACCACCCGAAACCGTCGCGCTCGCG
>JAKQKE010000113.1 GCA_029560805.1 Spirochaetota bacterium
CTCTTTTCTGAAGTCTTTAGGAGCTCCAAGGCATTGCGCTTTAGCTCCTCCGGGTAGGTTCTTCGTTTCTCTCCCATTTTCTCTCCCTCCTGTAGTCTGGGAGAAGCTTAACTAATTGTCCACTAAAACGGGGGAGTTCCAGTACGCCGTAGGCCTCGACTCGCTTAGAGAAAGTCATCCCGCTGCGGCGTGAAGGTGTCGGTGACGACGGAGTCTTCAAGAAAGCGAACCGCGTGCGGCATACCTGGCCCGGCGTAGAACGAATCTCCCGGCCCGAGGGTCTCCTCCCGGCCGCCGAGCGTCACGACGAGACGGCCGGAGACCACATAGCTGACCTGCTCGTGCGGGTGGGCGTGCTCGTCGATCGACGTGCCCTTGGCGAAACGGGCCTCCACGGCCATCAAGCCTCCTCCGCGTGCCAGGATCTTGCGTGACGCCCCATCGAACAGGGCCTTGGCCGGAACCTCTAAATTCTTGACTACCATCGATGCCTCCACGCCACGGCTAGCGTACCCGCAGCCATTTTATCATCTCCCCGAGGGTGGAGCGTTTGCCCCCCATCAGGATGCCTACCCTGAAGATCTTGGCGGCTGCGGCCGCCGCGCCGTACACGCTGACGACGAGTAGGCCTATACAGGTCGCCAGCTGCCACAAGGGCGGCGTTGCTATCAGAACCCGTATGAGCATGACGATGGGGCTGGTCATCGGGAACAACGACAATGCCACCGACAAAGGCGACCCTGGATTCGACACGAAGCTGGATATCATCACGAGCGGTATGATCAGGAACACGAGTACCGGCCAGGCCAACTGGCCTAGGTGCTGCTCGTCCTCCGCGGCGGCGCCGAGCGCGGCGTATAGCGAGGCGTACAGGAAGAAGGCCAGCACGAAGAATAGCACCAGCCAGGCCAGGTTGCCCGGGGCTATAGCGGAGGGCGCGGCCATGCCCAGGAGCGGCAGGAGCAGCTTCGACAGCACAAGCGCCAGCGACACCCATACGCCGTACTGGAGGAGTCCGGCTAGTCCGAGCCCGAGTATCTTGCCGAACATGAGCTCGCGGGGCGATACGCTCGACAGCATGATCTCGACGGTCTTGGAAGTCTTCTCCATGACCACGGATCGGCCTATCATCTGGCCGTAGAGCAACGTCGTCATGTAGACGAGCATAACGAAGCTCATCGCGGTGAATAGCGTCTGGACGAAAGCGCCCTCCCCTCCGGCTTCTTCTCGATCGCCAGCCGACAGCTTGACGATGGACAGCGTGACGCCATTCAGCAAGGCCCTGGCTACGTCCGGGTCGATGCCACTCCTGGCGATGCGCGATTCCCTGGCGAAGGCGTCGACGACGCGTTCCACCAGGCCGTAGAGCATCGCGTCGGTGCCTGTTTTGGTAAAGAGTGTGGCGCCCGAGTCTTCCCATCCGACCGGCAGCACGACCAGAGCGGCCAGTTTCCCGGAACCGACACGCTTCTTGGCGTCGGCTATGGACGCCTCGTCGAGGGATACGGCCTCGACGCCGCGGCCCTGAGCCGCGAGGGCCGTCTCGAACGCGGAGGCTAGCGCCGCGGACTCGCCCACCCCGCCCGAACCGGAAGAAGCCGCTATCGCGATGGGCTCGCCGCCGGAGAGGGCCTTCGGGTTCATCGATAGAAGTCCGGGCAGCACGGTTACGGCCAGTATCAGGAACGGCCCGAGGATGGTCAGTATGACGAAGGCCTTGTTCGCGGCCATCAACTTGAACTCGTAGCGGATGATCGCCGGTAGCTTACGCATGAGCGGCCTCCTTGTCGTCTGTCCCGGCGTCGTCCGACGACTCAACCAAGCTGACGAACAGGGCGTGCAGCGACGGTTCCATCAGCTGGAAGCGTCTCACGCTCACCCTGCCCGATAGGGCGGAGAATAGCTCGTCGACGCCGTGGCCCTCGGCCAGGCTAGCCTCGATCCACCGCGGCATCGTCCTGACGTCTGCGACGCAGGGCAGGTTCGCGATGAACGAGCCGTCGCCATCGAACTCGATCTGAACCGAGTTGGTTCCGTAGCCGGACTTGAGCTCGGCCAGCGAGCCGGAGACGAGCTCCCTGCCCTTGCGTACCAGGAGAATGCGGTCGCATAGACGCTCGGCCTGCTCCATCACGTGAGTGGAGAACAGTACCGTCTTGCCCTTGGCTTTCAGCTCGAGTACCGCCTCGAGGAGGGTATCCTGCGACACCGGGTCGAGGCCGGAGAACGGCTCGTCGAACAACACCAGGTCGGGGTCGTGCAGGACCGAGCCGATGAACTGGACCTTCTGAGCCATGCCCTTCGAGAGGGCCTCGACCTTTTCGCCCTTCCAGTCGGACAGCTCGAAGCGCTCGAGCCACGACTCCGCGCTCCGCCTGGCGTCGGCCGCTTCAAGGCCCTTGAGTACCCCGAGGTAGACGAGCGTGTCGATCACCTTTACCTTGCGGTTGAGCCCACGCTCCTCGGGCAGGTAGCCGATGCGCTCCTTCATGGCCTCCGAGAAGCCCTTGCCATCGAAGCGTATCGTCCCGTCGTCCGGGGCGATCACGTTCATGATCATGCGTATCGTCGTCGATTTGCCAGCTCCGTTCGGGCCTATCAGTCCGAAGATTTCTCCCGGCCGAGCCTCGAACGACAGCCCGTCGACGGCGCGCACCGTCTCGTAGGTCTTTACGACCTTCTCTACGCTGAGCACGGTTCACTCCTTGTTCGCCCGCGCGGCGATCCGCCGCGGGCGCATGAGATAACCGTAGTATAACTGCAAATTCCTCGATAGCATACTTCGTTCTCGCTTGCCGCAGCCCGCTCCAGGTCCTATACTCGCTTCCGTGCTGACAATGCGTACAGGCGCGAAGTCGCGGCCCGCACTGCTTATGGTGTGAGGAAATTGAAGTGTTACAAACCTTGTGTATCCAAGGAGCGTCCAGCTGCTTGCGACTACGAGGTATTGGTTCTACAGTCTCGGATGGCGATCTGCGCGGCTAACTCGTTCACAAACGCTATGTTACGCACAACGGATACATAATTTTCGAACCACTACCCAAGGAGACCATCGACATGACGTACAACGAGGTGCGGGCCAAGGCTAAGCAGACCATCGGACCGTATTGCAAGGTATGCCCGGAGTGCAATGGACAGGCGTGCAAGGGCATGATACCCGGCCCCGGCGGCAAGGGTACCGGCAGCGGCTTCATACGCAACTACGCCCGCCTGCGGGATATCAGGCTCGCCATGGACACCGTCTATGAGCCGCGCACCGTCTCGACGGCCACGAACCTCTTCGGCCAGGACTTCGAGCTACCGGTCTTCGCAGCGCCGGTCGGGGCGGTCGGCCTGCACTACAGCGACGCCTATACCGACCTGAGCTACTCCGCGGCCGTGCTCGAGGGCTGTAAAGCCGCCGGCAGCGCGGCCTTCACCGGAGACGGCGTCAAGGACGAGGTTTACCGCGGTACCATCGAGGCGATCAAGGCGATGGGCGGCCATGGGGTGCCGACCATCAAACCGTGGAGCGTGGCGGAGGTCATAGCCAAGGCGAAGATGGCCGAGGACGCCGGCGCGTTCGCCTTCGCGATGGACATCGACGCCGCCGGTCTCGTGGTGCTTGCGATGCAGGGTAAGCCCGTCGCGCCGATGCCGGTCGCGTCGCTGTCCAAGATCGCGTCGTCGGTACGGATGCCGTTCATCCTAAAGGGCGTGATGACCCCTGCTGGGGCGCTCAAGGCCCTCGAGGCAGGCGCCCAGGCCATCGTCGTCTCGAACCACGGCGGGCGCGTGCTCGACGAGACGCCATCGACGATAGAGGCCTTGCCGCCCATCGTCGAGGCGCTTCACGGACGCATGAAAGTACTGATAGACGGCGGCTTCAGGACCGGCCTCGACGTATTCAAGGCGCTGGCCCTGGGCGCGGACGGTGTGCTGATAGCCAGGCCCTTTACCTGGTCGGTATACGGCGGGGGCGCCGAGGGCGCTAAGCTATATCTGGAGAAGGTCAAGGCCGAACTGGCGGAGGCTATGCTGATGACCGGGGCCTCAAGCCTCGAGGAAATTGACGGGAGCAGGCTGGCTTAAGCGTCGGGTGCCGGGATCTTCGGATCCCGGCGTTCCCTCAGAGAGTTCGGTCGTCCCCGGGGGCGAGTATGAAACCGTTATGGTCGAATTCGACCTCTTGCCCCGCATCCACGGATCGGTATCGAGGGTCTCCACCGTTCGGCTCGATGGACTGGATCAGGTCTTGCCTTGTAGACAGGGTGCCTGAACGGACCTTGCCGTCCTTGTAGAAGGTAACGGCGGTACCGCCCTTGAATTCGACCAGATAGGGCCTGAAGGCCATGCCAAAGCGCGACTTGGTCGATAACCAAGCCGTGGCCAGCTTCTGATCCTGGGCGAGGGTGCCTTTGCGCGGAATCGCCTCATCGTGTTTGATGCGCGGCTTCCTTTCGACGAGCTCCGGGACGTCCCGTTTGGACGACCCGGCGCCACGAAGCTCTACTTGAAGTCTTTTTCCTGGACGGTCTTGCGGCCATCCGCCTTGGCGTTCTTGATAGCCTCTTCGCAGAGGGAGCGGACCTTATCGGACAGCACGTCGATAACTGCCGCCGAAACCTTGAGTTCGGAAGCGTCCTTGATGAACGCCTTAACCTTGGAGGCGATTACTAGGGTCTCTTTTTCCGCCATATGTTCTCCTTGCGATCGAATGCGTTATCGTAGACCATAGCGGCGCCGCTTGTCGAGTGGAAATTAGCAGCCCATCATAATATTCAAAATCTCTCGGTCGGTCGATCGCATACCATCCCGCCCGATCCTGACCACGCTCCGTATCGTATCCTCGATGTCGCCCATCACGATGCCTTCGCCTGGCTTGAAAACCATCCTATCCATAGCCATGCAGTGGCTCAGGATCGCCGAATCCAGCGATGAGGCGACCTTGGCAGCGCAGCTCGCCTTGGCTCCGTCGCAGATGATGCCGGAGGTATTGGCCAGGATATTGGTGACGGTCATAGCGACGGTCTCGAGGTCGCCGCCCGACAGCCAGGTGATGCCGGCCCCGCTACCGCAGGCCGCCGAAACTGCCCCGCAGAAGGCGCTCAGTTTCCCGATCCCCCGTTTGATGTGGATGCTGACGAGATTGCTGAGCGCCAGCGCCCGATGCAGGGTCTCGTCCGAGACGCCCTTATCGCGCGCGAAGACGATGACCGGTACGCTCGCGGTGATGCCCTGGTTGCCGCTGCCGGAGTTGATAATGACGGGCATGGCGCACCCGCCCATGCGCGCGTCCGCGCCGGCGGCGGCCGCTGCCCTGGCCATGATCATGACCCCGTCGCCATAACAGCGTAGCAACGTCGCCCCGACCCGCTCGCCGTATGGTCTCTCGAGGCCTTCGCGCGATATAGCCGAGTTGCAGCGGATCTGCTCGTCGAGCGCGCCCTTGACCGGCCCCAGGTCGGCCTCGGTCGCGTACGCGTAGATGCCGGCGAGCGTCAGGCGCTCGTACGGCGGCTCCGTGTCCTCGGGCGCGGCGGCCCCGGGCTTCGCAGTCGCGGTATCCAAGCCTCCTGGCAGGGGCAAGGGCCGGCCGTCGCGCTCGATCCTGACGACGTCGGTATGGCCACCGCGGATCTCGACGACGGAGCTCGAGCCGCCCGATTCCAGCTCGGCGATGATGAGGAGCCCCTCGACATCCGGCACGAGCTCGGCCCTGCAGAGCCGCGCGGCCAGCAGGGCGCGCGTACGCTCAAGCTGCTCCGGACGAAGGCCGGACAGGACCTCGAGGCGTCGGGATGCCTCGCCGCCGACCGCGCCGAGTATCGCGCTCGCCTCCACGCCGCGCAGGTCGCCGGTGCCCGGCACGACGACGCCCTTGACGTTCTTGACCACGTTGCCCGAACAGCGTATCGTCATGCGCTCCGGGAAAACGCCGAGCGTCTCGCGGGCCACGGCCGCGGCGTAGGCTATAGCTATCGGCTCGGTGCAGCCGAGAGCCGGCACCAGTTCTATCCTCAGGATGGCCTCGCAGACCTCCTCGATGCTCCGTTCCATGAAGACTCCTATTGGCGACAGGATAGCGATTCCAGGCGCCGGCCGCAAGGCGCTATCGTCCGCCGCGGGCGTTCCGGTATAGGATGGCCCGATAGCCCGAACCAGGAGGCCCAGTGCCCGAGACCTACACGATAGCGTCGTTCAATGCGGAGAATTTCTCGATGCTACTGGACGCCGACTACGGTGCCGCCGAGTTCCACGCCCTCTCGGACGAGCGCTACGCCGCGATGAACCCGTCGATCTTCAACCCGAACAAGGACCGGGCCAAAGCGTCGGCGATAGCCTCCACGATCCTGGAACGAGACTTCGACGTGGTCGGGCTATGCGAAATAGGCGGCATGGAGACGCTCGAGAATTTCAACCGCTATTACCTCGGCGGGCGCTACGAGTGCTTCTTGCACGAGGCCAACAGCCGTCGCGGCATCTTCGTAGGAGCCCTGGTCAAGCGCGGCCGCTTCGACCGCATCGAGGCGAAGCCCGTCGACGGCCCCTTCTCGCGCAATGTGCTCGAACTGCGCCTGGCCTCCGGCGACGACAGGTTCCGCCTTATCGTGGTGCACCTCAAGTCGCAGTCGGGGCAGGACCGCGGCATACCCCAGCGCGTCGCCGAGGTCCGCAGGCTCGTCGAGGTCGCCGCCCCGCCCGCCTGCGTCGTAATGGGCGACTTCAACGGCATCCTGATACGCGGCGAGGCGGAGTTCGAGTACGAGCCGTTCCTGGAGCTACCGTTCCGCGACGTGCTCGAGGCGACGGGCGTACCGCCGGGCGCCCGCTTCACCCATTTTTACTTCCGGGGAGCCGAACCGAGCTTCAGCCAGCTCGACTATATCTTCTGCTCGGACGACGTCGAGGTGGCTGATGGCGGCGTCCTCGCGGAGCTCGTGCCGCTCAACTACGAGCAGCGACGGCGCCTACCGTCCGATCACGCCTTCATCTGGGCGGCGATACGACCGTGGCCCGTCGTCGCCCCGGACGGTCAGACGTAGAGCTTTTCGAACAGCGCCCTGATATCTGCCGACTCGCGCAGGATATCGAGGGCCAGGTCCGAGTGCCCCTTGGTGTACCCGTTGCCGACGATCAGCTCGATGTCCTTGCCCACGCCCTCTGCGCCGAGGGCCGCCTTGGTGAACGAGGTGGCCATCGAGAAGAAGTAGATGAGGCCCTGGCCCTTGGTGATCAGGATGCTCGTCATCTCCGTGTTCGGCACGTTGACGTTGTTGACCGTCACGTCGCAGCCTCGGGGACCGGTGATGTCGGTCACCTTGCGGTACACGTCCAGGGCGTCGGTCGCGTCGGCTACGATCACGTGCGTGGCCAGGCCCATCCGCTCTATCCTGGTGGCGTGCTCCCTGGAGTACTCGACGACGATGACCTTGCCGTAGGGCCCGACGTTCTTCATAGCCTGGTAGCAGCACAGCACGCCGGACTTGCCTCCTCCGCCGATGATGCAGACGGTGTCGCCCTCCTCGACGATGCGGGCTACCTGGGCCGGGGCGCCGGCGACGTCGAGCACCGCGAGCGCCAGCTTCTCGGGCAGGTCCGTCGGCACGTTGGCGTAGATGCCGCTCTCGAACATGATGGCCTGGGCGTCGACGTCGACCTGGTCGGAGTCCGGGTCCAGCCTCCTGATCGAGGCTATCCTGAGCGGCGTCAGAGACAGCGACACGAGGGTGGCTATCCTGTCGCCGACCTTCAGCTGCTTGTTCGGGTACTCGGGCCCTATCTCGCGCACCATGCCTATCAGCATGCCGCCAGAGCCGGTCACCGGGTTCTGCATCTTGCCCCGCTCCGCCACGATGGACAGGATGGCCTCCCTCATTCGACCCTCATCAGCCCCGCAGGACGAACGTATCTGCGTATAGCTAGCCGAGTCTATGTTGAGCGTACTGACGTCGATGAGCACCTCGTTGTCATAGATGGCCATATCGTTATCGAGCCTGAGCGCCGGCTGCGGCAGTATCCCCTTCGGTTCGAGCACCCTATGGCTACCGTACCTGCATCCCGTTCCCCTGGACATATCACTACCTCCTCGCGACGGGCGGAATCGTATCATCCCGGGGCGCGATGCAGGAAGATGTCGGCGCCGACCCCGGTCATTCCATGTAAACGTCCCATGATTCAACGCGGTTTTCTATCGTCCCGTTGTAGTACCAGCTTGTGCCGCTCAGGCTACGCGTCACGTCGACCGTCAGCTCGTCGCGAACCTCCTCGCCCTCGGAGACGCCCTCGACGACGACCGTGCCGTAGACGCGGATCGAACCGCTCTCGGTCCGGCTCGAGTATGAGGTATAGCCGGTGGAGGTGTAGCGGGTCTCCATGCGCCTGGTTCCGTCAATCGTCAACGAGCCGGAGACTATCGTGACGTTCCCGCTCGAGCGTTTATAGCCTGCATAGCGGAACTCGAGCCCATCGTAGGCCCAGACGCGTACTTCCTTATGGGAATTCGCGTCGATATAGTAGTCATCCCAGGCGTAGTCATAATCCCCGTACAATCTTGCCGAGCCGGCCACCTTGACTTCGTCCGACTCCTCGCCCGAGTACGTTTCCGATACGTCCTCGAGGACGTACGCCTTCGGGGCTATATCGTAGCTCTGCGCTATCAGGTCGTGGAAGATTTCCATAGCCTGGGCGTTGAGATAGACCGCCTTGCCGCCGAGCAGGTCGCACGAAAGGCAGGTCAGGCAGGTCAGAGCCGCTACGAGCGCCGATGCGATTCTGGTCGTCGTTTTCATAGAGTGTACCTCCATAGGCGCGTGATGATCGGTGGTACGCCGCTCATGAAACTACTGGTGCGAGGCTGATGCTCTACGTCTAAGTATGCCGCGCGCCGAGAAGCTATCAAGGCTCTACGGTTCTTTCGTGTCCGCGGCTCATCCCCTCTGTCAGCCGATAGGCTCGACGCTCGCAGAGCCAGTCCGAGCACGCGGAGCATCCGCGCCAGGACCGATTCGGCCTCCCTCCGGAAGGCCTCGCGCGCGCCGGCCCTCCTATGGCGATTCGCCTGCGTCGTCGCCTGCGTCGTCGCCTGCGTCGTCGCCTGCGTCGTCGCCTGCGTCGTCGCCTGCGTCGTCGCCTGCTATGCTGAAGGCCTCGCGCGCGCCGGCCCTCCCCAGCCGGTAGGTTTCGTTCTCATCGCGAGGTACTCAGAGGCCGATGGATCGATACGCCGCGCCATCGATTCTGTATCTTGACGAATCCTCAAACGCACGTATACTCAGCCGTAGGTGTTACGTTACACCTACAGGCGCTGAACAGCACGCGCTAAAAACCGTTGGAGGTGGAAAGATGAGGAGACCCTTCGTTCGCATCGTCTCGATCGTCGCGGCGATCGTATGCATCGTCGCCGTGGCATCCTGCTCGAAGGCCGAGCCTAAGCAGGCCAAGGGCGTCGAGATCAACATGTTCCAGCTGAAGGTGGAGATCAAGGACGCCATCGACGGCTACGCTGCGGCCTATTCCGCTGCCCACCCGGGCGTCACCGTCAAGGTGGAGACCCTAGGCGGCGGCGGAGACTACGGCGGAGCCCTGAAGGCCAAGTCCCAGGCCGGCCAGATGCCCGACATCTTCGTGATCGAGGGCCTCGGCGGCTACAACATCTGGAAGGACTACATAGCCGACCTGAGCGGGGAGCCCTGGGTCAAGGACACCGACCTGGCGATGAAGGTCGACGGCAAGATCGTCGGCTTCCCGGTGGCCATCGAGGGTTACGGACTCGCCTATAACGCCGACATCCTGGCCAAGGCCGGCATCGACCCCGCCGCGCTGACCACGCGCGCCGCCTACGAGAAGGCGCTCGCTAAGCTCGACTCCATGAAGAAGGAGCTCGGGATCACCGCGCCGGTATCGATGGCCGCGTCCGTCGCCGGCGGCATGTGGTGGGTAGCCGCGCAGCACAACCTCGCCTGCTACTGGGGTGGCGGCCTGGCCTTCGACGACACCAGCGTCATCGACAAGGCCCTGAAGGGCGAGCTCGACGAGGCTCGCTTCACCCAGTACGCCAAGTACCTGCAGCTCCTGTTCAAGTACGCCGACCAGAACATCCTCTTGAATGGCAGCTACGACGACCAGGTCGGCGCCTTCGCCCAGGGCAAGACGGCCTTCCTGCACCAGGGCAACTGGGTAGACCCGAATCTCAAGCAGCTCGGCGTGACCTTCACGATCGGCTACGCGCCCCACGCCTTCCTCGACACTGAGCAGAAGGGCCTGTACCTCTTCGCGCCCAGCTGGTACTGCGTCAACTCCAAGAGCCCGAACGCCGACGCCGCCAAGGCCTTCCTGACCGCCATGGCCACCACACCCGAGGGCCACGACTACATGGTCAACAAGGCGGGCATGATCCCGGCCTTCAAGTCGGTGACGCTCAAGCCGGCCGGCCAGCTCAGCCAGGCCCTAATGGCCGCCAACGCCAAGGGCGGCAACTACGGCGTGTTCTTCGGCATGCTCCCGGACGGGGCCGGCCAGAACGTGTTCGGTCCGATCTTCGACCTGTTCGCCCAGAACCAGAAGGATCTGCCCCGCTTCATTTCCGACATGAAGAAAGCGGTCGCCGACCTGCCCAAGATGTAAAGAACTCCTTAAACGAGCCCGGCCCGGCGCGCCACCTAGGCGCCGGACCGGGCTACCATTCCGCTCGTTCCGGGAGGTAGCCATGAGACGACACCGCCTCGTCAGCATACTATTCGTCGCCCCGTGCGTATTCGCATTCGCGATGAACATACTCATCCCGTTCGGCTTCGGCCTCTACTACTCGATGACAGACTGGAACGGCGTGAATCCCGATATCAACTTCGTAGGGTTCGACAATTTCGCCGGCCTTTTCTCGTCGCCGGATTTCATCTACTCGTTCCTTATCACGGTGGCGTATACCGCCATCAACATCGTGCTCGTCAACGCCGTCAGCTTCGGGCTGTCGCTCATCGTGACGGGCCGGATACGCGGCCGCAATTTTCTTAGGGCCGGCTTCTTCATCCCCTACCTGATCGGCGGGATCGTGCTCGGCTACATCTGGCAGTTCATCTTCAATAATGCACTGGTAGCCGTCGGAAAGTCCCTGTCGATAGCGGCGCTACAGACCTCCTTCCTGAGCAGGCCCGGTTCGGTGATCTGGATCATGGCGGTGGTCAATACCTGGCAGTACGCCGGCTACATCATGTTGATCTACGTCGCGGCCATCCAGGGCATCCCCGCCTCGCTGATGGAGGCCGCCGAGGTAGACGGCGCCAATTACCCGACGCGCATCTTCAAGATACTCATGCCCATGATGGCCAACGCCTTCACCATATCGCTCTTCCTGACGCTCACCACCTCGTTTAAGCAGTTCGACATGAACCTGACGCTGACGAACGGCGGCCCCGCCACCCGCTTCATGGATACGCCGATCAAGGCGAGCCAACTCCTGGCTATGAACATCTTCAGCACGGCCACCGCCAACCGGATGGCGGAGGCCCAGGCCAAGGCCGTCGTCCTGTTCGTCGCCCTCGTCGTGGTGGCCCTCCTGCAGGTCGCCGCGAACAAGAAGAAGGAGGTGGAGCTATGACCGTCGTGGCCGCCCCGGGGAAACAGCTCAAGCCCGCGCGGATCCTGCTCGGCGCCTTGGTGGCCCTCTTATTCGCATTCTTCATGGCGCCCTTCGCGATGGTCGTGCTCAACTCGTCCAAGACCTCCCGCGAGATCATCTACAACGCCATAGCCCTGCCCGAGAGCTGGGGCCAGCTCCTGACGAACGTCAGGCTCATCTTCACAAACCCCACCGTCGACTACCTGGGCGCCTTCTGGGACAGCACCGTGATCACCTTCCTCTCGCTCGTCGTGATCGTGCTGTTCTCGTCGATGTGCGCCTGGGTACTCGTGCGCAGCAAGAGCGTATGGTCGGCCGTGCTGTTCATGGCCTTCGTCGCCGCGATGGTCATCCCGTTCCAGGTGCTTATGTACCCGCTCGTGCGCTGGATGCGGGTGATAGGCGACGCGCTCAACTTCAGGCTACTCGGCACCGTGCGCGGCATCGTCTTCGCGTACCTGGGCTTCGGCTGCCCGCTGTCGATCTTCATATTCCACGGCTTCATCAAGAACATCCCGTACGAGCTCGAGGAGTCGGCCACCATCGACGGCTGCTCGCAGGGCAGGACCTTCTTCCTGGTCGTCTTTCCCCTCCTCAAGCCCATCATCGTGACGGTGCTGATCCTGAACGGCATCTGGATCTGGAACGACTACCTCCTGCCGCTGCTCGTGCTCGGCTCGAACGGGGTCGTCCAGACCATACCGATAGCGGTCACGGCCTTCGCCGGAGCCTACCTCAAGCAATGGGACCTGATCCTGACCTCGACGCTCATCGCGATGCTCCCGATCATCGTGCTGTACCTGTTCGCTCAGCGCTACATCATCAAGGGTATGGTGGAAGGCGCCATAAAATAGACGGAGGAACCATGAAGATCGTATTAGTCGGCGCCGGAAGCGCCCAGTTCGGCTGCGGGACGCTCGGCGACATTTTCACGAGCAAGCGACTGACTGGCTCGGAGATAACGCTACACGACATCAACGCCGAGGCCCTCGCCGCCACCCTCGAGTCGGCGGAAGCGACGGTCAAGGCGCATGCGCTCAAGTATACGGTGAACGCCACGACCGATAGGCGCGCGGCCTTCAAAGGCGCGGATTTTATCATCTCGTCGATAGAGGTAGGCAACCGCTTCACGCTCTGGGAGGAGGACTGGAAGGTGCCGCAGCAGTATGGCATCACCCAGGTCTACGGAGAGAACGGCGGGCCCGGCGGCGTCTTCCACTCGCTACGCATCATACCGCCCATCCTCGACATCGTCCGCGACGCGATGGACATCTGCCCGAAGGCCTATATCTTCAACTACTCGAACCCGATGACGGCGATCTGTACCGCGGTCAAGCGCGCCTTCCCGGAGGCCCGCTTCATCGGCATGTGCCACGAGATAGGCTGGCTGACCCGCTGGCTGCCGCGCATGCTGTCGATGAAGGCAGAGGACATACGCTTCAGGGCCGCCGGGCTCAACCATTTCAGCTGCATGCTCGAGGCGAGCGACCGCCGGAGCGGCAAGGACCTGTACCCGGACGTGCGCGCCAAGGCCCCGGCCTTCTTCGAGCGCGAGCCCGGCTACTCCGACATGCTCGACTCGTACCGCGAGACAGGCTCGCTCGAGGAGTCGGAGAAGTTCGAGAAGTCCGGCTCAGCGAAGCCGAGCCGCTACGAGTGGGCCGACCGGCGCATCGTCAAGTTCATGCTCGAGAACTACGGGCTCCTGCCTATCACGACCGACAGCCACTTCGGCGAGTACATATCCTGGGCCTCGGACGTGGTCGACCACCGCGGCATCCTCGACTTCTTCGACGTGTACAAGATCATGCTGTCCAGGGCCGTCGAGCGGAAGATCAAGCTCGAGACGACCGAGCGTGTCGTGCCCATCATCGACGGGATACTCGGAGACGAGGGCTTCGAGGAATCGGCGGTCAACGTGCGCAACGACGGCGCCATAGCCGACCTGCCGGACTGGATAGCCGTCGAGGTGCCCGCCGTCGTCGGCGCCTCAGGCGTTAACGCTATCAAGGTCGGCGAGCTGCCCAAGGGCTATGCGGCCCTCCTGCGCTCGTACTGCGGCGTCTACGACCTGACGGCCGAGGCGGTCATCCATAAGCGCCGCGACTACGCGGTCCAGGCCATCCTCGCCAATCCCGTGGTTTCCAAGGCAGCGAAGGTCGGCGAGCTCGTCGACCGGATGATAGCCCAGCAGGGCCGCTGGCTTGGCTACTTGCGCTAGAAGCGCGTTGTCGAGCAGTAGACGCCCCTCGCCGCGGACGGATCCTCCGCCCGCAGCGACGAGGCACCGATAGCATGGCTACCATCAAGCATATCGCCCGCCTCGCGGGCGTCAGCCCCACGACCGTCTCGAACGTGCTGCACGGCAATACCGCCAAGGTGTCGCCCGCGGTGCGCGACCGCGTCCTGGCCATCGTCGCGGAGGAGAACTACGCTCCGAACCAGGGCGCGGTCATGCTCGTGCGTAGCCGCTCGCGCATCATCGGCGTCATCCTGTTCATGGAACCGCGCTCCGGTAGCACGGCCATCGAGGACCCCTTCGTCTCGACGATCATAGGCACCCTCGAGTCGGAGATCCGGGCGGCCGGCTACTTCATCATGCTGCGCGCAACCTCGGACAAGGATGAGGTCCTAAGGCTGGCGGCCACCTGGAAGCTGGCCGGCCTCGTCATGCTCTGCGTACCGAGCGAGATATCGAGCGCCATCGTACGCCGCATCGGCAGCCCGGTCGTCTTCGTCGACTGCTACTTCGCCGACGACGGCCAGTCCTATCACTCGATACGGCTCGACGACGAGGTCGGCGCCTATGCCATGACGAACTACCTGCTGTCGCTCGGGCATCGCCGCTTCGCCTTCATGGCCAACGCGGCCGATTTCCCGAGCGTCGACAGCGCCCGCTACGACGGCTACCGTCGCGCCTTCGCCGAGGCTGGCCTCGAAGCGCCGGCCGACGGCCTCGTCACCGTGCCGAAGGACCTCGACGAGCGCCTGGCCATGTACCGTCGGCTGGCCGCCGAACCGCGCCCCTATAGCGCCCTCTTCTTTTCGGCGGACTTCTACGCCGTCGAGGCGATAGACTACCTGTCCGGCCTCGGCGTCTCCGTGCCGGGCGACCTGTCCATCGTCGGCTTCGACGATATCTGGATCGCCCGCCTGTCGCGCCCGCGGCTGACCACCGTACACCAGGACGTCGTGGCCAAGGGCAAAGCCGCCTCCGACATGCTGATGCGGCTCATCCACAAGGAACCCGTCACCGACTCGGACGTGCGCCTGCCCGTGCGCCTCGAGATACGGGA
>JAKQKE010000116.1 GCA_029560805.1 Spirochaetota bacterium
TCGCTTGCTGGCCCGAGTTGCACGCGCGACATGCCGCCCCTGAGAAGTAACACGACACGCCGCCCCACACGCGCCGCCGTTAACCCGCGAGCGTAGCGATGCCGTCGTTAACCTGCGAGCGTAGCGATGCCGTCGTTAACCTGCGAGCGCAGCGAGTCAGGTTAAACGACGGCTAGCGATCGCCGCGCCAGTCGGCGATCGCTAGGTTTAAGGGTCGGATTGCCTTTCGGTCGTAGCAGTTACAGATACCGATAGACGCGTTTTATCTTGTCGATCCTGTCGCCACTTCTTGATTCCCGCCTTCGCGTCGTTTATCGCCCCTCGGGGAAATCCTTCCACGCGCCGCCGGTCAGCCGGTGGATCTCCTCGGTGCAGAGGAGCCACTTGGCGGTCGACTCGGTCTCGGGCCTGAACTCGTAGTAGTCGTTCCTATGGAATGTATAGAAGAAGGTAACGTCGGTGCACATGCCGTAGGTCGGAACCTGGTCGGGGTTCAGGTGGAACCCGAACGGCTCGCCGTCCTTGGTGCCGCCGTAGGTCAGGCCTCCCCGGTCGAGGCGTAGCTCGCCCTCGCCGACTATCTCGGAGGTCTTCTGGTCCCTGAGGTATTCGTAGCGGGGCAGAACGCCGAGCCTTACGCGCTCGGTCAGGGAGAAGCCGTCGGCGGCCACCTGCTCGCGGGCCCTGGCTCGCTCCAGGTCGAACCAGACGCGCGGCGTCTCGGGTATGACGCACGACGGGTCGAGCGGCTCGAGGTCGTAGTACTCGTTCAGCCTCGCGCCGTTGCCGCAGGCGGAGCATCGCAGCTCGTCGCCCTCGCCCCTCATCGTGAACTCGGCGCCGCAGCGCGGGCACCAGTACAGGAGGTGGTGCAGGTTGTGCGCCATGCGTCCCTTGCCGCCGAAGCGGACGCGCTCTACCTTGTTCCACGCGTAGTCGTCCTGCCTGATAGCGCGGTCCAGCGCGAGCTGCGCCTCGTCGGCGCTCATGCGCTCGAGGTCCTCGGGGCTGAACAGCAGGTCGACGACGACGTCGACGCGACCCGGCCGCTCGTCCAGGCAGTACTTGGTGTTGGTCAGGTAGCCGCCCTTGAT
>JAKQKE010000161.1 GCA_029560805.1 Spirochaetota bacterium
GCCGGCGAGAATCTGGATCGATTGACCATCAGCTGGAAACAGAAGCCGGAGAGGGCCGTCGTCGAGCCGTGCAGGAGCGAGGCGGTCAGGCTACGCAGCAGGGTGAAGACGATGGTCGACGAGACGCCAGAGTCGGCCGCCATGGTCAGGTACATATAATTTTCCAGGATGGAGAAGCCTATGCCTATGGCCATCGCGTAGCGTACCAGAGAGTACTTGCCCGTCTTCTTGCTCCGCAGGAGCAGGTAGACGAGCGGCAGGACCTTGGCCGCCTCCTCGATGGCCGGGATGACGAAGGCCAGCTGCATAGGCAGGGGCACGACGGCCTCGCTTATGAAGCCGGTCAGGCCGTAGACCGCCAGGGCCGCGCTCAGCCCGAACGCGAACGAGGCCATCACCCCCCGCCCTTCGCCGGTCACGACGAGGAGGAGGAAGGCCAGCGGCACCACGAAGCTCAGGTAGACCTGTATCATCATCACGGGCGGGCCTCCGCGTCCGACAGGGATAGGGCCGCGATCGCGGCGACGGCGCAGACCGACGGGGCGTGGCGCCAAGCGGCCGGGATCCAGGCGGCGGCCGCCTCGGGGAGGAGGCCGGCGGCGTACGCGGCCAGGTAAGCCAGCCAGTACGCGACGAGCGGCGCCAGCCAGGCCGCCGACAGCCGCCTGAAGCGTAGCGCCGCGATCGCGACGACGAGGGTCTGCGGCGCGAGGAGAGCGAGCGCGTAGTAGCCCCGGGCGCCGTCGGGTTTGGCGTAGAGCGCCAAGGCGACGACGAGCGCCACCGAGACGGTGGCTATCGTCGCGCGCCGTCCGACAGGCGCCTCTACGAGCGCTTCGTCGCCCGGGTAGAGGCCGGCCCTACCCACCCAGATCAGCGAGACGACGACGCCGGTCGGCGAGGCCGCCTGTTTGACCGCCTCGGGTACGAACTCGAGCCGCCCGGACAGCGCATAGAGCGAGCCCGAGGCGGCCGCCGCGAGCATCGCCAGCATCGCGAGCGCCATCGAGCCTTCAAGACGCCTCGGGCCGGCCGCGATCAGCATCGCGGCCAGCAAGACGATCGGCAGCCCGAAGTCGAGCCAGAACAGTATCAGCTCGGACGGTCCGCCGAGCCCGGCGATCGCCTCGAATCTTCCAGGCGCGACCAGCGCCGCGTAGGCCAGGGCCAGGAAGGCCCCGAGGCTAGCGTACAGCCAGGTCGGCATCGACGGCGCGGTGAGCGGCCGCTTCGGAGCGGCCGCGGAGGCTCCGCTCATCGGCGTATCACCAACGAGAGGCCGAGGCTCAGGGACAGTTCGCTCGAGCCGGTCAGGTCGACGCTGCCGTCATCGGACTGCCGATTGAGGGTCAGGTCGAAGGCCGCCGTCTCGCGTCCGCGGGCATAGGAGCCCGAGCCGGTATCGGGGGCCAGCGAGAAGCTCAGGAGCGCCTTCTCGCCGGCCGGAACGGTCAGGCACAGCTTGGGCGACAGTCCGAGCGCTATCGAGTCAGAGGCGACGGTCTCCTGCCAGACGGAGCGGGTGTCGGTATTGAAAGCGCGGTAGTACAGGGTGGAGACCGAGCCGGTCAGCCCGAGCGACGAGGTCAGCGCCACGTCCTTGGCGGGCTTCCACTCGAGGCCGAGCCTTACGAGGGCGCTGTGCGTCACCCATGCCGATGGGTCCTCGCCGCTCGCGACGATGGCGCCGTTGACCGGGTCGAGCCCGAGGCTCAGCTCGGGGAAGTTGCCCGGGTTCTCGCTACTGTAGAACGCCAGCCCGGAGGCCTGGGCGCCGTCGCGCTTGAGCGCATAGCCTGAGCGCGCGTAGCCGAGCGCGTAGCGCCAGGCGAGGCCGTTCTTTGCATCCTTGAGCCTGAAGGTGGCCACCGCCGCCACGTTGCCGAAGTCGCTCAGGAGGAGCTCCTCGTTAACGCTCTTGTCATCGAGCACCTGGGTATTGAGCACGTGGGTATAGTACTCGCGCATCGTGGCGTCGACCGGCGTATAGCCGACGTCGAGTAGCAGCTCCAGCTTCTTGGACAGGTCGAGCCTGGCGAGGACGTCGAGGTCGACGCGGTGCGAGAACGCCAGGTCCTTCTGGTCGAACTGGGTCGTCGTGTACTGAGGGCCGCCTGAGGCCTCGGTCAGGGCGGACCAGTCCTTATACAGCATCACCGAGTCGTCCAGGTCGTCGCCGTCGGTATCGACGGCCAGGTACTTGCGGCTGCGGTCGTCGAGGCCGAAGCGGTAGCCCGCTGCCGCGCTCACGGCGAAGACGCCCAGCTTGCCAGACCAGTCGCCGCGGAGCGTGGCGGCGTGCGACATGACGTCCGCGTCGTTCGACACGGCGTCGGCGTACTTGAGTAGCGGCTCCTGGCTCGTGTCGGTCACCCAGCGGTAGCTGTTAGGCGTATACGAGAAGTCGTAGTCGAGCGAGTAGCCCGACGACGATGACTTGCCCTTATTCGCCAGGAGCCCCTTGAGGCCGAACTCGAGCGGCCAGTCGTAGAGCTGGGTCAGCTTGTACTGGGTCGGCGAGTCGTAGCGGTCGAGCAGTTCGTACGCGGACGAAAGGTCGCCCGAGAAGTCGAAGCCCAGGAGGTAGGTGCCGCCGGTCCGGGGCTTGGCGAGCGCCAACGACAGGTCTCCGCCGAGGCCTATGGCCCGGTTCAGGTCGGAACCGCCGGCGATGCCTACCGAGTCGTCGAGCCTCGTGGCCCTGGTATCCGAGTAATCGAAGTACGCGTTGCCGTCGATGACGGTGAAGGCGCCCGGGAGCGAGCTGATGGCCGTAGGATGGTCCTCGTAGTCGTACTCGGGGTACAGCGCCTCGTCGTACAGGCCGGCGAACACGGCCGGGTAGTCCTGGGCCGTCGCGGCCTGGTAGGCCAGCAGCGCTATGACGGCGGCCATGCCGCGGGCCACGCGTCGTGAAGCTATGTTAGCGGTCATGGTTGCTCCTCAGGGGACGGACGATGGGATTGTTTATGATCGACGATATGGCCGAGCCGCGGCCGATCCCGGACAGCGCCCGGCTCCAGCGCGCGTGCATCGAGGCCGACTCCTCGTCGGCCTCGCCGGTCTCGCCGGTATGGTAGACCAGCTCCTCGGCCACCCCATAGGTGACGCCGTCGCGGTCTATGTCGTAGTAACGCGTCTCGGTGCGGTCGTAGGCGTAGTGCTTGCCATTGACGTAGCGCAACATCGAGGTTTCCTTGTCGCCTTCGTAGCGGTAGACGATGCGCTCGTACTCCGCGCCGAGCGCGCTACGTACCTTGAGCGATACGTTACCGAGCTCGTCGTAGCTCTTGGTCAGCGACTCGGCGAGCGCGCCGATGTTGGCGAAGGTCAAGGACGGCATGGCGCCTGCCGGGTTGATCCAGGCGGGGCTGATGGTCTGGACGCCGTAGGTGGCTATCGTCGTTATGTCGCTCGGGTCGTAGTAGAAGTCCTGCTGGGCGAAGACCTGGCCGGCTTCGTTCCAATCGTACTTGGTGTAGTACCAGACCTCGTTGGCGGCGTCGTCGCCCCGGAAGGTATGGTAGATCTCGTGGGTCCATTGGGCCGTGGCGTTATACCAGCTGGCGAATTCCTCGCTCAGCTTGAGGGTTCCCCCGGGCGTGCTCGAAAGGAAGAACTTCTCGGTCACGTAGTCGTAGTAATCGTAATCGAGGACCGGATCCTCGTAGATGAGCCGGTAGGTGCTCTCCTGCCTGGCTATGACGCCGAAGGCGCCGCCGGAGTCCCGGGCGTAGTCGACGATGCTCGTGTAGCGGTCCGGCTGGTTCGGCAGGTCCTGGTACGCCACCGCGTAGTAATGCCAGTTGTAGCCGGCCGGCGTGTAGCTGTCGCCGTGGGTCAGCTTGTAGTCATGTACGGCATAGGCCACGTCGTCGTCGTCGAACGCCGTGTAGTCGTCCGGCACGTAGCTGTACACGTAGTACTCGGCCAGGCCCTCGACGCCGGTGGTCGAGACCTCGTAGAGGTCGGTGCGCTTGAGCACCCAGTAGTCGGTGTCGCCCGCGACCGGCTCGTAGGTATGGCGGTAGATGCCGGAGAGCCTCCCATAGCGGTCGTACATGCGGCGCTCGACCGGCACGTAATAGTTCTGCGCCGGGTCGACGTAACGGCTGTACTCGACGGTCTTGGAGTAGTAGTCGATCATCGACTCGGTAGGCTCAGGCCCCAAGAGGAAGCTACAGGAGACGGCCGAGGCGATAAGCGCCGCCGCTATCATGGCTAACGCTACCCGGTTCTTCGTTATACGCGTATCGGCCATCGCTAGAACTCCCATTGGTTGGCCCAGGTCCAGAACGGCCATCGCATGCTGAAGAGGTCGTGGCTCCAGATCAGCAATCCCAGGGTCACCTTGAAGAAGGCTCCCGCCTCGGCGTTGACGTAGATGATCCATTCGTCGAAGGAGCCGTAGCCACCTATCTTGGAGTCGTAGCCCATCACGCCGAGCGGCTCGATGTAGCCGTTCACGCCCACGTAGAGTCCGCCGCCGGCCTCGAGGCTGGCCAGCCCTATGCCCGACCAGCTCAGTTCGCCGCCAACGTACAGGCCGCCGGTCAGCTCCGCGGACGCGGCCAGGAACGGCCTGAACGCCGTGTGGAAGTAGTTGTCCTGGCCGCCTCCGACCTTGACCGGTATGAACGGCCAGACGAGATCGCAACCGGCGTGGGCTTCGCTCCTCGAGTACTCTGACACCTCGAAGCCCAGGGTGATGCTGCCGTCCAGGGTGATCTTGGCGTAGAGTCCGCACTCGAACTTGAGCTGGGTATGCGGCTCGATCACGACGAACATCGCTATCGGCACCTTGACCTCGGCGCTCAGGTTGAGCGTGCCGGTCAGCTTGAAGTCGAACTGCTGGGCCGACTCGACCTGCACCCTCGCGTAGCCCCGGCTGAACTCGAACTTGGGTATGGGCGGGTGCCACCAGTGGATGATCCACGACACCTTGCATGAGGGCGCCTTGAAGCCGCCGGAGATCTGGGGCAGGATGTAGCGTAGCACGCCCTGGAGGCGGATCTCTCCGCTGATCTGGGCCGAGCCCTCGGGCTTGCCCCCGAGGGAACCGCCCGTGGCCTCTCCCGAGCCGGAAGTGCCGGTACCCTCGCCTATCGCGCTACCCGTGCCGCCGCCGGCGGATGGGTCCATCGGATCGCCCGAATCGCCCGGCGTCGAGGCCGAGCCGTTCGTGCCGTTTGTCTTGCCCGAGGACTGCATCTTCTTGAGCGCCTCGACGTCGGAGGACCGGATGCCGCTCGACCAGAGCACCTTGTCTATCCTGAGCATCCGGAGGTCGAGGTCGTCGTGGGCGGCCATCATGTCGTCGATCTCGTCGTCGGTGGTGATCCAGGACACCTTGTCGCGGGTGGCGGCGTCCAGGTCGCTCTCGAACAGATCGCGCGCGTCGTCGGCCCGGCTCGAGTCGGCTATCGACACGCCGGGGGCGAGGCTCGCGAGGTTGTCCATCGTCATCTGCAGCTGGAAATCCGGCACGTAGGCATAGCTGATCACGTACTCCGGCCTGGGTTCCTCGGTCTCGATGACGACGCGGCCGCGGTCCTCGTAGACCGCGGTGACGATGCGGGCCTGGCCGTCCTCGTTGATGAAGACGCTACCGGCCCGCAGGTCCTTGAGGCTCTTGGCCGGCGTCGGCGCGTTGGCGCTGCGGGCCATGATCGCGCCGACCACGCGCATGTCAGAGACGGCCGGCATGAAGACGAGCTCCGCTCCGCTGAACTGAGCCGGATCGGCCGTGACCGTCGCGACGCCGACGACGATGATCGCCAAGGCGACGAGGAGGGCTTTATCGCGGCTACTCATCGTAGTCCTTCATGACCACCGAGTCGGTGCCGACCGAGCGGACCACCGAGCCGCGCAGGGTACCCACCTCGTCGTAGCCGAAGAAGGTCTCCAGTTCCTCGCCGTCGTCGGAACGCTGGACGATCTTCTCGATACGGCCGCTCTCGCCGCGCACGACGGTCGTCGTATACATGACCGTGCGCTCGGCGCCGCCGGCGGATCGCTCGGTCATCGCGCGTACGTAACCCGAGTCGTCGTACTCGAAGTCGCGGACGCGAGAGACGAACTCGTTGCCGTCGTAGCTCTCGGTACGCGTTATGCGCTCGCTGCCGTCGGTATAGTAGGTCGAAATGGCCGTATTCGTGCCCTTGTCGACGACCATGTACACCGGCCCCTCGTCCGATTTGCCGAACAGGCTACACGAACCCAAGCCCAACGCTACGATGAGGAAAATGGTAATGTGACGCATTGCGCTAGTCCCGGTGCGTGTTCGGGCCCGGTTTGGGGCCGGGGCGTTTCAGGGCTCCGATAAAGCTATCGTCGCCGAAAACCGGCAGCGGCAGGAACGTACCCGCCACGTAGCCGGCCAAGAACAAGCCCAAGCCTAGAATGACGACGAATCTCACGCCGACCTTCTTCTTAGTATTTGCCATGGTGCCCCTCCGTATTACATCGCCTATTTCTGCATAGCGCTACTATAGCACACGGTTTCAGATTTACAACTATCGATATATAAATACCTTAACAAGGTATTGTAACGCGCCCTTGACCGCCCGTCGGCCCGCGGTTACCCTGTCGGTCGTCATGAACGATATCAAGGAGTACGGCCCATCCAGCTCGGTCTACGAGGTGCTGTCGCACCTGACGGACAAGGTGACCTCGGGCGAGCTGGCGAGCTTCGAGTCGCTCAAGCGCTACGTCTCGGTACTGCCGCGCGGCCAACGCCTCGAGGCGATGCTCAGGCGCGCGTTCTTCCTGCAGCGGAGGCTGTACTGGGGTTTCTTCAAGGACGTGTCGCCCGAGTCCTACCCATCGGTCTGGGAACAGGTGGTTGTGCCTGACCGCGACTACCCCTTCGCCGGCGACCTCAAACGCTACATGTCGATCCAGAACGTCTACCTCTGCATGGTCGACATCCACGGCTACACGAAGTACTGCCACGACCAGCGCCACAACATGTCGATGCTCGACCTGCTCGACAAGATGCTGCAGCTCGACATACCGAGGATAGCGGCCGAGTCGGGGGTCGTGTCGAAGCGGGCCAGGGGCGACGAGCTCCTGCTCCTCGGCTCGAGTGCCACCTCGGTGCTCGACGCGGTGCTCCGGATAGTCAAGTACCTATCGAAGCGCCGCCGCCTGAGCGACGGCTGCCCCGGCAAGCCGGGAGAGGGCTTCGTGCTACCGGAGTTCTTCGTATCCGCAGGCATAGCCGGGGGACAGAGCTACACGAGCCTGGTCATCACGAGGGACGGGGACCTGTCCGGCGACCTTGTGAACACGGCCGCCAGGTTGCAGGCGCGGGCCAACGCCATTGCCCCGGACCGTAACAAAATACTCCTGACCAGCCACGTCTACCAGCGGCTCAAGGGCGCGGGCGTCTCGATCCAGCAGGTCGACGGGATCAACAAGGTGGACTTCTTCAATACCGGCGCCATCGAGTTCAAGGGCATCAGCCTGACGGTCTACGACACGGTCTTTCTCGATACCGAGGGCTACAGGCTCGGCTACCGCGAGGCGATGGAAAACCTGTACGTAGCCATCGACAAGGGCATGTGGAAGTCGAGCATCTTCGAGACGGCCGCGACCCTGGCGGAGGCCATCATCGACAACCTGCCCGGAGGGGAGAAGGGCGGCGCCTCGAGGCGCTCGATGCTCGACGACCTCAAGGCCGCCACCGATAGCTTCGGGGTAGAGCGCTACGAGAAAGCGGTCGCGTCGTTCGGCGAACTGGTGCGCAAGCTCGAAGCGTTACCCGGGATGGACGGATTGGCGCTCGAGTACCTGCGGGGGGTACACGATAATTATACGGCGCTCGTCGACGCGTTCACCGCCAGGCTCGACCGCGATATCGACGAGCACCTCGACACGGTCTTCGGGCAGAAGGAGCTGGAACGCTTCAGGCTATACCGCCAGCACCACGCCCTGTACGGGGAGCTCCGGGAGCAGACCAGGCTGCAGGCGCGCTCCCGCAAGGTCATCTGGTTCCGCGAGGCCGATAGGATCTCGCCTGAGCTGAGCGTCCGCATCATGGCCAGGAAGTAACTATGCGGGCGGCCCTCTTTCAGGCTACATTCGAGCCGTGAACGAAACGCTGCTTACCCGGGGGCTGGCCGAGCTCGGCCTCGCGGACGACCGGACCGCAAGCCTGCTCGGTCGCTACGTCGCCTCGATCGAGGCCTGGAACCCCGCCTACGGCCTCGTCGGAGCCTCGGGCGACGAGCTCGTCATCAAGCATATCCTCGACAGCCTGGCGCCGTTGGCCATCGTCAGGCGATCGCTCGCCGAGGCGGCGACCGGAACCGCGGGCTACGGCGAGCGGGCCAGTCTCGTCGACCTCGGGACCGGGGCCGGCCTGCCCGGCGTGCCGCTGGCCATAGCGATGCCGGAGGTCGACGTGACCCTGCTCGACCGCATGACCAGGCGCATCCGTTTCCTGGAGGCGGTCCGCGCCGAGCTAGCGCTTGAGAACGTCGACATCGTCGAGGAGCAGGTCGAGCGCGCCAAGGGTTCTTACGATGTAGTCACCTTCAGGGCCTTCAGGCCTTTCGAGCGGAAGCTGTTCAAGCGCGTCTTCTCGGTCTGCTCGCCAGGCGGCCGCGTCGTCGCGTACAAGGGCAAGGCCGACCGCGCCTGCGCCGAGCTCGAGGCGATAGACGGGCTCTACGAGAGCGCAGAAATAACGCCGGTCGTCGTTCCGTTCCTGGCCGACGAGCGCTGCGTCGTCGTCATGCGGCCAAAGGCTAGCCCAACGGCTAGCCCGCGCAAGCCCTAGGCCGACTACCGACTACGTATCCTCACGCTCCGTAACCATGAACTCCCGCTCGACGAGCGGGTTGCCCCACGAGTCCTTGACCACGAGCTTGTACTTGCCGGGCGCGTCGAAACGGTACGGCGGTAGGCCGAAGGCCTCGCCCGCGTCGAGCTTGACTCGTTCTACGTGGATCTGCCGGAGCTTGTAGGTCTTGGGGTCGGTGACGAAGAACAGTACGGTGAAAGCGC
>JAKQKE010000168.1 GCA_029560805.1 Spirochaetota bacterium
AGCGGCCGGGCCGAACCGGGCTCCGAGGCGGAACTACTCGTTACGGGAAATGACAAGGCTACGACCCTCCCGGGGCCGCGCGCGGCGCCCCCATCGGCAGCCATCGTAGCGTAAAAGCCGCGGGGGCGTCTATTCGAGCTGTGGTACGAAGCCTATGTATGCCCGCCGCTCAGCCGGCGCCGTTCACGACGGTCTTCTCCGCCGCTCGGCCGGCGGCTCGGCCGACGGCTCAGCCGGCGCCGTTCACGACGGCCTTCCCCGCCACTCGGCCGGCGGCTCGGCCGACGGCTCAGCCGGCGCCGTTCACGACGGCCTTCTCCGCCGCTCAGCCTGCGCCGTTCACGACGGCTTTCTCCGCCGCTCCGTCCGCCGGCGCCGCGAGGTTCCTGAGCCAGCGCTCTTTCTTGAGCCAGCGGCATGCCACGACCCACTTGACCAGGTCGGTCAGCTTGACGATCGCGTACATGTACACGGGCCCTATCGGCGTCAGCAGGGCCAGCGCGAAGGCGCCCGGGATGAACAGCGCGTAGGTCACGCCGACGTCGACGACCACGCCCATCATCGTATCGCCGCCGGCCCGCGACACGGCGAACTGAGAGTTGAGGAGGCTCCAGAGCGGCAGGTAGACCGCGATGACGACGAGGAGGCCGGCGGTCACCTTGGTCGCGGCGGGCGTCAGGTTCATGAACACGATCGGCACGGCGGCGATGCTCGCCACCTGCAGGAGCGCGACGACCGTGCCGCCGATTACCGAGCCGCTCATGATCCAGCGCGCCTTGACCTTGGCCTCGTCCAGCTTGTCGGCGCCCAGGAGGCCGCCGACGACGACGCCGGTCGACACGTGGATGCCGGTGAACACCAGGAAGAAGATATTCGCTATCGCCCAGCCGGCCGACATGCCGGCCACCACCTCGGCGCCGCCACGGCCGTTGTACAGGGCCGTCGTCACGGTCTCCGATACCACCCAGCTCGTCTCGGACAGGAGCATCAGGCTGGACTTGCCCAGGATCTCGCGGAACAGCTTCCAGCGCGCCTTCAAGAGGCCCGCGAGCGGTACGTAGAACGGCGCCTTGACCGCTCGGGCATAGGTCACGAAGGCCGCCAGCTCGACGACGCGCGCGATGATGGTCGCGATGGCGGCGCCGCGTATCTCCAAGGCCGGAGCGCCCAGGTTGCCGTAGATCATCACCCAGTTGAAGAAGGTATTGACGCCCGTAGCCACGACCGAGATCACGAGCGGAGCGTTCGGCCGGCCTATCTCCCTGAACGCCGAGCCTATCGACTGCGACAGGGCCATCGGTAGGAAGGTCCACGAGACGAGCCGTAGGTAGCTGGCGCCGTGCGCGACGATCTCCGCCTGGGCAGCGTTACCGATCGTCATCATCGTCACCAGGCTCGAAGGCATGACCTGGCAGACGGCGAAGTACAGCGCCGAGACGCCAAGGGTCATGATGGCCTTGAAGCGGTAGGCCTGGCGCATGCCTTCCTCGTCCTTGGCGCCGCGGTACTGCGACATGTATATGCCGCCGGCGGCCGAGAGGGTCATCATCACGACCATGTACACGAAGTTGACCTGGTTGGCCACGTTGACGCCGGCCATCTTGGCGTCGCCGAGCCCCGCCACCATGAAGTTGTCTATCAGCGACACGAGGCTCTGGATGGCCTGCTGCGCCATCACCGGCAACGCGACGGCGAGCACTTCTTTATAAAACGCGGCTGGCCCGAAGAGCGGCCGGCGTTCAAGCGTATGGTTCATCGCTCATGTATAGATAAGAAAAAAATAAAGGGCAATAGGGACAGGACGACTATAGGAATCTTCGGACAGGCGCGGCGGGCGCCGCGCCCGGCCGCCCAAGGCGGCCGCCGTTCCATTCGGCTCCCGGTCGGCTCCACCCGCCCGGGCGCCGCGCGCGGCGCGGCCGCTAGTCCACCCGGCGGCGGTAGCGCGCGTATAGGAACGAGAGCCAGGCCGCGCTAACCGCCAGGCCAAGTCCGAGCGCCTCAGGCGGGCCGACGGCGACGCCGGTTCCCGGCCCGAGCGACGCCCCGAGGGCGAGGCGCGCCGCCCAGTACTGCGGAAAGGGCCAGGCCAGCGCCCGGGCCGGCAGCGGCAGCAACACCGCGAGCGGCGCCAGGTCGAGGGCGCTCAAGGCCTTGAGCGTAGCCAGGCCCTCCACCTTGTCGGAGGCGATGGCGGCCAGGAACAGCGCGAAGAACGGCGCCTGGAGGGCCCCGACGACCGCGACGCTAGCGTCAGCTGCGAACGACCGGCCGCCTAGCCCGAAGGCCGGCCCGACGGCCAGGCCCGCGACGAGGGCCGCCGTGCAGAACAGGGCGAGCCGCGCGGCCAGGTAGCCGGAGCGGCCGACCGGGCTCACGGACCAGTAGGCCGACACGCCGTCGTCTCGGTCGTCCAGCAGCAGGAAGCCTGACATCATGCCGAAGAAGGTACCGGGGAACAGGATCAGCACGACGCGTATCAGGTCCGCGTAGTCGAGTAGCATGAAACCGGTCGCCTTAGCGATGAACGCGGCAAGCGGGGGCAGAGCCAGCCTGAGCGCTATCGCCGCCAGGAACGGCACGAACGGCATGATGCAGAGGAGGGGGTCTCTGCCGACCAGGCGCAGGTCGGCGGCTACGAGCCGCGACCCGGCGGCTACGAGCCGCGCGCCCGTGGCCATGGATCGCGACCCGGCGGCCGCTGGCCGGGTATCGTTCGCGCGCATCCTAGTCGCCCCTCGCGGCGTTCACGGCCGGGGCCAGCGCGAACCGGGCTATGGCCACCGTCCAGGCGGCCGCGGCGAGCGCGCCGAGGGCCAGCTCGCCGGCCGGCACCGGCGTATACGCGGCGCGCGCGAAGGCCAGCGACCCGTCGCCGGGGCTCAGGTCCGCCACGAGCCCGAACCACGGCGGCAGGTATCGCCCGGCCGCGTACTGGACGGCCGGCAGAGCCAGTACCAGGAACGCCGGTATCGAGCCCATCATGAAACGGTTGACGCTCTTGAGCCTGAGCGCCAGGGTGGCGCCAAGCAGGGCCGTCGGCGCGCCTCCAGCCACGGCCGACACGGCGAGCGGCCATAGCCTGAAGCCAGCGCCGCGCGACGACGCCGACACGAGAGCGGCCATCGCGAACGACAGGATCCCGAGATCGAGCGCCTTGACGATCAGGTAGGCGGATGGCCGCAGCGGCGAGGCGAACAGGGAGCGGAAGGTGCCCTGGGCCAGGTCCAGGCAGACGGAGGCGCCGGCGAAGAAGAAGCAGAAGAAGGTAGGGTCGCTCCAGGCTAATACCGGGAGGACTGCGTCGGCCCAGGCGCGCGGCAGGGCCGACAGCGCGGCCGCGTACAGGACCGCCACGACCAGGTAGGCTATCGCGAAGCCGTGGCGCCACAAGAGGCGCAGGTCGGCGGCGAACAACGCGGCGTTCATACGAGTTCCTTTCCGGTCAGCCTGAGAAAGATGCCGTCCAGGCTGGAGTCGAGGGTGCGCACGCCGAGCAGGCCCGGCTTCCGCAGCTCCGCGATGAAGGCCGCGTCGTCGGCCAGGCCGTCGAGAGGGTACTCGGCTTGGGCGGTCTTCTCGCTGGCGCCGTCCGAGGCGCCGTCCGAGGCGCCAGCCGCGGAACCGCCGGCCGCGGCTCCCACCTCCGGCCCGGGCTCGCGGTCGACGACGACGGCCCGCTTGCCGTAGCGCCGCTTGAGGGCGGCGGGCTCATCGCAGGCGGCGATGCGGCCGTCCACGATGAAGGCGACGCGGTCGCAGGTGGCGTCGGCGGCGGCCATGTCGTGGGTGGTCAGGAATACCGCGGCGCCGTCCGCGGCGCGCTCGCGCACGATGTCGCGCACGACGCGCGCGTTGGCCGGGTCCAGGCCGCTCGTCGGCTCGTCCAGGAACAGGACGCGCGGGCGGTGGATGACGGCCCGGATCAGGTTGAGCCGCATGCGCATACCCTTGGAGTACTCCGCTAAGCGCCAGTCCATCGCGTCGGCCAGGCCGAGCCGCTCGAACAGCGGGCGCGGGTCCACCTTGGGCCCCGGGTAGAACGACGCGAACAGCCGTACGTTCTCGAGGCCGGTCAGTTTCTGGTAGAAGCAGGGGAACTCGAACGCCGCGCCGATGCCGGCCCGGTATCGGGAATCGGCCCCGGACGCCTCGACGCTCCCGACTGTCGCCGAGCCCGAGTAGCCGCGCAGCGACCCGAGCAGGATTTTCTGCGTGGTGCTCTTGCCGGCGCCGCTCGGCCCGAGGAAACCGAACACCTCGCCGGGCGCCACGGCGAAGTCGATGCCTCGTATCGCCTCGGACGTACCCTTCGGATAGGTAAAGCGCAGGTCTCGAACCCGTATCATCTCGTCCTTCTTTCTTCGTGGCGGCGCGTATCGGAATAGCGGCGGAGCGTATCGGAATCGCGGCGGCCGCCTCGTTCGTCGGAGCCTTCCCCTATGGCGCCTTCCGTTCCGGCCAGGGCCAAGGCCAGGCCTAGGGCGACCACCGCGACCGTCGCGGCGCGCGGCCCCTCGGGCAGGTTGCGCAGGCCCGTCGACATCAGGAACACCGCGTATCCGGCGCCGGCCAGCTCGGCCGCCCCGACGCCCGGCCCGAGCAGGCCCGCGGCCGACCAGGCGGCCGCTATCGTCGCCATCGCGGCAGCGTCGGCCTCGACGTGGCGGGCCACCCGCTCGGGCGGCAGGGCGCGGGTCAGCCGCTCGAGCGTGCGGCCGTCCATCGAAGTCACCGCCGGGTCGCTCGTCACCTTGGCGAAGGCCGCCTGGAAGGCGGCGTGTACTCGTTCGAAGGCCGTTCCGGGCAAGGCCGGCGCGGCCTCGAAAATGGCCCGATAGTCGCGCTCGATGCCTTCGAGCGCGTCCATGAACAGCTCCTCCTTCGAGTCGTAGAACAGGTAGAAGCTACCCTTGGCTATGGAGGCCGCCGCCGCCAGTTCCGCCACGCTCGCCGCCCCGAGCCCGCCGCGCCCGAGCGCGTCGACGGCCGCCGCCAGCAGCCGTTCCCGGATCGCGGCGCGCTCCCTATCGTCGAACGCCGTAGGCATCGATACGTCCCTCCTTCGCGCTATGACCATTTATACTTATATGGTCATACGGTAATCGCCATCGTGGCCCCTGTCAAGCCTCGCCGGGCCGTTCGTCGCAGGGCTTTCCCGAAGCCCCGGACGTGGTATAGTAGCCGCGGGACGCCGAGCGTCCACGGAGGATGCCCATGAGCTTCTTCAAGCCCTTCGCCCTCGAGCGCTTCTTCGCCAAGCACGAGTTCAGCGCCAAGTACCTGCTCTGTTCGTCGGACTGCGAGTCCTTCCCGGTGCGCGAGCTCTTGGCGATGGACGAGGGCTCGATTGACCGGCTACTCGACCTCAGGCTCGGCTACACCGAGACCAGGGGGGCGCCGTCGCTCCGGGAGGCGATCGCGGGCCACTACGCGGGGCTCGGGCCGGAGGGCGTCTTCGTCCACTCGGGCGCCGAGGAGGCCATCCTCAACCTGTACCTGGCCGCGCTGAAAGCTGGCGACCGGGTGGTCGTCAATTATCCCTGCTACCAGTCGCTCGCCGAGCTTCCCCGCTCGCTCGGCTGCGAGGTGATTCCCTGGGAGCTACGCCAGGTCGACGACGGCCGCGGCAAGTCGCGTTGGCGGCTCGACCCGGACGAGCTACCGGCCCTGTCGGGCGGCAAGGCGACGATGATCGTGCTGAACGCGCCCCATAACCCCACCGGCGCCTTGCCGACCCGCGACGAGTTCGAGGCGATCGTGTCGTACGCGCGTAAGACCGGCGCGATCCTGTTCGTCGACGAGGTGTATCGCAGGCTGGAGCGCGACCGCGCGGCCAGGCTACCGTCGGTCTGCGAGGCCTACGAGAACGGCGTGGCCCTGGACGTGCTCAGCAAGCACTCGGGCCTCGCCGGCCTCCGAATAGGCTGGCTAGCGTCGCGCCGGGTCGACCTGCTCGACGCCGTCGCGGTCGTCAAGGACTACAACTCTATCTGCTCCTCGGCGCCGAGCGAGCTGCTCGCGGAGATAGCGGTGCGCAACCTGGAGCCCATCGCCGCTCGCAACCGCGCGATCTGCTCGAGGAACCTGGGCCTGCTCGACGGCTTCTTCGAGCGGCGGCAGGATTTCGCCCGATGGACGCCGCCAGCGGCGGGTTCCGTGGCCTTCCCGAGGCTGAGCGACGGATCGGACGCCGAGGAGCTGGCGGAGCGTCTGGTAGCCGAATCAGGGGTGCTATTGCTGCCGGGAGCGTACTACGACTACGACCGCTCGTACTTCAGGCTGGGCTTCGGGCGGGCCAACCTGCCCGAGGCGCTCGATCGGTTCGAGCTCTGGCTGGAGCGGCGCTAGCTGGCCCCGAACAGGAAGGCCGCCGGGTTCACGGTCATCATCGCCCGCTTGAGCCCGTCGTCGAGCGAGGACGACGCGAAGTCGGTCACGTAATCGAGGTACGACCTGGTCTTGGTCAGGCTGATGACGAAGTCGGTGCCGAACAGTAGCCGCGAACGGACGATCTCGGACGTGGCGGCGGGCAGGGAAGCGACGAAGCGGTCCAGCCGATCCCAGTACGCAGGCTCGCAACCGTTGAACGCCGTGTCGGCGTAGACGCCGGGATATCGTTCCATCAGCCTGATTATGGACTCGGTCCAGGCGCCCCGGGCCCTGGAGCGGCCGAGATAGCGCTCACCGAAGTGGGCGAAGTCGACGACCAGGTCGGGATAGGCCTTCAGAGCCGACACCCAGCGCTCGGGGTCGGTGTAGCGCATCGCCAGGTCGAGCGCAATGGTGCGGTAGCCCTGATCGTCGCAGTGGACGACGATCGGCACGCCCCGCCGCTCGCAGAACGCGTACAGGAGCCTGGTGGCGTCGAGGGCGGCCTGATCCTCGGGCCACGGGTCGAAGCCGAGCGGGGGATACAGCTTGACGCCGGCGAACGTGTTCCTCGGGGGACTGGCCGGATCGCCCTTCCAGCGCGCCGCTGACTTGAAGGCGCGCAGTTGGGCCGGGAGCGCGCGCGAGAAGCCCGAGAAGTAGGTAGACAGCGCGGCCTCCGTCTCCGAGGCTCCGCGGGCACCAGGGTCGAGGCCCAGGAAGGGCCGGATCACCAGCCGGCCGTTGGGGCGTTCGCGCCGATAGCCGGAGACGCCGGCGAGGGCCTCGCGCACGCCCTCGGCCAGGCTCTTCCGTATAGGTTCGCAGTAATACGTATCGTGCGACGTCGCCCTGGCGCCGAAATCCATCAGGAGCGGGCAGACGAGCCAGCCATCCCAGTCTTCGCCGAGTAGCTTCGGGCCGCCGGGGAGGATCACGCTCCGATGCGCCTCGTCGTCGGACAGGTAGAGGCCGGACAGGTCGTTCTCGATCAGCTCGAGCAGGGCGTCGGGATCGTTCTCGACGACGGCGAACAGGTTGCGTACCGACTCGCCCATGTTACGGCCAAGGGCGGCCAGGATGTAACCTGGCGCGGCCACCTGGCTGAAGAACGACTGGAGGCCGCCGCGCAGGAAGGCGTCGACGAAGCGGCCGATCGCGGGGCGCGCGAGCGACATCGCGTGGCAGTGTACGTCGTACAGCAGTCTCATGGCCGACCTCCTCGCGTCACGGACTCAACGGCACTCGATATAGCTTGCGATTCCCGCTCTTCCCGGCCTCCTCGAGGAGGCCGGCCTTCGCGTAGGCGTAGAGTATCTTGCGCGCCCGCGCTGCCGCGACGCCGAGCGCGTCTCCGAGCGACGCCGAATCGTAGGGCTGGGCCAGGCCGGGCGGGATGATGGCCAGCCAGTCGTCGCGGCCGTCCAGGCTGGTCACGCCGAGCACCTCGTCGAGGTCGCGGGACAGCACGCGGTCGCCTCGGCGGCGCCAGGAACCCGTGCCGTCGCGCACGCGCAGCTCCCGCACGCGCACGAGCACCACCTCGAGCCGCACGTTCGGCGAGGCGACGAGGAGCGGAGCGCGCACGAGCTCGTCGAACAGGCTGTAGAAGTCGCGTCTGGTCCTGGAGCGCCTCGGCGCGCCGGCCGAGCCGTCGGCGGGGTCGACGCGCACGATGAGGTTCTCGACGACGATCGGATGGACGAGACGGACGGGCATCACGCAGGCCAGGTGGAGTATCTTCTCGGCTATCGAGCCGAGGTTTCGGGTCTGCACCTCGACGAGTTCGTCGGGCAGGACCACGTCGACGACCTTGCCGGCCACCCGGGCCTCGACCCTGGCGCCGGGCTCACGGGCGTAGCGGTCCTTGAGCGCGGCGTGGAGACCTCGCTCGGCGTAGAGCCCGATGCCCGGGGATTCGGCGGCGACCCGACTACGCGCCTCGGGATCCCATGCGTCATCCATGGGCCTCAGTATACACGCGCCTCGGCTTAGGGCACAATGCGGGCGATGCGCATCGACGAGCTGCCCATATTCGACCTGCTGCCGGACATAGCCGACGCCATAGCAAAGGGGCGCCTGGCCCTGTCGGCGGAGACCGGCGCGGGCAAGACGAGCGCGGTGCCGGCCTACCTGGCCGCGGAACGGACCTTGCCCGGCAAGACCCTGGTGCTCGAGCCACGCCGGCTCGCGGCGGTCGCGGCGGCGGCCCGCGTCGCCGAACTGCTCGGCTCGCCACTCGGCGAGGCCGCCGGCTACCGCGTACGGGGCGACTCGCGGGCGGGCCGACGCACGATCGTCGAGTACGTCACCGACGCGGTGTTCATCCGCATGGCGCAGGACGACCCCTTCCTCTCGGGCGTCTCGGCCGTGATCCTCGACGAGTTCCATGAGCGCTCGGCCTACGGCGACCTGGCCCTGGCCTTCGCGCTGGAGGCGGCCGAGGCTCGCGAGGGGCTGTCGGTCGTGGCCATGTCGGCGACGATGGACGCCGCTGCGGTCGCGGCTTACCTCGGCGGGCCGGCCATCGCGGCCCCAGGCCGCGCCTACCCCGTCGACGTCGGATACCGCCCGCCGAAGCCCGACGAGCGCGTCGAGGACGCGGTGGCCCGGGCTATCGTCGAGGCGCTCGAGTCGACCGACGGCGACGTGCTCGCCTTCCTGCCCGGCCTCCGTGAGATCGAGGCCGTGCGCGCTTCGCTCGGCCGCCGGTCGGACGGCTCGGCCGCTCGGGCCCGCCGAGGCTGCGCGCCGGATATCCTGACGCTCCACGGCTCGATGCCGCTCGTCGAGCAGCGTCGGGTAACGCTGCCTCCGGAGGGAGCGAGCCGGCGGGTCATCCTGGCGACGAACGTGGCTGAGACGAGCCTTACGGTGCCGAGGATCACGGCGGTCGTCGACTCCGGCCTATCCAGGCTGTCGCGCTTCCACGCCCCGAGCGGCCTCAACCGGCTCGTGACCGAGCGCGCGTCCCTGGCGGAAACCGACCAGCGCAAGGGCCGCGCCGGCCGCCTCGGGCCCGGCCTCTGCCTGCGCTGCTGGGACGGGGCTGACATCCTCGCGCCGTCACGGGGACCGGAGCTGGCCAGGACGGAACTATCCGCCGTAGCGCTCGAATGCGCGGTCCGCGGATCTTCGCGCCTGGAAGCGACGCGCTGGCTCGATGAGCCGCCGCGGCATATGTGGGACGCCGCCGTCGAGACGCTTGGGCGCATCGGCCTCCTCGACTCGGGCGGCCGGGCCACGGAGTCAGGCAGGACGGCCGCGGCGCTCGGCGCCGAGCCCCGGGCCGCCGCCGCGCTGCTAGCGGCGGCGGCCGGCGATCGCCCCGACGACACGCACGCGGCGGCCCTGGCCGCGGCCGCGCTGACCGAGCGCGGCGACCGGGACGATGACGGCGACTACAGGAGCGGCCTCGAGCGCCTGCTCGAGGCGGCCAGGCGCGGCCGGGTCGACGACCGCGGCGCGAGGATACTGAGGGAGGCCGGGCGCCTCCTGTCGAGGCTGCCTGGCGGACCGGCTTTCAGCGCCGAACGCGCATCGCGGGCCCTGGAATCCGTGGGCGAGCTCCTGGCGCCCGGCTTCCCTGACCGCCTGGCGCGGCGCCTGGCCGACGACAGCTGGGAGTTCCCGTCCGGACGGCGGGCCAGATCCGCCTACGCTCCGCCGAGGGTCGGCTGGCTCCTGGCCTTGGACGCCGATGCCGGAGACCCGCTCGGCCGGATACGCCGAGCCGCGCCGGTGGGGGAACGGGCAGCCAGGGCCGCGATGGAACGAGGCTCGTCGGTATCGATCGAGCTCGAATGGCGCGGGCTTTCGGCCTCGGCCTGGGAGCGGCGCCGCTTCGGCGTCTTCGCGCTGACCGAGCGCCGCCTCGAGCGCGCGCCCAGGGAGCTGCTAGAAGCCGGCTTCGCCGAGCGTCTGCGCGTGGAGGGCCTAGCCTGGTTGCCGTGGAACGACGAGGCGCGATCCATCGTCGACCGAGCGCGCTACGTCGCCGCCAGGGCCGGTGCCGCTTACGGCGTGGACGCGGCCGTCTGGACCGACGAGGCCGTCTCCGACGCCCTGGCGGCCGGCGCCGTGGACTGGCTATCGGATACCGGGCCGGTCATCGACGGCGCGTCCCTCGTCGCCATGCTCGCCGGGAGGCTCGGCCCGGACGGCGTCCGAGGGCTCGACCGAGCCGCGCCGCCCTTCGTCGAGACGCCCGGCGGCAGGAAGCGGCGCCCGACCTACCCGGTTGCCGGTCCGGCCAGGCTGGCCGGCCGTATCCAGGAGTTCTTCGGGATGGAGGATGGGCCGAGGGCCTGCGGGGAGCCTATGACCCTCGAGCTCCTGTCGCCGGCGGACAGGCCGCTCCAGGTGACGAGCGACCTGGCCGGATTCTGGAGGAACACCTATCCGTCGATACGCGCCGAGATGGCCAGGCGCTATCCCAGGCACTACTGGCCGACCGATCCGCTCGCCGCCGAGCCGACCAGGGGCCAGCGGCCTCGGCCTAGCGCTTGACGAAGACCATCACGCCGACGTCGCCGCCGCGCCTCGAGCCGGCCAGGTAGTTCCGGTAGTCTATCATCAAGGAGGCGAGCGTCGACTCGGCGCTGTCGGGGTCGGCCCTGGCGAAGGCCTCGCTGAGGCGCTCGACGCCGTAGGGCGCTCCCTTGGCATTGGCGCCGTTGACGAGCCCGGCCGTATAGACGAGGAGCGCGTCGCCTGGCTTGGCGCTGAAGGCGAGAGCGCCGACCCTGGCCTCGAAGTCGTCGCGGCCGAGCGGCGGAGCCTTGGACGGACCCTGCTTGGCCTTGACGAAGGAGACCGCCCGTTTGCCGGCCCGCCTGAGCAGCGCGTCGGTATGGGCCGCGTTGACGTACTCGACGCGGTCGCCGGCGAAGCGCATGAAGGCGCAGGAGACGGTGTTACCGACCGCCGACAGCTCGCGGATCATGCGCCGGTTCACCTCGACGAGCATAGCCGACAGCGGTTCTTCCGATAGCTCGAGCATGCCTCGGCTGAACACGTTCTTGGCGAGCACCGTGACGAGGCCGCTGGCGATGCCCGCGCCTGACACCGTGCCGAGCACCGCGCCGCTCAGCGAGCCGTCGCGCGAGTAGAAATCGTAGAAGTCGCCGGATACGCCCGAGACCGGCTCGTAGGCGAACGCTACGTCCCAGTCCGAGACTTCCGGAGCCCGGCTCGGGAAAAAGCCCTTCTGTACCGAGGAGGCGATGCGCAGGTCTCGCTCGGCTTCCTCCATCGACGCTCCCAGCCTGGCGTTCGCCGACGATAGCTCCTGGTTGAGCCTGAGCCGTTCGGCGGCGGCGGCTGACAGCTCCGAGGTCCTCGAGGCGACCTCGGCCTCCAGGTCGGCGTTCATCGCCTCGGCGCGGGCGGCTACCTTGGTGAAGCGGCCGGCCAGGGTGGCCGACATGGTCAGGGAGAATAGGAAGAACGCGTACTTCGACCAGACGACGTTGCCGCCCGAGGAGACGACGACCCAGACGTCGATCGCGGAGGCCGCGGCGAACGCGAGCACGCCCGCGATGATCCCGACAGACTCGCCGCGGGACAGTACGAGCCTGGCCAATCCGCTATCCGCCCCGTCGTCCTTAAGCACGGCCTTCCTGATGACGACGCCGAACGCGTAGACCGACCCGACGGCGGCGACCAGGTACCAGGCGTAGAGCATCGCCTCGAGGCGCAGGAAGAGGCAGGCTAGCGCCAGGACGGCCGACGCCGCGGCGAGTATCGCCGGCATCCTGAAGGGCCGGTCGTCCAGGACGGTCCGGATGAACGCCACCACCGCCGGCAGCAACATGAACAGGGAGGCGTACTCGACGTAACGGAGCAAGGCCGTATCCAGTACCAGCTCGGTCGCTATCGCGCTCCTCGACCACATGTAGAGCGCCATCAGCAGGGCCGAGGCGCTGAAGTACAGGTAGCCCCTGTCCTTAGGCCTGAGCGCGAACAGGACGCCGTGGTACAACGCGAAGAAGGCGTAGACGCCTATGAGCATCAGGTCGACGTACTCGCCGTTACGCGAGACGAGCGACCGATACGAGTCGATCACGTAGGGCCCCGGCTGGTTGAAGCCGGTCCTGTCGTCGACAGGGTCGCCGCGGATCCTGAAGGCGAGCAGGTTGGAGCCTCGCGTCAGCAGGCGCTTATCCAGGGGCACGACCACGTCTACCAGGGATCGCTCCTTATAGCCTTCGCCGTAGCTCACGAATTCGTTGCGCAACAGTACGCCGTTCAGGTAGACGGCCCACGACTGCCCGACGTGCTTGAGGAACAGGGCCGGGTCGCTGGAGTTGAGCAGGGTGAGATCGGCCTGGAAGGGCGCGAGTACCGTGTACTCGATCGGCTCGCGGCGGAAGAGGCTGAGGACGCCGCCCTCGGGGGAGCCGGGCAGGCCGAGATCGCGCATGATCAGGGCGCGCTTACCGCCGCTCGGCTCAAGCACGGTCCAGCCGTCGGCGTCGAGCCTGGGCAGGCCCCTGGTCCAGGAGTCCTCGAACCCGACGCGAACGTAGAGCATGGACTCGCCCAGGTCGACGAATTGGGCGTGGGCCGCCAGGGCCGTCATGGCGCATACCAGCGCGACGAGGTATCGTTTCATAGCGTTACCACATCCTACGGCCCCATCCCGCCCGGGTCAAGCCGGAATACGCGCGGAGTCCGGCTTGCGGAACGCCCGGCGCCGGGCTATTGTTCATGGTCTCCGGCGTATATTTAGAAAGGAAACGGCATGAAAGGCACCATCAAGACCATCGCGACCCTGGCCGTCATCGGGGCGGCGCTCTACTTCACCAATCCGTCGATGGAAGACTTCGGCAGGTACTACGAGAGGAAGCTGGTGGCCGAAAGCCAGCAGGGTACCGCCGATCCGCTTAAGAAGATTGCCAAGGCGCTGGCGCAGACCGGCGCGGACCTGGCGATCAAAGCCGGCGCCAAGCGGCAGGACAAGCTGCTGTTCAGCGTCTTCACGCTCGGCCCGGCGTCCAAGCCGGCGCATCGCTATCTGGGCCTGGCCAAGTTCGTCTTCGTGGAGCTGTAAGTCCCGGGGCCATGGGTATATTCTCCTTCCTGCGCCGCAGGAGGCCGGGAGACTATGACGAGCTACGCATCGAGCTGTGGGACGCCGTCCGCGCCGGCAGGCCGGCCTTCGCGTCGCTTACGCCGGAAGACTGCTCGGCTCTCCGACGCATGGCTTCGTGGTTCATCGACGTCAAGGATTTCGTCGCGCTCGGCGGCGTCCGGGTCGACGAAGGCGACGAGGCGACCATAGCGCTGCTCGCCTGCCTGCCCGTGCTCAGGCTCGGCGCCGGATGGTACGACGACTGGTCGACGATACTGGCGGCCCCGGACGGCTTCGTCCATAGGATGACGAGCGTCGATGGCGCAGGCGTGGTGACCGAGTACGACGACCTGCTGTCCGGCAGGGTCACCGAGCTCGGCCCCGTGCTGTTCTCGTTGCCGGACGTGCGCGAGTCGGGCTTCGGCGACGGCTACAACGTCGTGGTGCACGAGATGGCCCACAAGCTCGACGAGCGGGACGGAGGCCTAGACGGCTGCCCGCCCCTGCCCAGGTCGATGAGCCGGCGCGCCTGGCGCGCCGCCTTCGGCGACGCCTACGCCGATTTCCAGGTGCGGGTGGCCCGTTCGTCGAGCGGGAGGCGTGTGGGCCGAGCCTCGAGACTGCCGCTCGACGAGTACGCGGCCGAGAGCCCCGACGAGTTCTTCGCGGTCGCCTGCGAGGCCTTCTTCGATGCACCGCAGCGCCTCGAGGCCGCCTACCCCGAGGTCTACGAGCTCCTCGGGCGCTTCTTCTCGGGCGGGGCCTAGCGCGGCCTCGCCAGCTCGCCCAGCCACTCGGCCGGCCACTCGTAGAGGAGGAAGTCGTCCTCGCTCTCCCAGCTTTCATAGCCGCAGGCGTCGAGGGCCTCGCGCTGGCCTGCGAGGCCCGGCGCGATGGCCTCGAAGTACGCGTAGCCGGCGTCGGAGGCGATCCGCTCGAAGGCCGCGAACAGCGCGGCGGCGGCCAGGCCGTCGCTCGAGGCCGAGGACGCGTCCGATGGAGAGCTAGACTCCAAGCCGAAGGCGACGACATTGGCCTGGGCCTTGAGCGGATCGAGCGAGCCGATGAGCCGTCCGAGGACGGACCCATCGCTACCGACCGCCTCGAGGATCAGGTCGTCTTCCCTGATCGCCGGGCTCGCCTCGAGCGGGTAGGCCTTCCACGACTCCAGCCTGAAGCCGGCGGCCCAGGGTCCGGTGGTCAGGGCGGCTCGAATCCGCCCGGCGGCCGAGGCGTCGAGCGGGTCGACGCGGCGGACGGATACGCCGGAGCGGTCTGACGGCGCGACGGCCGGGGCGCCGAAGGCCTCCTTACCGTCCGCCGAGCCAGGCAGTCGCTTCGACTTGATCGACCAGGCGCCCGCGCGCCTGAAGCCGAGCGCCTCATTGACGGCTATCGTCTGCGGATTGTGGGCGTAGGCGCTGAAGCGTATCGAGCGGAGATCGTGAACGCCCGACAGGAAACGCAGTCCCTCGACGGCTACGGCCCGGCCGACGCCCGAGACGCCGGCGTCCGGGTCCTTCCGGAGGCCCTCGAGCCAGGCGTGGCCCGGCGCGACGAAACCGACCCGGCCGAAGCCGACGAGCCGGTCGCCTACGAAGCAGCCGTTGAACAGGCCGTCGGGGTCGGAGACCCAGTCGTCGAACGAGTGCGGCAGGTAGTCGTCGCCTTCCCAGATCTTAGCGCTGATGGCCATCACGGCCGCCTTGTCGGAGGCGCGGAGCGGCCTAAGGCAGAACCCGTTATCGTCCATGGGCCATTGGTAGCACGGCTGGGACTCGGCGGCAAGGGGTGGGCCGCTCGACGGCGGATAGCCGCGCGGCCCTCGACCCGGCGCGATAGTCGGGCTACACTGTACCGACCCGGCCCGACCGACGAGGAGGAATCGATGAACGCGCTGTTCGCCCTGGCCTTCCTAGTGGCCCCCGCGCTGATCGTCTACCTATGCGGCCATTTCAAGCCCCTCCGCACGATAGGCGCGGTGCTCCTATGCTACGCGGCCGGCGTCGTGGTCGGCAACGTCGGAGTCCTACCGGAGGGTTTCGCGCCCGTCCAGTCTGCCATGGCCGACGTCAGCGTCGTACTCGCCCTGCCCCTGCTCCTGTTCTCCATCGACGTCAGGGCATGGTTCAAGGTGGCGGGCAAGGGCATGCTGTGCATGGCGCTTGCCGCCCTGTCCATAATCGCGGTGACCTTCGCGCTACAGCTGACGTTCCACTCCGGGAGGCCGGACGCGTGGCAACTGGCCGGGCTCGCCGTCGGCGTGTACACGGGCGGAACGCCAAACCTGGCGGCCATCAAGGCGGCCATCGGCGTCGCAAACGATACCTATATCCTTTTCCACACCTACGATGCGGTCATTTCGTTCGCCTACATCGTCGTGATGGCGTCGGTAGCGCGGCCCATCCTGCTGAGGGTCGCGCGGATGCGCGGCTTCGAGCCGGCGGCGGGAGCTCCGGAGACTGGCGGCGATATGGCTAACGACGCGGCCGGCATCTCGTTCCGGGAGCCTGGCGCGGTCCGCGGGCTGGTCCTGGCCTCGCTCCTGTCCGCGGCCATCGTCGGCGCCTCGGCCTTCCTCGGCTCGCTCGCGCCTGGCACGGGCGGCACCGCGGTAACCATCCTGGCCGTCACCACGCTGTCCCTGGCCGCGTCGTTTATCGGGCCGGTCAGGCGCGTCAGGCATACGTTCCAGGCCGGCATGTACGTCATCTACGTATTCTGCTTCGTCGTCGCGTCGATGACGAAGCTCGACAGCCTGGTCCGCGTCGACTGGGCGGTGCTCGGCTACGTGTCCGCCTCGATCTTCGGCAGCCTGGTCGTACACGCGCTCCTGTCCAAGCTGGCTGGCATCGACGTGGATACCTTCATCGTCACCTCGGTCTCGGCTATATGCTCTCCGCCATTCGTACCGGTACTCGCCGAGGCGCTTAAGAATCGGGCCGTGCTGATGACTGGACTGACCACGGGCCTCGTCGGCTACGCAGCCGGAAACTACCTGGGCGTATCGATCGCCTACCTGTTCAGGAGCCTGCCGCTGTGACCCGCGCGCCGGTCTTCTTGTCCAGCCGGTCGACGCCGTACATGAAGGCCGCGGACAGGGCGGCGCTGGCCGCCACGAAAGGCCAGACGGCCGCGCTGCCGTAGGCTCGCGCGATCGAGCCGGCCGCGAGCGGCGCCAAGGCGCCGCCGGCGATATAGGAGAACGATACGACCGAGTTGACCCGGCTACGGTAGGCGGGCGGCGCCTTCTCGGCGACGAAGGCGTTGCCATTGGTGCTGCCCAGTATCTCGCCGACCGTCCAGACGACGGTCGCGCCGAGGGCGAGCGGCACGCCGTAGCGCGAGCCGCCGACCAGGTAATAGGCCCCGAAGCCGACCGCGTAGAACGCCGACGCCAGCGCCACGGAAGTCAGCGAGCGTAGCCGCTTCGAAGCCAGTACGACGAGCGCCGTCAGCGCGACGACGGTCAGGCCGTTGGCCATCATCGCGGCTCCGAACACCCTTGGCCCGGCCACCTCGCCGAGCGCGTCGTTCAGGAATATCGGTAGCGCGAAGGTATGCTGATTGTAGACGAAGGCCGTCAGCACGGATCCGGCCGAGTACAGCAGCAGCACCGGGCTACGCCTGAACACGGCCCAGACGGACGACGGAGCGGCCGCGGCGGCCGCGGTCGGCTGCACGTCGGCCGGGCAGGCTATCGGGCCGGCGGCCGCGGCGGCTGCGGTGGCCTGCCGGTCGATGGTCGGAACGCTTACCGGCGCCTCGGGCCGGGTACCGCCGCGAACGTAGCGGGCGACTATCAGCGCGGCCGCGAACAGCACGGCGGCGTTGCCGATGAACAGGGCCCGCGGCGCCCGCGTGAACAGCAGGCCCGCGACGAAGGGCCCTATCGAGAAGCCTATGTTGTTACCCCAGTACAGGAGCGAGAAGGCTTCCTTGCGGCGCTCGGCCGGCGCGGCGTCGGCGACGATGGCGTTGATGATGGGCCAGGTGCCGTTGAGCGTGCCCATCGCGAAGGCTATGACGAAGGGCGTGGCGGCGTTGAAGCCCATGACGGCGCAGACGACGTAGGCCGCGGCGGTAGTCGCCTGCAGGATCCGCAGTACGCGAGGCCGGTCGAAGGCGTCGCCTAGCTTGCCGCCGACGACGAGGCCGAGGGCCGACGCCACCGACACGACTGACATGAAGGCGCCGGCCCGAGCCTCGTCGTAGCCCAGCTTCATCGTCAGCATCATCGCCAGGAAGGGCCCGACGAACGAGCCGGCCGACACGACCAGCCGTACGGCGAACAGGGCGTAGATCTCCGCGGGTAGCGCCGACCCCCGCGCTTTCTGTACGAGCATCGGATGTTCCTCTCGCGTTTCGACGGATTCTATCGACCCTAGACCCGCGCGTCCATACGGTTGCCCGACTCGTAGCGCCTGAGGCCCGCCCTGAACAACCAGTACGACAGCCCGACGTAGGCCGCCGCCACCAGGTACAGGAGTGGCACGAGGCCCCAGTCCAGCGACCGGAAGACGCGTAGCGGCATGAATGCCACGAAGCCCGACGGCACGATGGAGTACAGTATCCAGCGCATTCCGTGGCCGTAGATGCCCTCCGGGTACAGCGAGAACGACAGCATGAACTCGGTCAGGGCGGATGACACGGCGGACGAGTTGCCCATGAAGAAGGTCAGGCTCTCGGCCGCCGCGAAGGTGGCCGCGAAGATCAGCGCACCCGGGACTGCCAGGGCCGTGAACAACGCGAGACGCTCCAGGTTCGTACCGTTCATCAACGCCAGCACGATGAAGCCGTAGGCCAGGTCGCCCCAAGCCGACACGACGGTCCTCGACGCGAGCACGTTGATCCACGCATCCTTGGGCTGCAGGAGGTAGACATCGAGGCCGCCCTCCATGATGATGCGGCCCAGCTGCCTGACGTTGCCGAAGACGACGTGGGCCAGGCCGAACGAGGTGGACACGAGGGCCCAGATCAGCATCACGTCCGAGAAGCCGTAGCCGCCGACGGCGCCGGTCCGGCCTATGAGCACCAGCCAGAAGGCCGCGAAGGCGGCGTTGTTGAGCATCATGCCGAAGAACTGCATGATGAAGTTGACGCGGTACTCGAGCGTTGCCTTCAGGTTGACGACGAAGGCGTCCCTGAGGAAGCGCGCGTACGCGCGAGTGCGGCCGCCGAGGCGGCCGGGGCCGTTCCGTCCGGTCCCTAGCATGTCAGCCTCCGTTCACCGAGAGCCTGCGGCTCCCGAACGAGAACACGATCCTGGCCAGGGCCGCCGCCAGGACCAGCCAGAGCGCCTGCGCGGCCACGAGCGACCAGGCCTCGCCGGGCGAGTACGCCACCATGATCCTCGCCGGCGCGTACGACAGGTATGGGAAGGGTGTCAGCCTGGCCAGGGTCGCCGCGGCCGTCGGCAGGAACTCGATCGGTATGAGCGTCCCGACGACGAGGGTGAGTTTCTGGAAGATCCAGAAGAAGGCCTCGTTCTCCTCGAGCCAGAACGCCGTCATGGCGATGGACGCCTGCAGGAAGTAGTTGAGCGCCCCGGCGAGCAGCAGGGATAGCCCGACGAGGAGAGCCCGCGAGGCCTCCGCGGCGACGCCTGCGCCCCCGGCGAGCGACGGCGCGCCCCCGGCGAGGGGGGGCGGGCCGACGAGCAGGATCCCGACCAGCAGTCCCTCGACCAGGATCACGCCGGCCTCGACCAGCGAGCCGCCATACTTCTCAGCGAAGTTGTATCCGACGTAGTCGTACGGCCTCGCGAGCAGGTAGGCGATCTGGCCGTTCTTCATGTCCCTGGACAGGGTCCAGAAGAAACGGCCGAAGCCGAAGCTCGGCACCTCCGCGACGATGAAATACCAGACGGCCATGCGCATCGTGTAGCCCGCGATCTCCGAGGCCCCGGCGTAGGCGCCCGCCCAGACCCGCGAGAAGATGAAGACGAACAGGGCGTAGGTGAACATCGACCCGATGAAGTTGCCCGGGTAGGCCGCGCGCTCGCGCATCGAGGTGGATGCGGCTATGGCGTAACAGCGGCTACGCACTGGCGGCCTCCCCGGCCCGAGCCGCGCCTGCGCCCTTCGAGGCGTTAAGGCCGAGCGCCTGGGCCTCGGCGCCGCTACGCGTCTCGTAGATGGCCGCGATGACGTTCTCGAGCGGCTCGTCCTCTACCGTAATGTCCTCCAGGTCGCCGCGAGAGGCGAGCGCCCGCACGACCTCGGCCAAGGAATGCCGGCTCGTGTCCACCTCGAAGCTGGCGGCCGTCGGCGTGCGCTTGACCGGCGACAGCCCGGGTAGCTCGAGGTCCACGGGCGAGGCGTAGCGCACGCCGACGTACTTGCGCGATAGGGAGCGGCGCTTCAGGGCCTTCATGGACTCGTCGACGACCACCTCGCCGTGGTGGATGATGATGGCCCGCTTGCAGACCTTCTCGATGTCGCCCATGTCGTGGCTGGTCATGAAGATGGTCGTGTCGTCCACCCTGGCCGCCTCGGCGAGCAGCTGCCGGATCTCGCGCTTGGCCACCACGTCGAGGCCGATGGTAGGCTCGTCCAGGAACAGCGCGACCGGTGACGGTAGGAGGCTCGCGGCTAGCTCGCAGCGAATACGCTCGCCCAGGGACAGCTTGCGGACCGGCACGTCCCAGTACGGCGCCAGGCCGAAGCGCTCGATCAGCTCGGCCTCGCGCCACCTGCGGTCGTCGTCGTCTATCTCATAGATCGAGCCGAGCAACCTGAACGAGTCGGACGGGGGCAGGTGGAACCACAGCTGGCTCTTCTGGCCGAACACCGCGCCGACGTAGCGCGACAGCTCGACGCGGTCCTCGGCCGGGTCGAGCCCGAGCACGGTCGCCGAGCCTCCAGTCGGCCTGAGGATGCCCATGAGCATCTTGATGGTCGTGGACTTGCCCGCGCCGTTCGGCCCCAGGAAGGCGACGAGCTCGCCGTCGTCGATCTCGAAGGACACGCCCTTCACGGCTCGGACGTCGCGGTACTCGGGCTTGACGAGCGACCTGAGAGCCGCGAGTCGCCCCGACGGGCGAACCTTCGTCTTAAAGGTCTTGGATAGATCGCGCGCGATGATCGCGGGCATGGGGAGCCTCCGCTAGAGCGGGGCCGTTCGACGCTTGAGCCATACGCTACGGTAGGGCGGGCGGACGGACCCCGTAATCTAACGAGACTCCGTCCTCGGGCTTTTATCCCGTGGGTGTCGCGGCCGTCACGCGGCCGCCGGCGCCGCTCGGTCTCATCCCCGTCCCGCTCGGAACGGGAGGAACCCCCAGGCGCCCTCTCGAAAGTGCTACGTAATCTTTACCCCCCGCGGGTCGGTTCAGTCAATCGAGCGAAGTGTTTCTATATGGAGAGCTACCACGACGTGATCGTGGCTTGCAACGAGCGCCCGGCCACTATACGCTTGAGCCATGCATCGATCGAGTACGCAGCTGGGACCATTAGCGCCTCGTAAGCCGACGAGAGCCGTCCTCGCGGGAGCCGCCGCGTTCGTCGGCATTTTCATGCTCTTCTTGTTGGCCGGGCTGTCGCAGACCGGAAGGCTCAGGCAATACGAACGCAGCGCCGTCCTGCTCGGCGCCTCGACCGTCCGCGTGGCCATCGAGGGTAGCCTGAACGAGCATATCAGCCTCGAGCGCGGCATCGTCGCCTTCGTCGCGTCGGACACGGGATTGGATTCGGAGGTGTACGACCGCTACGCCCGAGCCCTCGCCATGGACGACCCCATCATCATCAACCTGGCGGTGCTCGAGGGCACCGTGATCAAATTCGTATATCCGTACGATCAAAACACAAACGCGATAGGCAAGGATTTGGCGACCGTTCCGGACCAGGCCGCGGCAATAGTCCGCGCCATGACGACGAGGGACCCGATCGTCTCCGGCCCCCACGAGCTCGTGCAGGGCGGCTACGGCGTCATCAGCCGCATGGGGATCTTCCCGATCGGGCCGAGCGGCCCCGAGTACTGGGGCCAGGCCAGCGTCGTCGTCGACGTCAACGAGATACTCAGGCGCTCCGGCGTCGCGGAGCACGATGCTCTGTCCTTCCTGCTCTGCGCGGGCGCCGAGGGGGCCACGGACGCCGCCACGATCTTCGGCGACCGGGCCGTGCTCGGGCAGGATCCGGTGGTTCTCGATATTCGCCTGCCGGGCGCCACGTGGACCCTCGCCGCCGTGCCGAAAGGCGGCTGGAAGAGCTTCGGCTGGCTCACCTTCGGCGGTGCGTGGATAGGGGCCGTGATCGGGCTCCTCGCCGGCTTCGCGCTCTTTAGCCTGATCACGACCCGCGGCGCCCTCAAGGAGCTGGCCTACCACGACCAGCTGACCAACCTGCCGAATCGGACCCTGTTCTGGGACAGGCTCCACGTCGAGGCGGCGCGGGCCGAGCGGGACGGCCAGCGGGTCTGCGTCTGCATGGTCGACCTCGACGGCTTCAAGGCGGTCAACGACGACCTGGGGCACGAGTCGGGCGACCGGCTCCTGAAACAGGCGGCGGCGAGGATGAGCGAGGCCCTGCGCAGGAGCGACACGGTGGCGCGGCTTGGCGGCGACGAATTCGCGGTGATAGCCCAAGTAGACTCCCCGTCCGGCGTCGACGAGGTGACGGCCCGGATCAAGGGTTGCTTCGCCGAGCCGTTCGACCTCGGCTCGGTCAAGCGGGCCTCGTCGGCGAGCATCGGCGGCGCGCTCTATCCCGACGACGGCACCGATGTCGAGGCTGTCCTCGCGAAAGCCGACCACCGCATGTACGCCAGGAAGCACGCGGCGCGCTGAGGCGAGCCTCAGCGCCGCCAGAAGGCCCGGGTGAATAGCACGAGCACCGTGTAGACCTCGAGCCGCCCGAGCAGCATCGCGAAGGACAGCCACCACTTGAGCGCGCCGGGCATGAAACCGTAGTTGCAGGCCGGGCCGACGAGGGCGAAGCCCGGGCCGATGTTGCCGAGGCAGGCCATCGTCGCGCTCAAGCTGGTCAGGATATCGTAGCCGCCGGCGGCTACCGCCATCGTCGAGACGAAGGCCGCTACCAAATACAGGAACACCATGGCGGCGATGTCGTAGACCACGTTCTTCTTGAGGTGCCTACCGTCCAGGAACACGCCGTAGACGCCGCGCGGGTTGAGCAGGTAGCGCATCTCCGACTGGCCCATCTTGAACAGCGTGACTATCCTCGAGACCTTGACGCCGCCGCCGGTCGACCCGGCGCAGCCGCCTATGAACATCAGCGTGAACAGCACGGCCTGGGATAGGGGCGGCCAGAGCGTATAGTCGGCCGTCGCGAAGCCCGTCGTCGTCAATATGGACGAGGCCTGGAACGACGCGTACCTGGCCGCCTCGCCTACCGAGTCGAACAAGCCGGCCCGGCGCAGGTCGAGGACGATGACGACCGACGCCGCGGCGAAGACGGCCAGGTACACCCTGAGCTCGGTGTCGGCGAGCACCTTCCTGAGATCGCCGCGCAGCGCGCTCCAGTGCAGCGAGAAGTTGACGCCGGCGAGCACCATGAAGACCGTCAGCACGACGTCGACGTAGGTCGAGCCGAAGGCGCCGACGCTGGCGTTGCGCGTCGAGAAACCGCCGGTAGCCATCGTCGCGAAGGCGTGGGTCAGCGCGTCGATCAGAGACATGCCGCCGAACAGCAAGAGTACGGTCAGCGCCGCCGTCAGGCCCAGGTAGATCAGCCAGAGTATCTTGGCGGTCTGGGACAGCCTCGGCGTAAATTTGTCCACCTGGGGGCCCGGCGCCTCGGCCTCCATGACCGACCTGGCGCTCAGGCCGAGCAGCGGCATGATGGCCACCGTCAGCACTACGATGCCCATGCCGCCGAGCCAGTGGGTCATGGCGCGCCACAGGAGCAGCGACTCCGGCAGCGACTCGATGTCCGCCAGGATGGAGGCGCCGGTCGTCGAGAAGCCGGACATGGTCTCGAAGAACGCGTCCGTATACGACGGCACGGCGCCGTAGAGCCTGAACGGCAAGGCGCCGAGCGCGGCCGACAGGACCCAGGCGAGGGTGACGAACAGGTAGCCGGAGCGATGGGATAGCGACAAGCCGCTCCTGAACCGTATCAGCGCCTGCGTGGCGACGAGAGCCCCGAGGCCGATGGCGACCGACGGCGCGAAGGCCCCGACCGCGGCGGAGCCCTCGCCCAGGAGGAGGCCGGCGACCATCGCCCCTGCCATGAAAAGCGCGACGATGGCCAGCAGCACCGCCAGGGCCTTGGCCAGCGGCTTAAGCTCCACGGTCGCCCCCGAAGACTCGCTCGAGCCCTGGAATGCTCTTCTTGCGCGACACGAGGCCGAGCACGTCGCCGACGTTGAGGGTAGTGGCCCCGGTCGGCACCAGCATGGCCTCGCCGTGGATCACGAAGGCCACGAGCACGCCCTTGGGCAGGTCGATCTCCCTGAGCGACCGCCCGGCGACCGTCGAGGCGGCCCCGACGGTAAGCTCGACGAGCTCGACGTCGTCCTCGTAGAAGCCGTGGATCGTCCTGATGTTCGCTCGGCGTACCGTCTCGAGCACGGCGGCGGCCACGACGCCCTTGATGCTGACCAAGGCGTCGACGTCGAGCTTGGCGCCGAGCGGCATGTAGCGGTCGCTCAGGATGACGGCGACGCCCTTCTTGGCGCCGAGCTGCTTGGCGAGCTGGGCGGTGATCACGTTGAACGACTGAGACTCCGTGGCGCAGACGACGAGGTCGGCCCTGCCCACACCCGAGCGCTCGAGGACGCCCTCCTCGGCGCTGTCCACCTGGAGCACCTCGACTCCCTGATGGGCTCTGGCCACGCGCTTGCCCTCCTCCGGCGACGCCTCGAGCAGGGTGACGATGCGCTTGCGCCCGAAGAGCCGCCCCAGGAAACCGGGCTTCGCCTCCTGGACGAAGCGCTCGACGAGCCGCTCGCCGATAGCCGTGGCGCCGATGACCATGACGCGCTTGGAACCGGCCTTGACCCCGGCCACCTGGCCGAGGAAGCCGTCGAGGGTGGCGGGCTCGCCGAGCAGGTACAGGAGGTCGGTCGCCTCGACGATGAAGTTGCCGTCGGGCACGACGATGCCCTTGTCGCGGACCACGGCAGCCACGAGCACGCCGTTCCCCGCCTCGGCCTTCGCGTCGCGGAGCGGCCTGCCGACGAAAGCCGGCGCCGAGCCGGCCAAGACCGTGCGCAGATGCAGGCGACCGTCGTGGAGCGGTATCAGGTCCTCGGCGAAGCCCTCGTCGACGATGCGGCCTATGGCGGCGGCGGTCTCGGCCGCCGGGTTGATCAGCACGCTAAGGCCGAACGCTCGGCGCTGGGCGGCCGAGAGCGACGAATAGAACGGGTTTTCCACCCTGGCCACCGTATGGACGTCGGGGCACTCGGCCGCCACGAGCCCGCAGGCGACGATGTTCACCTCGTCGCTGCCGGTCAGGGCCAGGAACCACGCCGAGCCCGAGACTCCAGCCTTGCGCAGGGTCTCGGGACGGCTGCCATCCTCGTTCACCACGAGGCAATCGAGTTCGTCGCCGGCCCGCCTGGCCGCCTCGGCGTCCTTCTCGACGAGTACGACGTCCCGACCCTCGTCTATGAGCTCCCGCGCTATATGGAGGCCGATCATCCCGGCCCCGATTATTACAACTCGCATCGCGGCCACTATACGCCCAAATTAGATTTTAGATAAGCTTTCACCTTGACGTTCAACTTATTTGAACGTTACACTCGTCGCCGCTGACGCAACGCAGATCGCAATAAAGGAGAGAGCCATGCAGAACGATATTCGCCGGCTCCTGGACGCGGCCGCCTCGGCCGCCAAGGAAGCCGCATGGGTCGGGCTCAGGCGGCGGCGCACGAGCGCCTCATATTACATGGCCCGTGATGGAGCCTTCGACCAGGCCATAGGCGGCCTCGACGACGGCGTCATGGTCGAGGTACTCTACGACGGCCAGTTCGCCTACGGCGCCACCCCCGACCTGTCGCCAGAGGGCGTGGCTCGGGCGGCCGCGTCGGCTCTCGTCGCCGCCAAGGCGGCGGCCGGCAAGGGCGTCCACCGTTTCGACGCGTCCGTCCGCCCCGCGACGCGCGTATCGTACCGGACGCCTCGGGCCCGTAAGGCCCCGATCGCCCCGGACGGTGTATTCTCGTTCCTGATCGACGTCTGCGATGCCCTCAAGGCCGGAGACGAAATCATCCAGACCGTGTCGATGGTCGAGATCGGCCGCTATGACTACGAGATCGTCTCGACCAACGGCGCCGACGTCGAGCAGTCTCTGCACTACATGGGCACGAGCCTCCAGGCCGTAGCCAGGCGGGGCGACGTGGTCCAGCTGCGCACCGCGAACGGCCCGCGCGGCCTGACGAGGCAGGGCGGCTGGGAGCTGTTCGACGCGGCCGGACTGATGGCCGACGCCCGCCGCGTGGGCGCCGAGGCCATCGAGCTGCTCGGCGCGGAAACCTGCCCCAGCGACCGCCGCACCCTGGTGCTGACGCCCGACCAGATGATGCTCCAGATCCACGAGAGCGTCGGCCATCCCCTCGAGATAGACCGTATCCTGGGCGACGAGCGGAACTACGCCGGCGGTAGCTTCGTCAAGCTGTCCGACATAGGCGGCTTCCAGTACGGCTCCAAGCTCATGAACATCAGCTACGACCCGACCGTGCCGGGCGAGCTGGCCTCCTACGGAGCCGACGAGATCGGCAACCTGGCCGAGAAGCGGCTGCTCATCGAGAACGGCACGCTCGTGCGCGCCCTCGGCAGCCTCGAGAGCCAGGCCCGCTCCGGCGTCCCCGGCGTCGCCAACCAGCGCGCCAGCTCGTGGAACCGGCCGCCGATCGACCGCATGGCCAACCTGAACCTGGAGCCCGGCGAGACCTCGCTCGATTCCATGATCGCGTCCATCGAGAAGGGCGTGCTGATGCGCACCAACCGCTCCTGGTCAATCGACGACTACCGCAACAAATTCCAGTTCGGTTGCGAGTACGGCACGCTGATCGAGGACGGCAAGTTGACCAGGACCGTCCGCGACCCGAACTACCGCGGCGTCTCGAGCACGTTCTGGCGCAACCTGTGCGCCGTCGGCGACGCGAGCACCTTCGCCGCGTTCGGCACCCCGAACTGCGGCAAGGGCGAGCCGAACCAGGTGATGTTCGTCGGCCACGCCAGCCCGGTCTGCGCGTTCGCCGACGTCGAGGTATTCGGAGGCGGAAAATGACCAAGGACTTCAAGAAACGATTCGACGCCGTGGCCGCCCGGGCCCTCGGCGAGCTGCTACCGGACGAGCGCGGAGCCATCAGCTACTCCGCCGAGCTGAGCGCCTTCATGCGCTTCAACGGCGGCAAGGTCCGGCAGTCAGGCTCGGTCGAGCAGGCCGACCTGTCGATCAAGCTCTGGAAGGGCGCCAAGACCTACTCGTTCATGCTGGCCCTTTCGGGCGACGAGGGCGAGGACGACGAGCGCGTCGCGGAGGCCGTCGGTCGGGCGCGCGCGCTGATGCCGCTGCTACCGGACGACCCCTACCAGGCCGCGCCCGAGGCGGCCGGCTCGTCCGATGCGCGCTACTCAGGCACGCTATTGCCCGAGGCGGAGATACCCGCCCGCGTGCTCGGCCCGGCGGCCGGCCTCGACTTCACGGGCATCTACTCGCAGGGCCTCGTCTGCCGAGGCGCGGCCAACTCCGCCGGCGCCAGGCACTGGTTCCAGACCGAGACCTTCCTCGTCGACTACTCGGCCTGGCTGCCGAACGGCCGCGCCGTCAAGTCATCCTACGCCGGCCGCGAGTGGAGCGACGCAGAGTACGCCAAGCGCATAGCGGCTACCAAGCGCTCCCTCGAAAACCTCGGCGTCGAGCAGATTGCGCTCGAGCCGGGCAAGTACCGCGCCTTCATCACCGCGGACGCCCTCGCCGAGGTAGTCACGTTCTTCTCGTGGAACGGCTTCGGCGAGCGCGGTCTCAGGCAGGGAGAGAGCGCCTACATCGCGCTGCGCGAGGGCCGCGAGAGCATGTCGCCGAGATTCGGCTTCAGCCAGGACTTCTCGCTCGGCGTGGAGCCGGCCTTCAACGACGACGGCGAGCTGGCTCCCGAGCGGCTCGAGATCGTCTCCGGCGGCGCGATAGCCAACACGGTCGTCTGCTCGAGGACAGCCAAGCAGTACGGCGTCCCGGCCAACGGCGCCGGCGAGGACGAGAGCGTACGTTCGATCTCGATGGACGCGGGCGACCTGGCCGAGGCCGACGCGCTCAAGGCCATCGGCACCGGCGTCTACGTGTCGAACTTCCACTACCTGAATTGGAGCGATGTGCAGGCGGCTCGCGTCACCGGCATGACCCGCTTCGCCTGTCTCTGGGTGGAGAACGGCGAGATCGTCGGCCCGATCAAGGACATGCGCTGGGACGAGTCTCTGTACAACATGCTCGGCGCCAAGCTCGAGGCCGTGACCAAGGAGCGCCACCTGCTCGTGGCCTCGGAGACCTACGAACGCAGGCAGGTCGGCGGCAGCCTCCTGCCCGGCATCCTGGTCGACGGGCTGTCGTTCACGCTGTAAGGACGGAGGCGGCCGCCCTCCCGGCCGCCTCCTTTTAATAGCCCCTCGTCCCCCTGGACGAGGGGCGGTTCTTACCCTGGGGCTCGGCTCAGTAATGTGGCGGCCGTTCAGAGGCCGGCGGCGTTGCGGCTTTATCGTCGCCCAGCTCGCCAAGGCGTTTGGCCAGCTCGCGCACCGCCTCCTCGAGCCTCTCGGTACGCCGGCCGTATTCGTAGACGAGCGCGTCTATATCGCTTACCGAGCCTTCGAGGTACGCGAGCTTCGTCTCTATGGCCTCTATCCTATCCTGGTCCATCGTCATCCTCCGACCGCCGAGGCTTCGTCGCTTCTAACTCGGCGCGATATAGTATACGGTATCGGCATCGCGTCCGTCCGCGCCGCGGACCGCGCCATTGAGGCGAGCATAGCAAACCGGCGCCAGGAGCAGCATCATGAGAAACACTATCATCGTAGCGCTGGCGGCGCTCGTATCCATCTCGGCGGCCTACTCGCAAGAGGCGGACGAAGGAACCATAGACGATCGCGAGCCGGCTCTGTCCGTCTCGGTCGGCCCAGAGGTCGCGGCCAGCCTGACCGGCGCCTTCGCGGGCGTCCAGGCCCAGTTCGCCTGGCGGCCCGGCTTCTTAGGCCTCGTCGCGGGGGTCCGTGCGGACGTGTACCTGAGCCAGCCGGACGTTTACGTGATTCCGAGCGCCGGCGTACGGCTCGGCTGGTTCGAGCTCACGGGCGGCGCCGCCTTCAAGGTCTACGACGCCCCGGAGCCGCCAAACTACATCGAGGCGAGCACCGAGGGGGCCTCGCCGTTCCTTCGGGCCGGGCTGGACGTGCCTATCGGCCCCGTCTCCGTAGGCCTGGGCGCGAGACTCATGGTGGCCGACACGTATACGGAGAGCACGGCCGAGACGGTCGGCGATGCGATCGGCGAGGGCATCGCAGCCGCGATCGTCGCCGTCTTCAGTATCTTCCAACTGGATCTCGGCCTGAGCTACAGGCTGACGTTCTAGCGGCGACGACCCGCTAGCCTATCAGGGCCGCCAGCTCCTCCCAGCGGGCGGTCCGCGAGTCGATGAGCGGGCATAGCTCGGCGTAGCGCCGGCCCGCCCGCTCCAAGTCGTCGCCGGAGGCGCCTGACGAGAATAGCGCCTCGAGCGATGACTTCTCATCC
>JAKQKE010000154.1 GCA_029560805.1 Spirochaetota bacterium
CGGAGGCTGCCGGCGCGCGCGTCTCCGTCGCGCGCGGTGATCGTGAAGAGCTCCATGGCTTTCCTCGCCGAGGGCCGCGGATCAGAAGCCGGCGGCGGCCGCCGCTCCCTGCGCGGCCGGCCCTTCCCGCGACCACGCGCGCATGAAACCGATTCCAGGATAGTAGTGCCGGAGGATCCGTAGGTAGTCGCGCCCCTGCCGCGCCTGACCCTGGGCGCCGTACTGGCACATGCCGACGCCGTGGCCGAAGCCCCGTCCCTCGACCCGCAGAACATCGCCGTGAACCTGGAACGTCGTGAAGGCCGTGCTCTTGCAGCTTGACTCGCGCAGGCTGTTGAGGGCGGACTTGAAGATCGTCGCCAGGATTTCGACGGGCGCCTGCGGATTCCCAGCGTGCCAGATGCGCAGGCGGTTAGCGTAGATGCCGCCGTCCTCGGGCGGCGCGACCGGCTCGATGGCCGTGATGCGCCCCAGGGCGAGCGCGGCGCCGGCGCGCGCCGCGAGGGCGTTGCGCACGTGCCGTTCGTTATACTCCTCCTGCCAGGCGTAGGCCGGGCTCTCCGAGCAGAACCCGCAGGCCGCGCCCGCCAGCGGGCGGATGTCCGGCTCCTTGACGAACTCCGCCGCCGCCGACGCCTTGCGCGTGCCGCCGCCGCAGGTCGAGTGGTAGTAAGCCTGGAAGACCTTGCCGTCGTAGACCATCACGAGGCCGCAGGTCTCGGCGACGGCGGCCTTGACGCGGGCGTTCAGCGCCGCCTGGCCCCGGTAGACTTGCGAGAAGGCGTCGTCGTCGAGGTGCCACGCCCGGCGCGCGCCGATGAAGAGCCAATTGTAGAGCGCGTAGGTGCGGCTCGTGATGGCCTGCGCACGCAGGGCATCGGTTTGGAAGCGCGCGGGCATCTCGCTGCCGACGACGCCGAGCAGGTAGGACTCGAAGTCCAGCTCGTTCACGATGAGCGCCTTGTCGGGGGCGAATTCCAGGACGCCCGTGTAGGCGTCCTTCTCGATGCGGAAGCAGCCGGTCGGCTCGGCGAGAACGAGCCTGATGCGGAAGGGCGTCACGAAAGGCGCGGCGGCGTCCTGGCCGGTGTGCCACTTGAGCGCGCCCGCCTCAAACTTCACGACGCCGTCGCAGGGCGCGAGGGACAGCGGCGGGAGCTGTCCCTCCGAGAAGACGACGGTGAGCGGGCAGGAGGACTGCAGGAAGACGCCGGTCTCGGCGGCGCGCCGGGCGATCTGCTTCAGGCGCACGCGCACGGGGGGGCCCGCGGGC
>JAKQKE010000158.1 GCA_029560805.1 Spirochaetota bacterium
CTGCCGATCATCTACGTGATCAGCCAGCTCCTGTACGGCAAGCTGATGCAGTCCCAGCCGGCATCCGGGCAGAACGCCGGGCAGATGAAGTTCATGATGTACGGCATGCCGATCATGTTCTTCTTCATCCTGTACGACGTCCCCTCCGGCCTACTCGTGTACTGGATCTCGTCGAACATCCTGACCGCGGCTCAGCAGCTCGTTATCAACAAGGTTATCCACAAGAAGCGCCTCGCGACCGAGGCAGCGGCTCCCCAGGCCAAGATCGTTCCCATAAAGAGCGGAAAGGGCGGCAAGAAGGGGCGCAAGTAACTACGAAAACCTCTCTTTATAGGAGTCCTAATATGGAATACGAGTTCGAAGGCCGTACCGAGGAAGAGGCCATCGAGATCGCCGCCCGCGAGCTGGGCATCGCCCGTGACGAGTTCGACGTGGAGATCATGGAGTCTCAGCGCGGCGGCTTCCTCAAGAAGGGCAAGACGCGGATTCGAGTACAGGTCCGGGGAGCCCCGGCCGCTCCGGCTCCGCGTAAGCGCCCGGCTGAGAGGCCGGACGCGCGGAACCAGGCGTCGGTTCGAGGCGACGCCGATGCGGCGCCTCGAACGGTTGCGAACGTCGAGGTCGACGGCGCTTTCGAGCGGAAGTTGCTCGATTTCGTTCAGACGACGGTCGAGAAGATGGGCTATACCTGCAAGGCGAGCATCCTGTTCCGCGAGGAACTGAAGCTCGGCATCAGGCTGGACAGCGACAGCGCCGCCATCCTGATAGGCAAGAAGGGTAAGAACCTCGACGCGCTGCAGCTGTTGGCCAACGTATACGCCGGAAGGCTCGGCCGCGAGGACCTGCGCGTGATACTGGATTCGGAGAACTACAGGATCCGGCGCGAGGAAGCCATCGTCAAGATGGCGTACGAGGTGGCCGAGAGGGTGCGCTCGACGAGGAACTCCGTGCTCCTCGAGCCGATGAACCCCTTCGAGCGCCGCATCGTCCATACGACGCTCAACGATATCGTCGATATCGAGACCAAGAGCGAGGGCGATGGCCTGTACAAGCAGGTCCGCGTCATGTTCAGGGGCCGCCGCTAGGCGCCCAGCCCTCTAGAGCCGAGTAGTAGGCCGCGCTTATAAGCGCGGCCTACTTTTTTTCTTAAACCTCTGTCCCCACGGGGATATGAAACAACGCACACAATATCCACATGGCATAAGTTATCCACAATCAGTTGTGTATATCTCGTTCGGCCAGGGTAAACCTCTGTCCCCAGTCGTCCTGTCTATAGGAAGCCGCCATACGTTGTGCTATCTTCCAGAGTACTCGTTTGGGAGGTAGGCGTATGATTAAGCGCTGCATGGTGATTGCTCTAACGGTAGCGGCGGTAGTCTGTTCGGTTGCCGCGGCGGATGAGGTCGGGGGGAGCGTCTACGACCGTTGGCCGTCGTCGCTCGGGTACGCCGTGAACTCCGAGGGCGGCGCTGGCCTGTCCTGGCAGCGCTGGTTCGGCCTGACGGGCGTGGCGGTTACGGCTGGCGGGCTCTATAACGAGGATGGAGTCGATTCCCCGACCCTGTACGGGTACGATTACGCGGCCCTCGACTATAACGCGCAGCTCAGGATATCCCGCAGGCTCCATACCGCGGAATACTCGTCCTGGCTCTCGTCGAACCTCCAGGCCGTCGGACTGATCGCCCATCGAGGATACCTGCCATACGAGTACGTCGGGTACGACGAGACGACCTACGAATCGCTATACGCTCGGCTTCCGTACGTCGGCGAGTATATGCTCGGCGCCGGCGTGGCTATCGAGATGACGTACTACGGCCATTTTTCCCAGACCTTCGACTTCATGTATGTCGCGAAGTGGCCCCTGGAGCTGGCTATTGCGTTCGGTACGAGCTTCCGCTATAGGTATTGATCACGGCGCTCGAGGATCTCGCGGGCGGTGATTCGACGTAGCTTGCCTGAGTATTATAGGAGGTGCGGTATGAGACAGAAGAGACTGATCATCTTGGTATTAATCGCCGCGGTAGCGTCGGCTGGGCTGTGGGCGCAGGGTATGGAGGACGATACGGTCTTCTCTCGGTTCCCGAACGCTCTCGGCGCCTACGTCTGCTACCCGATCACTGGCGGGCTCACCTACCAGCACTGGTTCGGCCGCGCCGGCCTCCAGGCCACGATCGGCGGCATCGCCCAGACGAGCGGATCCTTCGACTACAACGTCCAGGCGGCGTTCCAGTACATGCTCTACGGCGAGGATTTCGCCGACTGGTTCTCAGGCGGCCTGTATACGAACGTGCTTCTGGGCCATCGCGGCTCGGGGACGACCGGCTCGGACGGCCCGTCCTACGATCCCGTCGAGTACCTCGGACTCGGCGTCGGCATCGAGATGGTCTTCCTTAGGCACCTGTCGACGAGCGTCGAGTTCATGTACGTCGGATCGTACCCCCTGGCCCTCGAATTCGGCTTCGGCGGAAGCCTGAAATACCGCTTCTAGCGCCAAGCTCTGTCCCCGATCTTTTGAATATAAGCCCCGCGGCGCGTCTGTTGCGCCGCGGGGCTTTTTTATGAACCTCTGTCCCCAGAGAGTACTAGAGAGCATTTCCAGTTCGAACCTCTGTCCCCAGAACGCCACCAGAACGCCATGGCGCAACTCCGTATCAAACCTCTGTCCCCAAGTAGGCTCATAATTGATCGGCTCGATTGCGTATTGAATTCCAGCACGTCCCGTGCTAGGATTGTTCGAGGAATGAACAAGGGCTGACGATTCCGGGAATGCCGCGTGGCGTTACCGGGTCGGTCCGAGTAGGATTCCGCCGTCGATCGGGAGCGTGTTTCGGCCGCCCCGGGCCGCCGCGGAACGTCAGGTTCCCTATCGTATCCGCCTTTCCGCAGGCGGAAGGTCTTCCCGTACGCCGGGCATAGCTCCCGCTAATATAACTCGCATGAATACCATTACCATAGACGCGCCGGTCTCGGACGACGCCGAGCTCGTCATCCTCGAGAGCATCTACTCCTCGCAGAAACGCTCCCGCGCGCTGACCCAGCGCGACCTGGCGGAAGCCGCCGGGCTGTCGCTCGGGATGACCAACGCCCTCGTCAAGCGCTTCTCCGACAAGGGATGGGTGCTGCTCAAGCGCCTGAATTCGCGCAACATCCAGTACGCGCTGACGCCCGACGGCGTGGCGGAGATAGCCAGGCGCACGTATCGCTACTTCAAGCGGACCGCGCGAGCGGCCGGGCTCTACCGAGACCGCATCGAGTCGTACGTGATGGCCCGCAAGCGCGCCGGAGCGCGCAGGCTCGTGCTGGCCGGGGTATCGGACCTCGACTTCCTGCTGGAGTACGCCTGCGAGCGGCACGGCATCCTGTTCGTCAAGGCGGTCGACCCGGACAAGGCGGCCCGCCTCGGCCAGGATCCCGATACCGTCGTGCTCCGGGCCGAAGGGACGCCTGACGGATCGCCGTCGGGTACTTGCCCGGCTACGGAGGAGAGCCTGTCCCGCGTGATCGTCGGCGCGGCTGGCGCGTAAGGATTCGTGGACGGGTACGGGGGCGCTATCGTGGATAGGACTAAGCGTTCGGTAGATGCAGGGTTGCTCGAAGCCCTTCGCGACGCTCTCTCTCCCGTGGCGTCGATACGGCTCGTCGTGCTGTTCGGTTCGCGGGCCCGTGGCGAAGCGCGACCCGATAGCGACGTCGACGTGGCCGTATCGTTCGGATCGACGCCGTCGCTCCTGGACTTCGGGGACGTCGTGTCGAGATGTGAAGCCGCCACGGGGCTGAACGTAGACGTCGTCGAGCTCGACGGCCTCCCCTCGTCGAAACCGGCCTTGGCCTACGAGATAGCCCGGGACGGAACCGTCGTCCTCGACCGCGACGACGGTTTCTGGCGCTATAGGGCGAGGGCGTTCAGCCTCTATCTGGACCAGCGAGACTTCTTGGAACGGCAACGGGCCCTTTTCTCGGATCGTCTTGACGAAGGGAACTTAGGGATGGCGAAGCATGCTTGAGAGATTGGCGCAGCTAGACCAGAACGTTTCAAGCCTCGAGATGCTACGAGCAGAGAACGCCCCGGAAGCGTTCGGTTCCTCGATAACCCTACAATGGGCGCTTCGCTATGGCTTGATAGAGTCGATCCAGATCGTCATCGATACGGCCTGCGAGGTTTGCTCTAAGAACAACCTGGGCGTACCGTCTAGCTACGGCGACTGCGTCCGATTGCTCGCGCGAGCGCGATACCTAAGCTCCGACTGCGCCGAAGAGCTGGTCAAGGTCATCGGCCTCAGGAATCTCCTTATCCATGAGTATACGGCTATCGATACGGGGCGCCTCTACGGCTTCCTGGCCCAACTAGATATTTTCAGGCGATACGCGAAGGAGCTTAGGCCATACCTATGAGCCAGACGATCTCGTTGACGACCATCATCCTCTGCGGCGGCGCCGGCACGCGGCTATGGCCGCTGTCCCGCAAGGCGATGCCCAAGCAGTTCGCCCGGCTCCTGCCCGGCGGCAGCCTTTTCCAGGGAGCGGTCGAGCGGGCGAGGGCCATCGGCTCGCGCGTGATGGTGGCGGCCAACGAGGGACAGAGCTCGATAGCCGCGGCGCAGCTCGCCTCCCTCGGCGTGCTGGACTACGGCTCGATGGTCGAGCCGGTCGGCCGTAATACAGCGCCGGCGATAGCCCTCGCCTGCATGGCCCT
>JAKQKE010000160.1 GCA_029560805.1 Spirochaetota bacterium
TCCAGCGACGCGAGGAAGTCGGTTCTTGCGTCCATCGGCTCGAGGCTACCATCTTTCGTTCGCGTTGACAAGCCTCGGCGCGCGCCCATATAATCCCGCGATGAACGACGATACTATGATAACCCAACAGGATATAGACGAGGCCGAGGTGCGGCTCAGGCCGGTTCTCGGCGTGGCTCCGAGGCTATACGTCGCCTGGCTCTACGGCCTCGGCCTCCTGGCGGCGGCCTTCATGCTCCTGCTGTACCCGGGCCTCCGGCATCCAGGGGCTACCTACTCGTTCACCGTCGATCCTCCCGGTTCCGCCGTGTTCATCGACGGCGCCTACGTCGGCTATGCGCCCTGCGAGCTGTTCGTCCCGGCGGGCGAGCACGAGCTCCGAGTCTCGCGGCCGGGTTTCGCCGATCATGAGGCGGCCATTACGACGAAGGGCCGGACCTTCGGCACGCTGATAGTCAAGCCGCGCTCCGAGCTGTCCGTCTCGCTCGGTGGAGCAGATGTCGAGGCCGTGCTCGCGGGCGGGATCGAACGCTACGCGTCCTGGGCCCTGGCCGGGACCCCGAGCGAATCGTACCAGCTACCGATGGACCTGTCGGACGCGGTCCGCGCCGCGGGCGACGTCGGCGATAACGCCGTCGGTCTCCTCGGCGCGGCCGCCTCGTACGCCAGGCACGGCCCTTCGCTACGCGACGCCGCCCGCGCCGCTTCCATCGCCTATGGCCGATCGGCGACCGTCACTCCGGTCAGCTCCGGTCGCCTCGTCGCGGCCCTGATAGACGAGCTGCGCGACGACCCCGCGATCCTGACCGTACTCGCAGCCCTCGGCCCGGAGGCGGTGCGGGCGCGGCTCGAGACGTCCCGCACCTACCGCGACGCGCTCGGATCGTCCGCCCCGACGGCCATCGCCGGCGCCTCATCGACCTTCGCAGGCGAGGCCTTCGTCGCCATGGGCGGCGGCGTCTCGGTTGTCGGGGCCGGCGCCGCCCTCTCGGCCGTTCATCGTATCGAGCCCTTCTGGATCGCGTCATCCGAAACGACCGTCGGGCGTTTCAGGCGCTTTATCAGGGAGCGTCCCGAATGGGCGCCGGAGGAGGCCGCCTCGCTGCAGGCCGGGGGTCTCGCCGACGCCGCGTACCTGGTGGGTTTCGGCGAAGCCGCCGACTCCGATCCGCTACGCTACGTATCGAAACCCGCTGCCGAGGCCTATTGCGCCTGGCTATCCGCGTACGCGCCAGCCGGCTACCGTTTCGCGTTGCCGACCGAGGCTCAGTGGTCGTACGCGGCTGCCACCTCGGGC
>JAKQKE010000224.1 GCA_029560805.1 Spirochaetota bacterium
ATCTTCGCCCATTAATGCCTCTCAGAAGTACAGCTCGTACTCTTGGGGTACGGGGGCGTTGTCGTCGTCCATGACGTTCCCGGGCTAATCGCCCGGGCGATGCTTAGGCGCCGCATCCGTGCGGCGTCAACGCGCCCTCCATTCTAGAAGTACAGCTCGTACTCTTGGGGTACGGGCGCGTTGTACACGTACTCGGCTTCCTGCCGCTTCATCGCGATCCAGCTGTCGATGAGCTCCATCGGGAAGGCCGCCTGCAGGTACGCGCAGTCCTTCTTGAGGCCGGACAGCACATGGAACAGCCCGGTCGGGAAGGTGTTCTTCGGCGTTTCCTTAGTCACGGCGTAGCCGAGCTTGACCGGGTCCAGCCCGCGCGCCACGCCGTCGAGGCCGGCGAGCAGCATGGACGCCAGGAAGTAGTAGGTGTTCGCGGTCGCGTCGCCGGTGCGGAACTCGATGCGCGCCTCGCCCTTCTTGAGGTAGCCGGGTATGCGCACGGCGGCCGCGCGGCTGCCCTGCGCGAAGGTGGCGGAAACCGGCGCCTCGTAGCCGGGTACCAGGCGGCGGTAGCTGTTCGTGCTCGGGTTGGACCAGGCCAGCAGCGAGCCCGACAGCGCGTGGCTCAGCACGCCGGCCGTGTAGGCCAGGCCGGTCCCCGACAGCCCGTACAGGCCGTCGCCGGGGAACACGCTCTTGCCGTCCTTCTCGACGTACTGGTGAACGTGCATGCCGGAGCCGGCGACCTTGTACATCGGCTTGGGCATGAAGGTCACGAAGAGGCCCAGCTCCTCGGCCACCGACCTGACTATCCACTTGGCCAGCACCACCGCGTCGCCGGCGCTCGCCAGCGATATGAAGTTCAGCTCGATCTCCAGCTGGCTCGCGGCCACCTCGTGGTGGTGGTACTTCACCGGTATGCCGGCCGCCTCCATCGCGCGCACCGCCTCGTTGCGCAGCTGTCCGTAGCGGTCGTCGGGCGCCAGGCGGTGATAGCCCTTGGAGATGCCGAAGCGCGGCGCGTCGGCGTAGTCGTCGCCTATGCCCTCGGCGCTCTCGACGTAGTAGTACGAGTGGCCGGCCGTCGTCGAGTAGCGCGCGTCGTCGAACGCGTAGAACTCGAGCTCTACGAGCATCTTGGCGTCGTCGCCGACGCCGCTCGAGCGGAGCGCGTCCATCGCCTTGCGGGCGACCGTGCGGGGGTACTGGTCGAAGGGCTCCCCGTCGGTGGTCCAGACGTCGCAGAACGCGTGCAGGATCCTGAAGCCGTCCTTCTCCTCGACGAAGCCGGTGGACAGGTCCGGTACGGCGACCATGTCGCTCTTGTGTACCTGGGCGTAGCCGAAGTTGCTCGCGTCGAAGCCGATGCCGCCCTTGAGCACCTTATCGCTCACGTAGGCCCGAGGTAGCGATACCGACCGTACCGCGCCGTTGATATCGATGACCAGGAGCGACAGGTAGTCGATGCCCGATAGGTCGCCGGAATACTTCGAGAGCTTCATGCTCGTCTCCTTTTGCGGGAAAGGGCGATCCGGCCGACGTGGCGCGCGAATCGTCGTTCGAGCCCGGAATGGGGCCTTTCGTAGAATAGTAGCGGCTCGAAGGCGCTTGCGCAAGTATTTTGCGCTACACCTGGTTCATTATACGACACTGTGTTTCGATTATTGAAAATATTGACGATATAGCGGCCAGAAAGCCGGCCTCGTCGGCCGGCCCCGCCGGGGCGGGCCGATCCGCTACGCTACCAGCCGGCCTTCCGGCCGGCCGCTACCCGTGCCGTCGACCGGCCATCGCCGCTAGCTCGTCCCGCCGCGGGACACGTTACCCGTGCCGTCGACCGGCCATCGCCGCTAGCTCGTCCCGCGAGAACCCGTATGTCGAGCCGCAGTTGTGACAGGTCAGCTCCACCGGGAACGGACCGTTCGCGGCCATGTCGTCGAGCTCGCCGCCCGGCAGCGACGCCAGATACGAGCCGAGGCGCTCCTTGGAACAGGAGCAGCGAAAGCGGACCGGCCGGTCATCCAGGTGGTTGAAGTCGAAGAACGGAAAGGAGCGCAGGCAGACATCGGAACGGGTCGCGCCGGACGCGAAGGTCTCGCCGAGCGGCGCGATGCCGTAGACGAGGCGCTCGACGCGGTCCAGCGCCTCCTCGGGGGCGCCGGGCAGGGCCTGCAGGAAGAGGCCGCCGGCGCCGGCCACCCGGCCCTCGGCGTCGAAGTGAAGGCCGATGGTAAACGAGCTGCGCGTCTGCTCCGAGATATGGTAGAACCAGGCCAGGTCCTCGGCCAGGCGGCCGGAGCGTAGCGCGGCGCTCCCGGTGACCGGCTCCGTCTTGCCGGCCATGAAACGGGTCAGCGAGATGGTGCCCGACCCGACGAGCGGCGCGGTATCCAGGCTGGCCGGCGTCTCGTCCAGCTCGAAGGGCGCGTTATAGAGTCGGCCGCGCACGTCGCCGTTCGCGGAGCACTCCACCGAGAAGCCGCCGGCCGGGCCGTTGCCGTCCACCTGGATACGCAGACGGTCGTCGCCCTTGATCGTGGCCGACAGGAGGGCGGCCGCCACGTAGGCCCGGCCGAGGACCTCGGCCTCGAGGATACCGAGGCCATGGGCGGCGCGCATCTCGGCCACCATCGTCGTCGCCGATACCAGGGCGCCGCGTATCGAATCGCCCTCGAGCGTGAATATGGTCAAGCCGTCGGGCGCGAGGCCATCGAGCCTCCGCCGCAGCTCGTCGTCGCGCAGGTCGGGTGCTATCATCGTATCCTCCGTAGACGATACAGTATATCGAAAACAGTCGTCTCGGGCCTACGTGAAAGGATAACCATGGGCTACGTGGAACTGGGCTACTGCATCCTCGTCCTCGCCGTCGCGCTCGACTGCGCGATCGCCCGAGCCGCGCCGTACACGAGCGCTCCGCTCGCCGCTCGACGCCCCCTGCCGTTCACCCGCTTCGACATCGGCATGCTCGCGGCCTTCGCCGCTTTCCTATGCTTCATCGTTACGGATAGCCTCGACTGGCGACTCGACGCCGCCGCCGTGGCGATGTTCGCGCTCTGGTCCGTCTCGTTCGCCGCGTCGACCCGCAGGCGCTCGAGGGCTGGCGCGGACGAGACGCGCGGGGCCGCTATAGGCCGCCGCGTCGCAGGCTCGGCCGGCGCGCTGGCCGCCATCTTCTCGCTGGCGGCGGTCTCGGTCTTCCCGATCCGCGACCTCGAGCCGCCGACCGGACCTCACGCGGTCGGCACGGCCAGCTTCGTCGTGGTCGACGGCTCCAGGACCGGCGTCTACCTGGACGCGCCGGGTACGCCGCGCCGCGTGATGGCCCAGGCCTGGTACCCGGCCGCTCCGGGAGCCGAGGACTATCCGCGCGCCAGGTGGATACCCGACGAAGCGCTCGAGCGGGCCTATGCCGCGTACGCGGGACTGCCGGCCTTAACCATGTCTCACCTGAGCCGTATCCGCGCCAACGGCCGCGTCGAGGCTCCCGCCCTCGGCGGGTCGCCAGCCGAGGACGGGAGCTTCCCGGTCGTCATCCTGTCGCATGGCTGGACCGGCTCGCGCACGATGCACGCCGACCTGGCCGAGGAACTGGCCAGCCGGGGCATCGTCGCGATCGCCGTCGACCATCCCTACGGCGCGCTCGCCGTCGCCTTCCCGGACGGCGAGGTCAAGAACCTGTACCGCGGCGCTCTGCCGTCGCGGTCAGACGGCGTGGAGGCCTTCGACCGCGCTTCAACCTTCCTCGAGGAGACCTACGCGGCCGATATAGCCGCCGTCGTCGGAGTCGTCCGCGGCGGCCGCGCCGTTCCGGGGCTCGAAGGCCGCCTGGACGGCGGGCGCATCGCCCTGGTCGGCCACTCCACGGGAGGCGGCGCGGCCCTGCTCGCCGCGATGATCGCCGAAACGGCGGCCGAATCGGCGGCCGAGTCGGCGGCGACGGCGACCGAGTCGGGCGTAGTCGGCTTCCTGGGCGTGGTCGGCCTCGACGCCTGGGTCGAGCCCATAGCCGCGCGGCTCGACGAAGGCCTGGCCACGCCACAGCTCCACGTCGGTAGCGCCTCCTGGGCCGGTGGACGCAACGCCGAGCTGCTCGGGCGGCTGCGCGCGGCCAGCGGCGAGTGGTCCGAGACCAGGATACCCGGCTCCGGCCACGCCGACTTCGCGATGCTACGATACGTGACCTCGGCCGGCTCGGTGACGGGCCTGGCCGGCGAGCGAGACGGCTTCGCCTTCGCCGCCGACGTCACGCCGCTCGTCTGCGACTGGCTTGAGGCGAGGCTGAGCCGCTAGCGCGCTCTGTATGAAGCCGCACGCCGTAAACGCCGGCGTCGCGGCGACTCGACAATTGCGTGCATCAAATTTATCGTTTTCTGGTAAAATTTGAATGCATGCTACGATATCTGATGATATACTGATACATAACAGTAATGTGTCGCCTCGCGTAGCATCCAGCCTGTTCTTCCGCCTCGACGAGTTTCGTATATGTCCTGAAAGGAGCCGCGATGAGCGTTCCTTGTGATAGGCAGCTATTCCGCCTCGCCCTGGCGTCCGTGATGACGGCGTCCATGGTCCTCGCCCTCGGCGCCCAAGACGTCCGCGTCCGCGTGGCCCCGAGCCTGCTCGTCCCGCTCGCTGACACCGGCACCTACGGTGTTGGTGGCGGCGGGTCCTTCGTCATGGACATGGATCTGCTCGGCTTCCTGGCACCCTACGCCGGAGGCGACCTCAGCTACGTGTCCATGACGGCTGACGACTTCGACGGGTCGCTCACGCTGGCCACCGGCGGAGCGGGGCTCGGCGTCTTTCTATTCCCGTTGCCCAGGCTCAAGCTGGCCGCGTCCGGAGGCTCGGGCGTCTACGTCGGTTCCTACACCGATCCCGAGCGCGAGTCCGCGATGGTCGGCAACGTGTTCTAGCGGGCCGGGGCCGAGCTCGGCTACCGTTTCAGTCCGTCGTTCACGCTATCGGCCGGGGCCTCGTACCTGGACCTGCTCCAGAAGGACGACGGCGTCGTCGACTCGTTCTATAAGGGCCTGGCGCTATCGCTGGTAGCGGACATTGGCTTCGAGTCGAAGAACGCCGAGGGCCGGGTCGCCCTACAGTCATCAGAGTCGTCGCCCGTCTACCCGATTGTATCCGTCGATTACGCCAAGGAGCCCTTCGGCTCCGTGACGATTAAGAACGCCGAGAGCGCCGAGATCCGCGACGTGGAGGTCTGGTTCGATGCCGAGGGCTACACGACCGGTCCGGCGCTCTGCGCCAGCTTCCCGTACCTGCGCAAGGGCGCCATCGCCAGCGCTCCGCTCGTGGCCGCCTTCTCCGACCAGGTCATGACGGTCACCGAGAACGTACGCGTGCGCGGCGAGGTACGCGTCGGCTACACCCTGCTCGGCGCTCCCCGCGTCGCCCGCGGCGAGACGACTCTGTCAATCATGAACCGCAACGCGCTCACCTGGTCGGACGCCAGGATCCTCGCCTCGTTCGTCAGCCCGAACGACCCGGCCGTGCTCGACTCGAGCAAGTTCCTGGCCGGCGTCGTACGCTCCAAAGCCAGGATGGAACTGGACTCGAACCTGCAGTACGCCCTCGGCATCTTCGAGGGGCTCAGGCTCTCCGGAATCGCCTACGCCGCCGACCCGCAGACGCCCTACGCCGCGATGCGCGCCAGGCCCGACCAGGTCGACTATATCCAGTACCCGTACCAGACCCTCGCCTACCGCGGCGGCGACTCCGACGACATCGCGGCGCTCTACGCGGCGGAGCTCGAGTCGATAGGCGTACCGGCCGCGCTGGTGCTACTCGACGACGAGGTGCTCGTCGCGTTCAGGATGTCGGGCGGCGAGTCGACGACCAGGGGCGCGTTCTCCGACGCGGGCGACTTCATCTTCGTCGACGGCGAGGCCTGGGCGCCGATACGCGTGGCGATGCTGCGCGAAGGCTTCCTGCGCGCCTGGAGCGACGGCTCGGCCGTCGTCAAGAAGTATCCCGAGGCTCGCGATCGGTTCTTCCGGTTGACCGACGCTTGGCGGCGCTTCCCGCCGGCCGGCGTGCCCGGCATCGCCGCGTCCACGAGGAAGCCGTCCGAGGATCAGGTCCGCGCCGCCTTCGACAACGCGGTGTCGCTCGTCGTGGCCAAGGAGGTCGCGCCGCGCGCCGAGCGCATGCGCCTATCGTTCGGCTCGGGCGGGGGCACAGGCAAGCAGCACAACTCGCTCGGCGTGCTCTACGCGCGCTACGGCATGTACGCCGAGGCCCTGACGGAATTCCAGGCGGCCGCCGCGCTCGGCTACACGGCCGTCGCGGTCAATATCGGCAACGTCGCGTTCCTGACCGGCGATTACGCGACCGCCGCGGCCTGGTTCGACAAGGCCGCCAAGGACAGACCCGAGGACGTCGCTGCCATCATAGGTCTCGCGCGCTCGCTCTACGAGCTCGACCGCTACGACGAGGCCGACGCGCTTTTCCGCAAGGCGACGAACTACATGCCGGAGCTGGCCGAGCGCTATGGCTATCTATCGGCGAGGCTGACCGGCACCACGGCCAGGGCGTCGGCCGTGATGGACAGAGGCGGAGGCATGCTCTGGGATGAATGAGCCCGGGGGAGACCTTCGGGCGTAAGGGTGGCTATTCGTGAAAAATCGCAAGGGAACCGGATTCCTGCTCGCGGCCGTCGGGAGCGTCGCGGGAGTCGGGGCGCAGGGTTTGCCCGAGACGGGCGGACAAGCGCTGGATGACGCTCGGATCGGTACGCCGCTGGCGGACCGCTTCGGCGTGTCGGCCTACGCCGATGGCTGGTTCCCCCGCGCCTTGGACGGCGCGTCGGCCATCGAGTACGGACTCGGTGGCACCGCCGAGCTATCGTTCTCGGCAGCTCCCTTCCTGCAGGCGCTCGGACGCTTCGGGGTCCATACCCTGGACATGGGCACCGGCTCGAGCATGCTGTACATCGGCGCCTCGGGCGGGCTGAGCCTCGCGGCCAGGCTGTACGAGCGCCTGTCGGTCTCGGTCGCCGGCTACGCCGGCCTTGGCAAGGGTACCTACCAGGACTCCAGAGCCGGCTACTACGAGCTGGGCGCCAGGCTCGAGGCCGGCCTTAGGCTCAGCGCGGCGCTATCTGCCGGCCTCTCCGCCGGTTACGCGCACCTCGGAAACCCGAACACCGGCTCCTTCCTCGACGCCGTATCCGCGGGCATCGGCCTCAGGCTAACGCCGGCGGAGACGGGTTCTTCTGCGGCGCGGCTCAGCTTCCGCTCGGTGAAAACCCAGGCCATCTTCCCGGTTTTCCGCTCCTGGTACGACGCTGAACCGCTTGGCTCGGTAACGATACGGAACGACGAGGACGGCCCGATAGACAACCTGCGCGTCTCCTTCTACGCGCCCGAGTACATGGGCGGCCCCAGGCTGTGCACCGTCGTCAGGCGTGTCGAGAAAGGCCAGAGCGTTACCGTGCCCCTGTACGCCGTCTTCGACGAGCGGGTGCTGGCCCTCACGGAAAACGGCTCGACGAGCGCCGAGATAGCGGTCGAGTACTCGTACGTCGGCACGCGGCGAACGGCCAAGGAAGGCCTGAGCCTGTCGCTCCACCACCGCAACGCGATGTCCTGGGAGGACGACCGGCGCGCCGCCGCCTTCGTCTCGCCGACCGACCCGGCGGTGCTCTGGTTCTCCCGCTACTCGGCCAGCGTCGTGCGCGACCGACTGCGCACCGAGCTGCCGCCGAACCTGCAGTACGCGCTCGGCCTCTTCGAGGCGCTCAAGCTCTACGGGCTTAACTACGTCATCGACCCGAACAGCGCCTACGTCGACATGTCCGAGAGCGCCGCCGTCGTCGACTACCTGCAGTATCCGAGCCAGACCTTGATGTACCGAGGAGGCGACTGCGACGACCTGTCCATCCTGTTCTGCTCCCTGCTCGAGTCGCAGGGCATAGCGACGGCCTTCATCACGATCCCGGGCCATATCTACATGGCCTTCGACCTGGGCCTCTCCGAGGCCGAGGCCAGGGAGCGTTTCTTCGACCCCGGTCTGCTTCTGTTCAGGGACGGCCGCGCCTGGGCGCCGGTCGAGATAACGATGGTCAAGGACGGCTTCGTCAAGGCGTGGCGTGTCGGCGCCAAGCAATGGATAGACAACGATCGGGTCGGTACCGCGGCCTTCTATGCGATGCGCGACGCCTGGATCGAGTATAAGCCGAGCGGCCTTCAAGACGCCGCGACCCGCTTCTCGTTGCCCGACGAGGCCCGCGCGATGGCCGCCTTCGACTCGGGTGTCGACCGCTTCGTGGCCCGCGAGATGGAGCCGGTCGTCGCCGAGTACGAGAGGAAGCTGGCCAGGCGACGCGAGCCCGAGGTACTCAACGAGTACGGCACGGCGATGGCCCGCGTCGGCATGCTCGACCAAGCCTGGGAGCGTTTCGCCGAGGCCTCCAAGGCCGGCTACGCCTGGGCCTGGAACAACCTGGCCAGCATCGCCTTCGTACGCAAAGACTACGAGCTGGCTTATTCGTACTACGAATGGACGACGACCCTGCTGCCCGGCGACCCCGTCGCGGTGCTCGGCATGGCGCGCTGCGCCTACGAGCTGGACCGCTACGCCGAGGCGGCCATACTCTACGAGGCCCTCACCGTCGATGCCCCGGCGCTGGCTGTCAAGTACGGCTACCTGGCCTCGGCCTACGGCGGGACCGGGCGCGCCTGGTCCATGGCCGACCGCCTCGCCGGCTCCGTCTGGTCGAGGCCCGACATGAGCTTCGACCTGCCCTCGAGCGCCGTGGCGCCGGCGGTGGCCAGGACCGCGCCGGTAGCCCCGACGCCCGCCCCGGCAGCCCGGATCGCGCCGCCGCCGGCCGACGACACGCCTGCCGAGACCGAGAAGGTCGCCGTGCCTACGCCAACTGCGAGCCCCGAACCCGCGGTCGAGCCCGAGCCGGCAGCCAAGGCCGAGCCAGCGGTCGAGCCCGAGCCGGCTACTGAGCCCGAACCAGTCGTGGAGCCGGAACCCGCGGCCGAACCCGAGCCGGTAGCCAAGGCCGAGTCCACGGTCGAGCCAGCGGTCGAGCCCGAGCCGGTTATTGAGCCAGAACCAGTCGTGGAGCCGGAACCCGCGGCCGAGCCCGAGTCGGCAGCCAAGGCCGAGCCGGCAGCCAAGGCCGAGCCAGCGGTCGAGCCCGAGCCG
>JAKQKE010000234.1 GCA_029560805.1 Spirochaetota bacterium
GCGGGAAGACGCGGTGCGGCGAGTCCGAGAACCAGCGCACCTTGTCCCGCTCGTCGACCCAGGTCATGTCGACCGGCAGGGCGGCGAACATCGCGGCGAGCACCTCGTTCGGTAAGGCGCCCGTCCGGCCGGAGAAGCCGTCGGGCGCGCCGGTCGCGAAGCTCGCCTCCGGCATGGCGTTCGCGCCGGAGGACGCCTCGAAGGCCACCCGGGCCGTAGCCGAGGCCGCCGCCCCGGGCCCCGTGAAGCGTAGCGCCGCGGCCGAGTCCAGGAAGGACCAGCCGTAGTCGAGCGTCTCCGCGAACAGCGCCTCGCCGTCGGCGGGGCTTACCAGGTCCATCATCACCGGGTACAGCGCGTAGTCCTCGCGCCACGCGTTCGTGTTCAGGTCGAAATACAGCCGCCCGAGCGCCTTGTTGAGCGGCGCCGGGTCGAACGCCGCCCCGGGATCGGCCATGGCCGCGTCGAGCAGGCGGGCCGCGTCCTTGAGGTCGCGCCTCGCGTCGTCATGGATCTCCCACATCAGCCGCACGCATCGGTACTTCGGGTAGCGCGACTCGAACCAGGGGAAGAGCACGTTCTCCTTCTTGCGGTAGTGGGCCTCTATCGCCCCCAGTTCTTCTATCAGGTTCCTCAAGTCGACGATAGGCCGCTCCGGGCTCGCGCCGTGCGGCGTGGCGGCGTTGATCGCCTGGGCCAACGGCTTGCCACGGCCAAGGACGGCGAGCATGGCCTGGTTCTCCGCCATCAGCGACGAGAACAGGCGCTCGCCGCTCGGCGGCTCGCGCCGGCGCCGCGATAGCGGCGCGTGCAGCAGGTTTATCAGCCGGCTGACCGCTGGCTTGAGCGCTTCCATGCCGACGCCCCGTTCCACAGCCGCGTCCACCGCGGCCACCAGGTCCTCCGGCCTCGCGTCGTCGAGCAGGGGCTTCGCCTTACGCGCCGCCTCCGCGTTGCCCCCGGCCAGCATCGCCCCGAGCAGCTCGTCGAATCCCGCCGCCCTGTCGGCAGCGTTCTGGATAGCCTCGGCCATACCGCCTCCCGTGCTCCAGTGATCGTCGGCGCTTACCGCGCCTCTCGTCCCTCGAAACGGACGGATGACCGCGTCAGGACGCCGTAGAACCTGATCTTCTTATCCAGGTTCCTGATATTGTACATGTATTTCTCGAGCCCGCTCCAAACGAAGAACCAGGACGGGATCAACAGGAAATCCCTCAGGAAGTCGGCGGTAAAGCGCGACAGGAGATTCGCGGCCAACATGAAGATCAAGCCGATCGCCTCGAATTTGACGGCGGTGATCAGGCTGGCCCGTTTCTTCGACTTGTTCCGCTCGAGCCGCATGGCGAAGAAATCCCGGATCCGCTCGAGGATGATGGCCTCGGAGTCTTCGTCCCTCTCGTCCGACGGGATGACCAGCTTGATCGCCAGGGGTTTCGCATCGAGGGGCCTATTGGTCCTCATCTTGAGCTCGCCCAGGAAGTCGTTCGAGAAGAACCGTTCCCTATAGTCCCGTATATCGAAGTCCGAGAACAGGTCATCATAGGTATCGATCGCGATCTGTACTTGCATGGCCGCCTCCTGAACGGACGCGCCGCGATCGCCGACCGTCCACCTAGCACTATACTATGATATCGAACGCTGAATAGCGAGGATCGACGATAACGCCTCCCCGCGCGGCGCGCCGTGTTTCTATCCGGGGCGGACTGCCGCTATCCTTCCTGGGGCTTCGCGCCTCGTGCTATAGTCTCGCCGCCAGATCGACCGAAAGCGAGGAACGAGGGATGCCCATAGCCAAAGCGGTGCGAGCCAGCCTGGAGCGCGGCTCGTGGATACGGAAGATGTTCGAGGCCGGAATCGAGCTCAAGGCCAGGCTCGGCCCGGACGCCGTCTACGACTTCTCGCTGGGTAACCCGGATCTCGAGCCGCCGGCCGAGTTCCTGGCCGCGCTCAAGGCGGCCGCGTCGAGCGACGAGCTCGGCTCGCACGCCTACATGACCAACTCGGGCTATCCTTTCGCGCGCGCCGCCATGGCCGAGAAGGTGGCCCTCGAGCACGGCGTGCCGACGACGGCCGACGACGTGGTGATGACCGTCGGCGCGGCCGGCGCGCTCAACGTGATCCTGCGCACCGTCGTCAACCCGGGCGACGAGGTGGTCGTCGTCAGGCCGTACTTCGCCGAGTACTCGGCCTACGTCGACAACGCGGGCGGCGTCCTCGTCGTCGCCGACTCGGCGCCCGATTTCTCGCTCGATCCGGACGCCGTGGCGCGCGTCCTGTCGCCCAGGACCGCCGCCGTCATCGTCAACAGCCCGAACAATCCGACCGGCCGCGTCTATCCGGCCTCGGCGATCGCCGCGCTGGCGGCCGTCCTGTCGAGGCACGCCGCCGCCTCGGGCCGCGCGCCATACCTCGTCGTCGACGAGCCGTACCGGGACATCGTCTACGACGGCGTGGCGGTGCCGCCGGTCCTGTCGGCCTATCCCGACAGCGTCGTCGCCTCGAGCTTCTCGAAGACCCTGTCCATACCCGGCGAACGGCTCGGCTACCTGGCCGTCAACCCCGCCTGTTCCGACAAGGCCCTGTTGATGGCCGGGCTCGCCGCCTCGAACCGCGTGCTCGGCTTCGTCAACGCGCCGGCCCTGATGCAGCGCGCCGTGGCCGCCAGCTGGCGCGCCAAGGCGGACGTGTCGCGCTACGAGCGTCGCCGCGCCATGTTGTCCGCGGTTCTTGACGAGGCCGGCATACGCTACGCCCGCCCCGAGGGCGCCTTCTACCTGTTCTGCGAGGCGCCCGCCGCCGCGGCCGCGCGAGCCGCCACGGGCGAGAGCGCCGCCACGGGCGAGAGCGCCGACGTGGCCTTCGCCATGGCCCTCAAAGACCGCGGCGTCCTGTCCGTACCCGGCGTCGGTTTCGGCTACCCGGGCTGGATACGGCTCTGCTACTGCGTCCCCGAGGCGACCATAGAAGGCTCCAGGAAAGCGTTCCTGGATACCATGGAGGCGTACCGAGGTTGAACGATCGGGCGGCGCCTACCCGCATAGGCATCCGGCGCCCGACACACTCCCTGCTACCCGGCACGACGCGCCGCCCCGAGATCCTTACTCGTAGCCGGGCCTCGCATAAACGCGATCGCCGACTGACGCGGCGATCGCCGGCCGTCGTTCGACCTGACTCGCTACGCTCGCAGGTCAACGACGGTATCCGGCACCCCGGCCCGAGCATCAGGGCGGCGTGTCGTGTCTTTAGTCGATGATGACCTTGATCTTCGCAAGCACTTCTTCGAAGACTTCTGAAGACAGCTTTTCGATAAACTCGATATTTCGTACTGTCCAATCGAGGCTTTTAACCTGATCGCTGAGGACGCATCCATCGATCTTCGAACCATGAACGATAACCTCGAACGGATATCCTTTTACCTTACTCGTGATCGGGCAGAAAATGGCCATCCCGATCTTCTGGTTGTATTCCTTATGGGAAACGACCAAGGCTGGCCTTCTACCGCGTTGCTCGTGGCCGAGTTGCGGGTTGAAATCTAGCCAGACGATATCCATGCGGTCGGGAACGTACATATACGTTACCATTCCTCATTACCGAGCGATGTTCCTGTTTCAACCGAAGCATGGGCATTCTCCGATGTTATCTGCGCGAGGAGGGATTCAAGATTCATCTTCGGCGGAACGATGACGATAGCGCCATCTTTTTCGACTATGTCTACTGACAATCCATGCTTAAGGCAGAGTTCTTTTACGTAAAGATTCGGAATACGTATACCGAGGCTGTTGCCCCACTTTTGAATAACTGCCTGCATGGTAGTACCCTCCATTGATAGTATATACTTAGTATAAACAGAGGGCAAGTATAATCGAAGATACGACAGAAGAAATGAATAAACATGTTGTTGCTAAATTCGATAGGTGCATGCAACCCGTTACGACGCGCCGCCCGGAAAACCTCGCTCCTACCCAGGCATCGTATGCACGCGATCGCCGACTAACGCGGCGATCGCCGGCCGTCGTTCGACCTGACTCGCTACGCTCGCAGGTCAACGACGGTATCCGGCACCCCGTCCCGAGCATCAGGGCGGCGCGTCGTGTGATTACTTGTAGGCGTCTTTCCGGTTCCGTACTCGTACGATCTCGACTACTAGTCGGCGCTCGATGATCGCGTATACTACGCGGTAATCGCCAACGCGTATTCGGTAGACGTTCTCGGAACCAGTCAGCTTCCTGACGCCGCTAGGTAGAGGCTCTGACGCGAGCGTTTCGACCGCTTCGATGACGCGTTTGATGACTGGGCTGGGAAGTTTCCTTAATTCTTTAGCCGCGGATGATTTCCATTCGATTCTATAGGATGCCATCAGCCTGAAGCGTTCCCTTAAGGTTGCTATGAGAGAGCGTGGTCTCATCTCGTCGCTCGGCGACCGCCGCCAGGTCGGCAAGGTCCTCTAGAAGCTCGGCGTATATCTCGACCGGAAGAATCACGTCCGTTTTACGGCCATGCTCATCGGTGATGTACTTAGGGTTTGATAGTGCCGAGTTCATGAAACCTCCTGCTATACGCTAATAGTAGTGCATGGAGGACTAGATGACCAGCGATCGCCGACTGACGCGGCGATCGCCGGCCGTCGTTAGCCATTGATAACGGCGCTCGCAGGTCAACAAGCGCAATCGCGGGCCAGTAGGCCGCGATTGCGAGCCGTCGTTCGACCTGACTCGCTGCGCTCGCAGGTCAACGGCGGCGCTCATACCGAGTTGCTTACCGTCGCCCGATAGCCGCCCCATGCACGGCACGACACGCCGCCGCGAGATCCTCGCGATCGCCGACTGACGCGGCGATCACCGGCCGTCGTTCGACCTGACTCGCTGCGCTCGCAGGTCAACGACGGCATCCGGCACCCCGTCCCGAGCACCAGGGCGGCGCGTCGTGTTCCATCCCCGGGTGTCGTTTCCATATCTCGATTTGTTGGAACATGACAAAAAATGGCTTTTTTGTCATAAAGTTCCTGTTCGGACCCCAAAATTTCCTTGACACCTGAATTTGGCACTGCTATACTCGCCCTAAAGCTAAGGGGTCAGCCGGACCTTAGGCCCGGTCCCCGCTTTATTCCTACAAGGAGGAATCTGATTATGAAGAAAGCTATAGTGCTTCTTCTGGCCCTCACCATCATTGGTGGAGCCGTTTTCGCTGCTCCGGCCATCTCCGGCCGCACCCAGGCTTGGACCACTCTCGATGCCGACGGCGTTACCTTTGCGCCGAGCATGCGCGTTAACCTCAACGCCAAGAACGATGAGGGCACGGTTGGTATCGCTTCCCGCTTCGACACCACCGATGTCATCAACGGCGTAACCTTCATTGATAATCCCGACACTGTCGCCGTCGAGACTCAGGGCGTCACGAAGAAGCAGGTTTTCGGCGTTTCGTACGCTTACGGCTATGCCAAGTTCTTCGACGGCATGCTGAAGGTTTCCGCTGGCAAGATCGCCAACTTCGACGTCTACCTCGGCTCCAACCTGAGCAATCAGCAGACCGGTAACATCAGCACCAGCCTCTACTACGGCACCTCCGCCGTCCTGGCCCAGCTGTACCCGGTCGACGGTCTCATGATCGGCGCCGCTCTCAAGGCTGACGGCGCTGTTTCCCTCGGCGACTTCGACGTGATGGCTTCCTACGGCATCGCCGACACCGCTGACATCGTTTTCTACGGCAACCTCGCCGATGACTTCGCCGATTCCTCCATCGAGCTCGGCGCCAGCATCAGCGCGGTCGAGAACCTCACCGCCATCGTCGGTTACAAGGGTATCGCTTCCCACGGCGTGTTCGGCATCTTCGGCTACGCCATGGACGCTCTCTACGCCGAGGTCGGCGCTGAGCTCACCTTCGGCGACACCCTCGGCTACTTCGTCGAGGGCGGCGTTGAGTACGGTCTCGATGTCGCTGACATCCGCCTGTACGGCAACTACGACGGCGATGCTTACCTCGCCGGCATCGAAGTGGCCAAGGGCGTTTGGAACCTCGGCTTCCAGTTCGCCGACGGCGCCTGGTCCGTCCCGGTCCTCCTCCGCTACGCCTTCTAAGCTATCAGCTTAGCTAGCAGTTAGCCGGCCGGCCTCCTCGGAGGCCGGCCTTTTCTTTAGGAGAGCGACAATGCGATTCCATCCGACCGCGATCATCGCGGCCTTATTCCTCGTTTCCTGCTCGTCCGCGCCAGAAGCCTATAACGCGTCCGGCGGCGCGGTGACGGCGATCGAGGCGCGGCTCATCGGTGACGACGAATACGCGCGCCTGCAGGTAGAGACCGTCAATCCGCTCCACGCTTATGAGTCCGTCCTGCAGAAACCGAGGTACTATTTCATCCCGCTCGTCGTGAGCGGATCGATAGCCGACGGAGACATAGTCTCTATCGAAGCGATCGATATCGAACGGTCGGAAGGCTATGAGCCGGCCAGGATCTGGCTACGGGGCGACTTGCTCTCATACTGGGACGATTACGACCTTGGAGCCAAGGCGAATCGTCGTATAGAGGCCCTCGTTCGCGCGAACCTCCCGCTAGGCAGTCAGTTAGGGCAGGATCGCTCGTCCGTCGGCGACGTCATCATCGCGGTAATAGACTATACGGGCGGCAAGCCCGAGGCCTGGAAGGCCGTCCTATCGATCAACGGCGAGCTTAAGGAATTCGGCGGGCAGATCGAGACCGACGCTCCGTTCCTGGTAGCGCCGAGGATGTTCTAGCCCACTTGACCAACGCGCATGCCCAGGGCATGCTAGCGGGCGACCAGTCCCGGGAACGTGGAACGCGGTGAGAATCCGCGGCGGACCCGCCACTGTAAGCGCTACGGTTAGGACCTGCGCCATCGCGACAGCGAGGGGCGCGGCCATTGCCGCCATGAAGGCGGCGAGAAGGCGTCCATGCACCGGTTAGACGCGCGAGCCA
>JAKQKE010000240.1 GCA_029560805.1 Spirochaetota bacterium
ACTTGGTCGCTATCGACCTTTGGCTGTGGATGAAGCGCGTCTACGACCCGATCGCAGGACACCCGACGATCGGATATCTCCCCAAGTATGCCTTCGGTTGATCGGCGAGTGGCGGGAGACTGCTTAAGATTCGTAACACTATATGCTGGTTGCCTTGATGCTCCGAACGCCCGTATACTGATCACCTGCTTTATATCCCCGAAAGGACCGCCATGATACCCGACGGAGCCCTCGTTTTCTATAAGAATAAACCCGCAGTCGCCCACCGCGATGGAGACCGTATCGAACTGTCGTTTAAAGAAGGCGCTCCGGTCAGGGTTCGCGACAAGGACGTCGAGCTTATACACACCGGCCCAGTCAAGGCGCCGCCTGAGCCAGCGGTCGGTGGCGAATTCGAGCCGGCATGGGAGATGACCGCCGGTACGAACCTTGGCCTAGCCGAGCTGGCCGAGCTGGCCTTCGGCTCGGCGGGTCCAGCCGAGGTCCTGGCCTGCCGCCTCGCGGCGGCCGAGGGGTTACCGTTCAGGATGGACGGCGAGCTGATCGCCTCGATGTCCACCGAAGATCGATCAGCCGAGGAGTCCCGCCGTAAGCGCAAGGAGACCGAGGCGTCCGAGCGAGCCGCGTTCGTCGAGCGGGCCAGGCATCATGCCGTGGAGCCGGGGGACGAGCGTTTCTGGGGCGAGCTCGAGGCCCTCGCGCTCGGCCGTACGCAGAAATCGCGAACGGCGGGCGACATCGGAGTCGGTGAAAATCCAGAATCGGCTCAGGCCTGGCTGATCAAAGCCGGTATCTGGACCAACCGCGTGAACCCCCATCCGTTGCGCTCCGGGCACCCGTCCAAGGCGCCCGAGCTGGAGCTGGGCCCTGACGACGACGAGAGCCGAGTCGACCTGCGGTCGATGGAAGCTTGGGCCATCGACAATGCCTGGAGCCACGATCCCGACGACGCGATATCCTGGGACGGAGAGGCCGTCTGGGTACACGTGGCCGATCCCGCGAGCGTCATCGTCCCAGGCAGCGCCCCCGACGTGGAGGCGTCCAACCGCTCCGGCACTCTGTACTTGCCCGAAGGCGCCATCCCGATGCTACCCGACGCGGCGCTCGACCGCTTCGGCCTCGGTCTCACGAACGAGTCGCGGGCCCTGTCGTTCAGGATAACGATGGACGACGACGGCCTCGCGCGCGATGTAACGGTGACGCCGAGTCTCGTGCGGGTCAGGCGGGCTGCGTACGCCGAGGCCGATGTCCTGTTGGGCTCCGGCGCGCTCGCGTCCCTCGCGAAGGCGGCCGAGCTGCGCAAGGCCTATAGGCTCCGTAACGGCGCCGTGGACATCGCCATCCCGGAGGTTCGCGTCTGGGTCGAGGATGGCGAGCCGAGAATATCGCCCGTGTGCCAGTACGCATCGGCCGCCGTCGTGCGCGAGATGATGGTGCTCGCCGGCGAGGGCCTGGCCCGCTGGGCCTTCGACCGCGGGCTGCCATTCCCGTACTACAGCCAGGAGGCGCCGGGCTCACGCGACGACCTGCCCGACGGCCTCGCCGGTGAGTTCGCCAAGCGCCGCCTCATGAAAGCGGGCATGGCCGGCGTCCAGCCTCGAGCCCACCAGGGGCTCGGCGTGACGATGTACGCTCAGGCCACGAGCCCACTACGCCGCTACGGCGACTTGCTCGGCCACCAACAGGCTAGGGCCGCCCTGGCCGCCGAGGCCGGCAGAACCTCCTACCCTGTCCTACCGGCCGACGAGCTATCGATGCGCCTGGCCAGGGCGGCGGCCGGAGCGCAGGCGGTCCGCAAGGCGGAGCGGCAGAGCGAACTGCACTGGACGCTAGCTTGGCTACTCGAGCGACCGGGCTGGGAAGGCGAGGCGGTCGTCGTCCAGACCGGGAACGGCGACGCGCTCCTGTACCTGCCGGAGATAGGTCTCGAGACGAGGGTGCGCGCCTCGGGGCACGAGTTGAATACGGCTCTACGCGTACGCTTCCAGCAGGCCGATATTTCGAGGCTCGAGGCCCGCTTCAGCGTCATATGATGCAGTTGACCCGCGGCTACGGCTATTCTATGCTAGCGCGGTGAGCATGGAACAAAAAGACTATCGCCTCGCGGCGATCATGTATACCGACATCGTCGGATACTCGAGGATGATGGAGCGGGACGAAGCCGGCACGCTATCATTGCTCCACTACCATAACGCCCTCGTATCGGACATAGCCGCCAAGCGTCATGGCACCGTCATCAAGACCATCGGCGACGCCTTCCTGATCGACTTCCGCAATACCGTGGAAGCGCTACAATGCGCGATGGAGGTGCAGTCGGCCATCTACGAACGCAACAAGCAGACCGATTCGCAGCCGTTGCTACTCCGTATAGGCCTACATCTCGGCGACATCTACTTCTTCGAGAACGACGCCCTCGGCGAAGGCATCAACATAGCCAGTCGCCTGCAGTCGCTCGCCCGCCCGGGGTGCGTATGCTTCTCCCAGGATGTGTATAACCAGGTGCTCAACAAAATAGACTTCCAGGCGGAGAAGCTCGGTAAGGTGTCGCTCAAGAATATCACTAAGGAGATCCACGCCTACGAGATCGCGAGTCCTAACGTCGAATTCTACCCGGACAGGGACAAGCCGCGCGTCGGTTTTAAGCCGGTCGCCGAGGAATCGCCGGCCGCCACGAAACCCTTACCTGGCGCGCCGACTCCGTCAGACCGCGGCTACGGCCCCGAGGCGGCACGCGGCGTCCTCGATGACATACGCAAGGCCATCCTCGCCGACACCAAGACTATGGGACGCAGGCTGACCGTCGCCGAGGCTCTCGAGCGCTACGGGGAGTATGGTGTCGAGGCCAAAGAAGTTATAGCGACGATGGCTGAGAAGGGGCTCATCCAGAAGTCCCCGGCGACGAGCGGAGCGGCGGGCACTGGAGCTCAGGGTGGCTCCGACCTGGCCGCCGACATCGGCAAGGCGGTCGAGGGCATAGCGCGCGCCATCGAGCAGAGCGTCGGCGACTGGCAGAAGGCCGGCAGGAGCGGGCGCTCCAGTCGCGGCGACTGGTCGGACAAGGACGGCTGGTCGGACGTGAACGGTCGGGATCGCGAATCCAGGTACGCCGACATAGGCCGTCGGGTCGAACGCGGCGCGGAGCGCATGGTCGATACGATCGAGCGCGAGCTAGGCCGCTCGTCGATACTCGACGAGAAGAGCGCTATCAAGGCCGAGTTCAAGCGCCACGAGGCCGAGGTCGCCACCGGCAAGTGGGACTCGGAGCTCCGCTCCTCCGACCACTTCAAGCCGAGTTCCGAGGAGCTCGAGACCGACTTCTCCCGCTACCGCGATAAGATCGAGTCCAAGGCCCACAAGTCTTCGGGCGGGTTCGTCGGCAACCTGCTCTCGTTCGTCGGCGTCAATGCCCTGCTCTGGTATATCAACCTGAAGGTCGCTCCCGGTTTCATGTGGGCGGCCATCGTCAGCGCGGGCTGGGGCACGGGCATCGTCTCGGGCTTCTTCGCGATGCTCAGGGGCAAGGCCAAGGCCTCCGAGGTCGACAAGATGCCGGAGCTCGAGCCGGGGGCGCTCGACGTCTATAAGAAGGTGAATCGCGTCAAGGACAGCATGGCGATGCACCTCGCGAGCATCCTCTCGGTGCCGCCGCTCCTGTTCACGATCAACCTCCTGACCTCGCCCGGTTTCCTATGGGCGGCCATCCCGTCGGGCATCATGGCGCTTAGCTTCATCGGCCACCTCATCGCCTACCCCGGCACGCTCCGGGGCCTCGAGAAGCGGCTCTTCCGCATGCTCGGCGTCGACTCGTGGCGCGAACTGTTCAGGCTCGGCAAAGGTCGCAGGGCGGGAGCGGCGGCCGGCCCCTATGCGTCGGTCTACGCCGAGGCGGCCTCGATACGCGACGAGATCGTCAAGGAACTCAAGGCGGGCAAGGGCTCGGACGAGTTCGGTAAGGACATGATCCCGACCCTGGATCGCTACGTCGAGCAGGTCAAGCTGCTGTCGCATTCGGTCAACGATATCGACGGTATCGTTTCAACCATCCCGACCGAGGCGCTCCGTCGCGATAGGGAGGCGCTCGAGACCAAGCGCGAGTCAGCCGGTAGCCAGGCGCTCAAGGATGAATACGGTCGCTCGATCGACGAGATAGCCAGGCAGGAGAAGGCTTGCCGCGACCTGGAAGACCAGCGCGAGCTCCTGCGCCTCAGGCTCGGCTCGTCGGTCAACGCGCTCAAGCAGTTCAAGCTCGACTTAGCCAGGATGAAGGCCCTGCCCGAGGCGGGCGAACGCCAGGCCATGGAGGACCTCCGCCGCAAGGCCGGCGAGCTGTCAGGCTATCTCGACGACCTCAAGAAGGGCTACGACGAGAGTTCCGGAGACCCCTACGCCGAGCTGGAGCGGCTGGTGGCCGAATCCGAGGCCAAGGCTCGCGCCGAGGGTGCCGAGGGGCTGGGTGGACCGGGTCGTTGACAGGCACCCGCCATTCTTTATAGTATTGGCCCAGGGTCCGGTAGCTCACTTGGATAGAGCGATTGCCTCCTAAGCAATAGGTAGTGGGTTCGATTCCCGCCCGGATCAATCAAGTCAATTTCTTTTAATAAAAGGAATTGACGTTTCAGGTCAACCGAAAACGGAGACCGCCCAATGCTCGTGTTACCGCGTTTGTTACTGCGGTTCGGGGGTGTGTATGGTGCGTGCTCCGTTTTCTCTTTTTCGGCGATCAATGCCCGCAAGCAAGCCCGGGCGTCCATCCGTCAGGTTCTATGTCCGTTTTTATGATGATGACGGAAAAGTCATAAAAACCAGGGCTCTGAAGGCAACATCGACGACGAAGGCCGCTATCGAGGCAAAGGCGATGTACGATGCCGGCGTCGGTACAGGAGCCGACCCCTTGGTCGTCGACCTGGTCCGTGACGCTTGGACACCCGGCAGCCCTTTTCTCCGCAAGCGCTCATGCTCCCCAAGCTACGTACAAACGAATAACGAGGTTTTTCAGCGACACTTTGCCGCGGGCCTAGCTGGCGTTCGCTTTTCGAGGCTGAACCCCGCCAGGGTGGAAAAGCTGATGACGGCCCTTCTCGATGCTGGAGTCGGGCCCCGGACGGTAAACTACGGGCGCCAGACGCTGACCGTCGTTGTCGCCGACCACGCCAGGGCGTACCGGGTGCCGAACCCCCTTCAGTATCTGTGGAAGGTGCCAGAGGATCCCCGGGAACGAGGCGTACTATCACCCGAGGAAATCGGTCGTATTATCGCGCTGACGCCGGACCTGGTGTCTCCCCGGATCAGGCTCGCCGTACTACTTGGTGCCCTCTGCGGCCTAAGGCTCGGGGAAGTCCGGGGCTTGCAGCGTGACGACGTGGACGCGGAGCGCAAGCTCATCCGGATTCGTCATAACTACGTAGACAATGAAGGCATGAAGGAACCGAAGGCCGGCAGCACCCGCACCGTCCCCGCTCCGGACGTCGTACTTGAAGCAATAGAACTGCTTGCGGAGCTGGTTCCGGGTTCACCATACGCGGTAGCGGGAAGGACACCCGCCAGGCCAACGTCGTTAAAAACCATCGAAAACGGATTTGCAGGAATCCTAGCGCTGATCGGTATCGACGAAGCGGAACGGAAGGAACGCAACTTGGTTTTCCACGGATTGCGCCATTCGTTCGTGTCCCTGTCGCGCATGGCCGGTGTTTCCGACTTCCTGGTCCAGAAGCTAGCCGGGCACAAGTCGAGCGCCATGATGGACCGATATAGTCACGCCCCTGAGAACATAGTCGATTTTTCAGATGCCCGATCGCGCATGGCTTTAGCCATCGAATCTGCCTGTCTCAAGGCCGGAGGTGAAGCATGAACATCGAAACGGTACGACAAGCGCTGACAAGAACCCTCGAGGTGGACCAGCAATCACAGCAGCAAGCAGAAGCCGGATACCTTCACTTCTTAAGCGGCAGGGTAACAGCCTTGCAGTACGCCCTAGACCTATTGTCTGATGATGACGAAGCTGAACCCGAGAAAGCCCGGATTCTCCAGTTCCCTAACCTATGCAACATCGCACAGGCCGGTGAATCGACGCGGCGGGCTCAGCAAGCTAGATTACCCGTCCGGGATGTATCCAAATTGCCGGACAGCGCCGATTCCTGGGAAGCCATAGGACTGGAGGAGCTCGGTCCGGAAGCAACGCTATTGGCTTGGAGTGGCCACAGTACCTGTGCTCTTTTCTCTAAGCCGAATAAATACAAGCCATTCATGCAATTATGTATAACTGAACACGGGACCAGTTATTGTATATCTGCGGGAATTCAGAAGGCAAGGTCTCTTTATTCGATGTTCGAGCACCGGGTACTTTGCTTCGAAGATGCCTTCCCGGAACCAGGCCGTCGGCCACTTTCAAAGGCGGAAAGAGGGTTACTTAGAAACAGCATCGGCAACTAGAACCAACATCTCGTTTATAGGGGGTGGCGTTTCACCCACCCCCTCGCCCCACCCCAGCCAGCCCATAGAAGCTCACATCATAGCCAACCCCTTAAGCAAGAACTCCTGCGCGAAAAAAGTTGACTCATCGCGGCGGTCTATGTTCGAGGGTTGTGAAGATTTCACCCCCCCCCTGGGTGCGAGGTTGTGATAGGTGCATATGGGGTGTTTGCTACCCGGCGGCCTGCCGCACCTGAATACTCGAGGTACTAAGAATTCAGATATCTCCACCGGGTAGCTCAATAATAATAGCATGCTTCCTACGTTCTAGGAACGCCCTTGCATTAAGCCTGTCAGCGCGCTATAAGACGCGTTGGTCCGCTTGATGGCGTTGGCGATCCTGGGCGCTACTAAGCGCACCAAGGCCCACAGCGAGCCCGTAGCACCATAGGCATATACTGGCTAGGCTAATGCCTACAAAGCCCGTCAGCTCTACAGCTGATGCGACTGGGGGTAGGTTGCTTTGACTAATCCTCGCTGGCCCTGGTCCAGCCTATCCAACACCATTGCGGATACTCACAAGGTTGCGGCCGCTAACCTGCCTGATAATGACGTTACCATTATCAATCAGGCGATTGACCGGAGCTTACGGAACGACCTGTGCGACGTTGCATAGGTACATCGGGCAACGATTGCCACGGGGTAGCGTTTCGCGACCCCATCGACGACCACTGTCAGTGAGGGGGTGAACGTTTCGTTCACCCCCTTCAGATACCGGATTGCTTCTAGGAATAGAGCTCCGTCCGCCCAAGATGAGGCCTACAACCGAAGTTGCAGGTGCCGCTACCAAAAGGGGTATGAAAAGGGGCGGCAAGCTGCCGCCCCGTCATCTAGTTTGAAGGTCTCCGTTCGGCCAGGCAGGCGGCTAGCGTCTCGCCCAGGACGTAAGCGCATAGCGCCCGTGTCTCGGCCGGCTCCGGCTCTAGCTGCCGCCAAGCAACCGACGCCGCGACCATGGCCGTATGCTTTGAAGCGCCCTGCTGGACTAGGTAGCGCTCGAAGTCGCGGATGGTTACCAGTTCCGTGCCGACCATCTATCTTACCCTATCGCCCTCGCCAGCAGGTCGCCCATGGTTGAGGGGCCTTGCCTGTGGTCGAATAGGAGCAGGACGCAGCTCTCGAGCGCTGCGTTCGCTGTCGTGCGTTCTATCCGGGCGGAAATCAGCTTTCCGTTCGGCCTCTTTACCTCGATAGCGAGCTGCTTCTGCGAGCTCGTCGAGGCGATGAAGGACGCCGCGGGAGTAGCGGCAACGGTCAGCGCGCCGCTGGCGTCGCCCAGCCGCGCCTTCAGGCCGCACACGGCCGTGTCCACGACGGTCCCGAAGGTGGCGATGATGACCGCCGACTCGTAGCCGGTACAATCGACTTCCGGCGTGCAGTCGATGTTCGTCGCGCCTGCGGAAACCGCTCCCGATAGACGTACTATCTTCGCCCTGGTCAAGAAATCCATGCTTCACCGTCCTTTCTTAGTTCGTCGGTACGCTCGTGATAATCCCGAAGGCATGGGGGTCCTCGACCGCGACATCGCCGCGGAGCGTGCCGCGAATGGCTATCTGCGAGCGCTCGAACGTGCTTTCGCCTGCGATGACCGCTGCGGGGGAAATCTCGAGGATACCGTCCAGGCGTACCCCGAGGACGAGCCTGGAGAAATCGCCCATGATGATGGTGCTCTTGTTCGAGGCCGTGGGAATGGCGTTGGTGACGAAGAACTTGATGCGCTCGAACTCTTTCGGCGGCGCTTCGGACAGGAGGTACTTATCCGTCGTGGCGTCGGACTTCAAGAGTCCCATCTTTTTGGCGACGAGCGAGTTCATGACGCAGGAGACCGAATCCTCCGGGACGTTCTCGCCGAGAAGGGAGTAGTAGGCCTCCAGGATGTCGTCCAGGGTAAGCGCGGCAGATAGGTCTTTCACGCCGATGCCTGGAGTGTTGGCGATACCCAGCGGCGTCTCGCCCTTGCCGGAGCCGATCAGGGCAGCCGAATCGAAGCCCGAGGCTAGCGCCTGGCTGAACAGCTGATCGATAAGGGTGGGGAACGCCGGCGCGTCATCGATAAGCTCCCGCGACGCGCGGATCAGGGCGACCAGCTTGCGGGCGCGGAGGTCGACGCGACCGAACGCCATGCTGGCCTCGGTCGCCGCGCTATTCTCTCCGGTCCAGGTCGCCGTCGGCGGCGTGTCGACGCGGGGATACGCGAGCCCCGGCTCGGTCATGGTTACGAATTTGCAGCCCGCCTTCTGGCATACGAGCGCGTCGCGCATCGCGTCGATGACGACGCTGACCGTGCTTTCCGGGACGAGGTACCCACCGCCGACGGAACCGCCCTCGAGGAGCACGTTGCGAACTTCCGTCGTCGCCTTGCCAGTCACGGCGGCGCGGACGAGTTCGCCCAGCCTATAGGCGGGTGCCGCGGAGGCGATCCGCTCTGCCTGGAGGAAGAACCCGCGATCCTGGGGTTCCGGCGAGCTGCCGAGCTTACCGGCCCCGGCCGTGCCTAGGTTCATGCGATTGACCCGGGCCTCGAGCTCCGCCTGTCGGGTTTCCATCCTGGCCCGGAAATCCTTCATCGAGCTACCCAGATCGGTGATAGCCTCCTGCAGTTCCTCGTTCACTTCGATTGCTCCTTTCCGTCGAGAGCCGCTATCGCGGCCAATGTCGCCTCGATCTTGTCTAGCGAAGGTGAATACTCGTCGACCCACCCGCCCGAGTGCTTGCCGGCTTCCTTGCGGACCGAGTAGTACGGCGACCAGCCCTTTTCCCGGATTTCCGCGGTGTGCACAGCGTCCAGTTCGTCGTCGTCGCCGATCGCGTAGTCCGCGTCCAGGACGCCGTTTTCGATCGCGATGGCAAGGATCTCCTTGCTTCGCCTGATCAGCCCTAGAGCCGACACGTACGCCGGATAGGTGAACGAAGCATTGAACCTTCGGCCTTTTTCCAGCAGTGCGACCCGTTCGTCAGCGCCTATGGTCGTCATGATGTCCAGCATCGCGCCGAGCATGTCGTCCGGCGTGAATTTGGTATCACGACCCTTGTTTGCGGCGGACAGGATCTCGCTTTCCAGGGCACGTTGAAAATCCACCGTTTGCCTCCTGCCTTATCTAATCCGTTTTATTCACGATGGCGTTCGATCATCCCGGAGAATTTTCTGGAAGCTCCATTCGACCGCCTGAAGGTAGAAGCCAACGGCCTGGCCGGGTTCTTTACCGAGGAGGCTCTCAAAGGCCATCTGGCGAAGATCGTCAAAGTCAAGCGCATACTGACGCCGAAAGACGCCGCAGTATCTTCGCGCCAACTTGGACACCCCCGCGAGGAAATACGGGTTGCTAATGACCTCGAGGAATGCCTCGTCCGGCATATGGCGATCGAGGGTCTTCTCTCGTCGGGCCAGCCTGGCCGGGATGAGGCCGGCCCCGCGCGCAAGCTTCACCAGGCGTGAAACAGTTGGCTGAGACACGCCGAGCGCCCCGGCGATTTCAGCCTGCGTCGAGCCCTGGATCGTCAGTTCGATGACGCGGTGAAGCGTTTGGTCCTGTACGCTCACCTCGCCCCCCGTTCGGGCATCGGAGAACCGAACGACCGAACGGCCCCTAAAGGGGCCGGTTCGGTTCGTTCGGTTCGATCTCCGTTTTGCCGGGCGAACGAAAGCGCAGGCAGTTCGGTTTCGTTCGCTTCGTTCGCCCTCCACTTTTCCCCGCGTTTTTCCACGAGGCCAAGCTTTCCAAGACGATTCAACGCCATCCTGGTTGCGTCGCTCCCCTTTCCGATCGAGGCGGCGAGCGTACTTGCAGCGACCCCCTCCGGCCTGGCGCGGACCGCGTCGAGCACGGCCTGGTCGGCCGGCGGAATATGCGGCCCCTCGTCGGGTTCGTCTGACAGCTCGAACAGGCCTTCGTCGAACCGGACCCGGATCATTCGTTCACGGGCATGGTTGCCAGAAATAAATACTTTGCCGCCCGGTTCTCCGCGCTTGCGGTCGAGCGTGATGATCGAACCCGCCTGCGCGCCGATGCCGGTTGAACCGATGAGGGAGAGGACGGGGTCGTCCCGGTCTGCCTTGCCGTTGTGCCAGGTGCCTACTATAGCCGCGCCCGTGTCCATGGCTACGCGACGGAGGTCCAACAGGAAGTGCCCTGCTTCGTAGGTATTGGAGTCGATGTCTGTTGGAATGGCCGCTTGCAGCATATCGATGATGACTACTGCGTACTGGTATCCCTGAATGATCGCTGGAAGCACGCTGAGCAGTTCAACCCCGCGAGGAACCGGTGAATACATAACGTCGAACCCGAACGGCGCTACGCCTAGGCGTTGAGCGCGTTCATGTACGCCGATGCGGTCAAGCTCTGAAGGCCAGTACAGCACAAGGCCCTTGAACGCCTGGAGCCCGAGGAACGGAGCCCCGGACGCGATCGCCGCGCCGGCTTGCAGTGCGAACCATGTCTTGCCGAGGCCCTTACGAGCTCCGATGATCGTCAGTTCCCCGCGGGGTATCGCCCCCTCGAGTGCCCACTGTCGGGCGGGCACATCGGCCAGGCGCTCTGCTTCGATCGACACGGGGCGGTACTTTTCAAGTAACGGTACGATGGTCTCGAGGTAGGCTATACGGGTCGCGGGTAATACTACGGTCGGGATTTCGATCATGGCCTACCCCGATCATCTAGGCACTTTTCACGTTCGAGATACTCGAGCATATCGAATACTCGCTGGTGCCGTGCAGCCCGTTCAGCCAACACCTTAAGAATTCGCTTGCCAGCCTCGTAAATCTCTGGAGGGTAATCTCCGGTTCCAGTGTATTCAGGCTGAATCATCGCTTCACCTGTTTCTGAATGTCCACCGAGTAACCGATTCGGACTGGCTTATCGTTGTGGAAGTGAACAGTGAAGGTCAGAGAGCCATACGCCGGCGGCATGGCGTACAAACGGAGCAGGTCAGGTTTTACGTATTCCAGCAATGCCGCGCCGGAGAGGTTGGCGGCGTCCATTACAGGGCCTCCGCGCTCGGTAGCCCTATCGATGAGATAGCAGCCGCCTCCAAGGCTTCAACGGCGGCAATAGGTATTAGGATTCTTGAACCGAGGTGAAGGACGGGTAGCTTGCCGGCTTTCTGAAGCCTGTATAGCGTGGTTCGCGAGACTCCGAAGACTTCACAGGCTTCGGCAATTGAGAGATAACGGCGGGTATCCATATGGATTTCCCCCTTTTCAACGCATACACCCCGGGTGCATGCGAAAATGGGGGGAAGATTCCCGGTCGATTATCCCGTTTGGCTAGCCGTCGTATCAGTGCATGGACCGTATTCTCGGTCATAGCCCCGGTTTCAGCTAGTTGGCGGAAGGTACGCCGTGGATACCTGGTAGCACAGCCGCAACGGGTCAGTGCCGCCCTTCCGTATCGTTCTGCAACCCCGGCCGGTTAAGGCGGGGCAATTACGCCAGCGTACGGAACAGTCCCAATTTGATCCGCTTATGCGGATTGGTTCAAAGACCGATCGACCCAATCGACCATATAGTCAGGAAATCCCGTCAGTTCGTCGGGGTTCCCGGATCGAGCACACCATCGACGCATTGTCCGATCGTCGAACGTATGGACAATGCTTAGCAGCTTGCGGGGGCCAGCGTCGAACCGGTCCATGACTTCCCAAAGCTGCTCGCGAGTCAGGAAGCGAATTTTTGGATTACGAACCTCAGGCGATAGCCTCGAACATTCTCCATTTACACCAATGACGATAAATTTGCTGATTATTGACGAAAAATCGCATTGATTTGAGCTGGATTCATGATGCAGAAATGAAACCATCGCCGCAGGAGCCAAGCTATCGACTTTCCTGCGCACGGCGATAGCCCTAGCCTGTTCAGGCTGGCGGGGGCGTTCTTTTTCTGGACCTACAGGACGGTCAATCCACATATCTATAATGTTTCCACTCGTTGCTTATTTCGTCAAGTAGAATCCCTTGTGGTTTTATTTGTTACTGACGCACTGGAATTGTTACTTGACATGGCAAATTTCATGGTGTATTTTGGTGTTTCAGGTTGTTTCGGTCTATCCGAGACACTACGCCTATTTACTTGCGCAGTAAACAAAAGGCAACACGGAGAAACGGGCAGAAACATTGATTTGGGGCGTCTCCTAAGCAATAGGTAGTGGGTTCGATTCCCGCCCGGATCACGATACGACGAGGCCGCCCGATGGGCGGCCTTTTTTACAGCCTCGCTAGATCGCGTCGGGATCGAGCGCGCGCTTCCATCGGCCGGACAAGAAGTACGCGAAACCTATCCCGGCCGTCAGGAAGTTCGACGCGAACATGGCCACCCAGATCGACAGCGGCCCGAGCGCCGTCCTATAGGCCAGGAAGTACGCTAGCGGTACGCGGACGGCCCATAGCCTGAACACCGACAGGAATAGGATGATCTTCGTGTCGCCGGCCCCTTGAAAAGCCCCGCTCATCGCGAAGAAGAGGCCGAAGGTCAACAGCGACGGGGTGACCACCTTGAACATTATATCGCCGAGTCGGATTGCCTCGGGGTCGGCGACGAACAGCCGGACCAAGCCCCCTCCGTAGACGAACGCCATCGATAGTAGCGGAATCTCGAACAGTAGCACCATCCACAGCGAGTTCTTGACGACGCTCATCGCCAGGCGCTCGTCCTTGGCGCCCATCGCACGCCCGACCAGGCTCGTCGTACCGTTGGCTATGCCGTGTACCGGGATATCGAAGAGGTTCATGATACGGTTGCCGACGCCGAAGGCCGCGATCGCGGCCGTACCGAACATATTGACCACGCTTTGGAGCACGGTGAAGCCGAAGGCCGACAAGCCCTGGCCGACGCTGGCCGGTAGGCCTATCCTGAGCAGCAGTCTCCAGGCCTTGGGCGACGGCTTGAGTTCCGACGCCGAAAGGCGCAGGCCGGAGCGGCCCTTCCGCAGTACCAGCAGGGACAGGGCGGCGCCGACGGCCTGCGACAGAATGGTGGCCAGGGCGGCTCCAGCGACACCGAGTGCCGGGCAGGGGCCGAGGCCGAAGATCAACAGGGGATCCAAGACCACGTTCAGCGCGACGGCGAGCAGGTGGACCTTGATCGGGGTCACCGTGTCCCCTATCGCCACGAACGCCGCCTGGAGCGCGAAGTACATGAACACGAAGGGGATGCCGAGGAAGACGATGCGCATGTACACGAGGGCGTAGCCGAATACGTCGCCCGGCGTATTGAGCAGGCGCAGGAGGGGCGCCGCGACGATGGAGCCGACAGCCGCGAGTGTCACCGAGGCGACGATCAGCAGCGACGTCGTCTGGTTCATATAATGGTTCATCTTGGCCTCGTCGCGCTTGCCCTTCGACTGGGCAATGAGCGTCGTCCCTGCGCCTGAGAGGCCGATGCCGAACACGGTGACGAAGAACACGATGCTGAACGCGATCGATGGGGCGCCGATCTCCGCGGTGCCGAGCCGTCCGAGGAAGAACGCGTCGGTCAGGTTATAGAGGGTCTCGACGGCGCTTCCGAACATGACCGGTAACGAGATCTTCAGGAGCGATTTGAAAATATCCAAAGGCGGAGCCTTGATCGTCATGGCTCCGCATACTACTACCAGGACGGATCGAGAAACAAGCGTCGCCTTGACGGTGAAACCGGCCTCAGGTATGCTCCCGCAATGAAGATCTGGCTTAAGTACCTTATAGCCATCGCCGTCGGCGTCACCGCCGGGCTCGTCATACCGTTCGGCGACGGGGCCGTACTGGACGCCGTCGCAGGCGCCGCGCTCAATACCGGGCGCTACGTGCTACTGCCGTTGTGCTTCGCGTCGATGGCCGTGGCGGCCTTCGAGCTACACGACGAGAAACGCCTCTGGATCGTCTGGCTTAAGACCGCGGGCTTCGCGACGGCGGCGGTCGTGGCGCTATCGCTCATCGGGCTGGCCGGCGCCTACGCATTGTCTCCGGGTCGCATACCGCTATCCGCCGACGCGGCGCCCGCGGTAGGCTCGGTCCCATCGCCGCTCGCCGTCCTGTCGGCCGTAATGCCCCCCGATGCGCTCGGCACCCTCTCGTCGTTCGATTTTCTGCTCCCATCCTCGCTGTTCGCGATGATACTCGGTATCGGCCTAGCCTTCGATAAAGCCGCCAGCAAGCCGGTGGCCGCCATGCTCGACTCGGCGTCGCGGATACTCTGGCAGGTCAACAGCTTCTTCGTCGAGCTGCTACCGCTACCGCTCATCGTCGCGGCCGCGGCCAGGTTCGTCGCCGTCGGTCGCATACCGAGGCTCGCCGTCTTCGGCCCCCTGTTCGCCGCCGTCGGCGCCGAGACGGCCTTCGTCGTCCTCATCCTGCTACCCGCGACGCTCTGGTTCGTCGACCGTAAGACGAACCCGTTCAAGACCCTGTTCGCGATGCTAGCCCCGGCCCTCGCCGGCGCCGTGGCCGGCCAGACCTACCTCCAGGCCGGCGTCGCCGCCAAGCACCTCAAGGAGAGCCTCGGCGTGAGGAGGAGGGCCGGCGCGGTATCGCTACCGGTCGCCCTGGCGTTCGGCCGCGCCGGCACGGCGATGGTCACGACGACGGCCTTCGTCGCGATACTCAATTCGTACTCGAACCTCGGGCTCGGCTCCGGTGCGGTGCTATGGATGCTTGTATCCGCCCCGATCGCGGCGCTACTCCTCGGGGCGACCCCGGGACTCGGCCCCATCGTCGCCTTGACGAGCCTATGCGCGTCCTACGGCCGCGGTTTCGAGTCCGGCTATATCCTGCTCGTGCCGGCGGCCCTGCCGCTCGCCCTCGCAGCCGCCTTCGTCGACTCGCTCTGCGTCAATTGCGTCATCTACGCGGTCGCCTCGAGTGAGGGCCAGGTCCTACCAAAGGACGTGAGGCATTTCATCTAGGTACGGTTCCGGAACGGTAGCTTCGATTGACTTTTAGCCCGAGCGCCTCTAGAATCGGCCCATGAGCCTAAGCACCATCCTCGTCGAAGAGACCGCCGCCGTCAACCTGCGCTCGATCGACAAACAGGGCATAATTAACGAGCTGCTCGACCTACTGATCGCGTCCGGAGCGGTCACGGACAAGCCGGCGGCGCTCAAGGCGGTACTCGACCGCGAACGAAAGATGTCCACCGGCATGAAGTACGGCATCGCCATCCCACACGGTAAGACGGACAGCGTCTCAGCGCTCGTCGCCTGCGTGGGCGTGTCGGCCGAGCCGGTTCCCTTCGGCTCGCTCGACGGCGAGCCGTCGCGGATCTTCATCATGACCCTGTCCCCGCCCGAGAAGACGGGCCCTCACCTGCAGTTCCTCGCCGAGGTGAGCCAGCTGTTCAAGAGCGAGACGAAGCGGGCCGCCGCGATGGCCGCCCGTACTCCCGCCGAGCTGCTCGCGGTCATCACCCACTGAGCCTGTAGCGGGCGCCCAGCGATCCCATAGACACGACGGCCGCCGGATCGATCACGATCCGGCGGCCGTTTCGATCCTCGGACGGAACCGTACTACTCGAGGATGGCGAGGATGTCGGAGAACTTGACGATCAGGTGCTCGGCGTTGTCGATCTTGATCTGGGTGCCGGCGTACTTGTCGTACATTACCTTGTCATTCTTCTTGACCTTGATGACGTCGGTGTCCGTGCCGATGGCTACGACGACGCCGGTCTGGGTCTTCTCCTGGGCGGTCTGCGGGATGATGATGCCGCTGGCGGTCTTGGTATCGCCTTCCTGAACCTTGATGAGCACGCGATCGCCCAACGGGTTTACTTTCATGTCGTATCCTCCTGGAACCTGTGTGAGTGGTTTCGTTGACGGACGAAATGTACTAAAAACGACATGGAGGGGTCAAGGAAGAAAGGCGGGCGCGGCTGGCCGATACGACGCCTGAATTCGTACATTATACGTCGGAGGAAACGATGCCCCGTAAGAACGACTCATGGAACTCCAAGAAGCCTAAGAAACCGTTGAAGGGGGCGCCTATCCCCCCGATAAACGGCTGGAAATATACCATCGCCTACGTATGCATCGCCGTCATCTCGATAACCCTGTTCAATTGGTTCGTCGAGTCGGCCGACAGCTCCATCGTGCCGTACAGCGAATTCAAGTCGCTCGTCGCATCGGGCCAGATCGAGCGCATCGAGATGGACTCGAACTACTACACCGGCTACGGGCCGACGAGCGCCAGGCAGGACGGTCGGCCCTCGGGGCAGTCCGACGGCCGCGTCTTCAAGACCGTGCCGATCTACGATGTGGAATTCACCAAGTTGCTCGACGAGAAGGGCGTGACCTATTCCGCGGTGTCGCGGGAGGGAAACGCCATGCTCGGCTTCGTGCTCAATTGGGTCTTGCCAATAGGGCTGATGTTCTTCCTGTGGAGGATGCTACAGAAGCGGCTGACCGGCATGGGCTCCAACGTGCTGTCGGTCGGTCAGAACAAGGCGGTCATCGTCGCCGAGGGCGACGTGAAGACGCGCTTCCTCGACGTGGCGGGTGTGGACGAGGCCAAGGAGGAGCTGGTCGAGGTCGTCGACTTCCTCAAGAATCCCAAGAAGTACACCGACATAGGCGGCAAAATACCCAAGGGCGTGCTTCTCGTCGGCCCACCGGGCACCGGCAAGACCCTGCTCGCGCGAGCTGTCGCCGGGGAGGCAGGCGTACCGTTCTTCCGCATGAGCGGCGCGGAATTCGTCGAGATGTTCGTAGGCGTAGGCGCGGCCCGCGTGCGAGACCTCTTCAAGCAGGCCCGCGAGAAGGCCCCCTGCATCGTCTTCATCGACGAGCTGGACGCCATAGGCAAGAGCCGCGTCAACGGCGTGATGGGCGGCAATGACGAGCGCGAGCAGACCCTCAACCAGCTCCTCGTCGAGATGGACGGCTTCGACGCCACGAGCGGCCTGATCATCCTGGCGGCGACGAACCGGCCCGACGTGCTCGACCCGGCCCTGCTCCGCCCCGGGCGCTTCGACCGCCAGGTGGGCGTCGATCGGCCGGACATCGTCGGCCGCGAAGCCATCCTCGACATACACTCCAAGGCGGTCAAGCTCGACCCGAGCGTCGATATCAAGAAGGTCGCGAGGGCCACGCCCGGCTTCGTCGGGGCGGACCTGGCCAACGTCGTCAACGAGGCGGCCCTGCTCGCCGTGCGCGCCGGCCGGAAAAAGGTACACCAGGCTGACTTCGAGAAAGCCGTCGAGAAGATCATGACCGGCCTCGAGAAGAAGAGCCGCGTGATGAACCCCGACGAGCGCCGCGTCATAGCCTACCACGAGGCCGGCCACGCCATCGTCGCCGCGTTCACCCCGGAGGCCGACCCCGTGCAGAAAGTGTCCATCGTGCCTAGAGGCTTCGGCGCCCTCGGCTTCACGCTGCAGGTACCGATCGAGGACCGGTATATCGTCACGGAGGACAAGCTCCTGGGCGAGATCGACGTCCTGATGGGCGGCCGCGCCGCCGAGGAACTGACCTTCGGCAAGGTGTCGACGGGCGCTGCGAACGACATCACCAGGGCGACCGACATAGCTCGCCGCATGATAACCGACTACGGCATGTCGGAACGCTACCGCAACGTGGCGCTAACCAAGCGCGGCGCAGGCATGATGGGGCCGTCGGCCGAGCCGGTGATGGCCAGAGAGTACGGCGAGGAGACGCAACGCTACATCGACGAGACGGTCGCCGCGACGGTCGCCGCGCGCTACGAGATCGCTCGGCGCACCCTCGACGAGCGCCGCGGCCTCCTGGACACGCTGGCCGGGGAGCTACTCGAGAAGGAGTCGATCGACGAGGCGGCCTTCAAGGCCATCGTCGCGCCGCCCCGGGCGAGCGACGAGAGGCTGGTTAGCTCCTAGGGTTCCTATCGGCTAGACAAACAATACAGTTTGCGATACACTTCAGTGTGCATGCGTGCCCGATGTAGCCGATCGGGCCGCATACTGGAGGATACCCATGAAATCGATCCACGATAGCGCGTCGCTAGGCTTAGCGGCGCTCGTCGCCGCGGCGGCCCTGGCCCTCGTCTCGTCCTGCGACAGGCCGCGAGGCGACCAGGCCGCGGACGAGGCCCCGCGCGTCGTCTATTCGGCCCACACCCAGAACTATGTGCCCTACGGTTACATCGACGAGAAGGGCGGTTCCGACGGCTTCGAGATCGCCGTACTCAGGGCAGTCGACGAGCTCCTGCCCGACTACGAATTCCGCTTCGTGCCGACCTCGGACGAGGACCTGTTCATTGGCCTCGAGACGGGCCGCTACCAGCTCGCCACCAAGGGCGCGTGGGCGACCGCGGAGCGCCGCGAGAAGTTCGTCTTCCCGAAGAACCCCATAGCCGCGAGCGTCATCGGCATAGCCTTCAGGAGCGAGGACTCAGGACGGATCAAGGACCTGGACAGCTTCGCCGCCTACTCGGGTAAGCTCGTGCCGATCTCGCCGCAGAGCGCCCAGTATACCGTCGTTTCCGACTATAACGCGGCCCATCCGGAGCATCCGATCAAGCTCGTGCCGTCGGATGTGTTCATCATCAACGACGCCTACCTCTGGGTGCTCGAGGGCCGCTACGACGCCTTCTTCGACATCAAGCTATCGTTCCAGAAGAACGTCGAGGCCGAAGACGGCCCCTTCCACCACCTGGCCTCGCGGCTAGCCTATGCGCCGTATAAGGGCATCCCGACCTGGCCGCTGTTCGCCAGGGGCGAGCAAGCCCTGGCCGACGCCTACGACGGGGCCATCGAGAGACTCAAGGCCGAGGGCACGCTGGCGGAGCTGTCAAGGCGTTACTTCGGCGAGGACGTCTTCCGCTTCGCGGAGTAGGCGCACCGTGGGACGCCCGTTCAACCCGGGATACATCCTCGAGGTACTGCCTCGGCTGCTCGCCTTCTTGCCGGTGACGCTAGGCGTGGCGGCGGCCACGGCGGTACTCGGGACGATGCTCGGCTTCGTGTTGGCCAAGGCCAAGCTCGGAAGCTCGGCCCTGGCCAGGGGTCTGGCCGACGCGTACACCTGGGTCCTGCGTTGCACGCCGTCGATCGTGCTCCTGTTCCTCGTCTACTACGGCCTACCGGCCCTCGTTAAGGCGGCCTTCGGCGTCGACGCCAGCCGGTGGCACCGCGCCTTCTACGTCGTGCTCACCTTTACGCTGTTCTTCGCGGCGACGATGTCCGAGCTGATGCGCTCGGCCTACCTCGCGGTCGACCGTGGTCAGCGAGAGGCGGCCCTGAGCCACGGCCTGAGCGAGTTTCAGGCCTTCCGTCGCATCGTGCTGCCTCAGGCGGCCGTATCGGCCCTGCCGAACGTCGCCACGGCGCTGGTCGCCCTGCTCAAGGAGGGTTCGCTCGCCTACACCGTCGGCCTGGTCGACCTGATGGGCCAGGGCTCGCTGATCATAGCGCGCGGCTTCGGGGCCTGGTCGCTCGAGACCTACCTCGCGGCGGCCCTGATCTACTGGGCGCTGACCGTGGCCATAGAGAAAGCCGCCGGCGCCCTGGAGCGCCGCCTGTCGGTCGGAAGGAGGGGCCTCGCCTAGGGGCCGCGCATCGTATGGGACTCGACCTCGACTATCTGGCGCGCACCCTGCTACTATCGCTCCGCGGGCTGCCGGTCACGCTCGGCCTCTGCGTCGCGACCCTCGTCGTCTCGCTGCCGCTCGGCTTCATGCTCGCCATCGTCGGTATCTACCGGGTGCGCGTGCTACGGAAGCTCGCCTCGGTCTACATCTCCTTCGCGCGCGGCACGCCCATCGTCCTCCAGATACTCGTGGTCTACAGCGTCCTACCGAGCCTGGCCAACCAGGTCGCCATACGCGCCGGCTGGGACGTCGACGTCTTCGCGCTGAACCCGCTCTGGTACGCCGTGGTCGTCTTCAGCTTCAACACCACGGCGGTGCTATCGGAGATCGTACGGTCGGCCATCCTGACCGTCGACCGTGGCCAGTACGAGGCGGCGCTATCGAGCGGCATGACGAGTCGCCAGGCCTATAGGCGCATCATCGTGCCCCAGGCCCTGCTCGTCGCCCTCCCGAACCTGGCCAACGCGACGATTAACCTGATCAAGGGCACCTCGCTGGCCTTCCTGATGGCTGTCCGCGACGTGACCGCCATCGCCAAGATAGAGGCGGCGCGCGGCTACGACTACGTCGAGTCGTACCTGGCGGTCTTCATAGTATACGTATTCGTCTGCGGGGCCACGCAAGCCCTGTTCACCCTCATCGAGCGGCGCCTCGGCATCTACCGAGCGCCCGTCGTAGCGTTCTAAAAAGGCGCGGAGAGCCGGCATGCTGAGCATACGAGACCTGCACAAGAGCTTCCATCGGACCGAGGTGCTCCGAGGCGTCGACCTGGACGTCGCCAAGGGCGACGTCGTCGCGATCATCGGGCCGTCGGGCGCCGGCAAGACGACCCTGCTGCGATGCGTCAACTTTCTCGAGCGGGCCGACCGCGGCGAGATGCACTTCGACGGACTCCACCTCGACATGCGCAAGGCCAGCGGCAAGGACATGCTGGCGATACGTAAGCGGACCGCCTTCGTCTTCCAGAGCTACAACCTGTTCAACAACAAGACCGCGCTCGAGAACGTCACCGAGGGGCTCGTCATCGGTCGCGGCATGCCGGCTCGAGAGGCCGAGGACGTGGCCAGGCGGGCCCTCGACAAGGTCGGCCTATCGAACCGCCTCGACTACTACCCATCCAAGCTGTCGGGCGGCCAGCAGCAGCGCGTCGGCATTGCTCGGGCCGTCGCTGTCGACCCCGACGTGATCCTGTTCGACGAGCCGACGAGCGCCCTCGATCCCGAGCTGATCGGCGAGGTGCTCGGCATCATGCGGCAGCTGGCCCGCGAGGGCACGACCATGGTCGTCGTCACCCACGAGCTGGCCTTCGCTTCCGACGTGGCCAACCGGGTCGTGTTCATGGACGAGGGCCTCGTCGTCGAGAGCGGCCCGCCTGACCGCGTCCTGTACGCCCCGGCAGAGGAGCGGACGAGGCAGTTCCTGAGGCGAATCCTACCGGTGGGCGCTCCGCTCGGCTGACGCGCGGCCGTCCCAGCCGCTAGGCCAGGGTTTCATTCGTTCTCTAATTTACATATTGACAGCTTTTGTCTGGTACGCCACTATACGCATGACATTTGACTTGATTATGTCAAGGAGCGTACCATGGCCATAACGATAGCCGGCACCGGAGCGTCGATCCCGACGAATCGCGTCACCAACGAGGAGCTGTCCAAGCGGGTCGATACGACCGACGAGTGGATACGATCCCATACGGGCATAGGCGCGCGCCACTTCGCCGCCGACGGCTCGGTCACGAGCGACCTGGCCGTCGAGGCTGCGCGAGCCGCGATGGCCGAGGCGGGCAAGGCGCCCGAGGACGTCGACCTGATCGTCGTCGCGACGGCGACGCCCGACTTCTTCGGTTTCCCGTCGACCGCCTGCATCGTCCAGGACAAGCTTGGCGCCGTCAACGCGGCCGCCTTGGATATAAACGCCGGCTGTACCGGCTTCATCTACGGGCTAGACGTCGCCGGCTCGATGCTCGCCGCCCCATCCCGCAAGACGGCCCTCGTCATCGGAGCCGAGACCCTGTCGCGTATAGCCGACTGGTCCGACCGCGCCACCTGCGTGCTCTTCGGCGACGGCGCGGCCGCCTTCGTGCTCGAGAAGACCGACGCCGCGGACTGCCGCGGCCTCCTCCACTCCTGGCTGCGGGCCAAGGGCTCCGGATCCAGGAGCCTCTACCTGAGCCAGCCGGAGCGGACCAAGACCTTCGAGCGCAACCTCGACTGCGGCCGCCCGCCGGCCATCATGATGGACGGCAAGGCCGTCTACATGTTCGCCGTCAAGGCCATCACCGACACCATCGAGGCCCTGCTCGCCGAATCCGGCCTGCCCCTCGCCGATTTCCGGTGGATCGTACCGCACCAGGCCAACGCTCGCATCGTCCAGGCCGCGGCCAAGCGTTTCGGCATCGCCGACGAGCGCGTCTACATGAACATAGAGGACTTCGCCAACACCTCGGCGGCGTCGATTCCCATAGCGCTGAACGAGATGTCCCGGAAGGGCCTCCTGGCCCAGGGCGACCTCGTGATGGCGATGGGCTTCGGCGCCGGTCTGACCTACGGCGGCGTCATCATCCGCTGGTAAGCGGCGTTAACGGTAAGGAGAGCGATATGCGCAAGGCTGTCATAACGGGCATGGGCGTCGTAAGCCCCATCGGCAACGATATAGATACGTTCTGGGCCTCGATCAAGGCCGGAAAGAGCGGCCTTGGCCCGATCACGCGCTTCGACGCGGCGGGCTTCGACTCCAGGGTGGCCGCGGAGGTCAAGGACTTCGACCCGAGCCTCTACATGGATAGGAAGGACGCGCGCAAGATGGCGCTGTTCACCCAGTTCGCGGTGGCGGCGGCCGTCCAAGCCTGGAGGGACGCCGGGCTCGACGGCTCGTCCATCGACCTCGAGCGGACCGCGGTGATGCTCGGGAACGGCATAGGCGGCATCGAGATCTTCGAGCAGAGCCACGCCAAGCTGCTCGAGTCCGGCCCGTCGCGGATGCTCCCCTTGACCGTGCCGATGATGATAGGGAACGAGGCCGCCGGCAACATAGCCATCCATTTCGGCATCAAGGGGCCGGTCCAGACCGCCGTCACCGCCTGCGCCTCCGGCTCGGACGCCATCGGCCAGGCCCTGGACATGATACGCGTCGGCCGCGCCGACGTTGTCGTCGCCGGCGGCACCGAGGCAGCCATCAGCGCCTTCGCCGTCGGCTCCTTCTGTATGCTCAAGGCCCTGTCGACCGCGTACAACGACGACCCGGCCAAGGCCTCGCGCCCCTTCGACGCCGCCCGCGACGGCTTCGTGATCGGCGAGGGCGCCGGCGTGATGATAGTCGAGAGCGAGGAGCACGCCCGCGCGCGCGGGGCCCGCGTCATCGTCGAGCTGGCCGGCTATGGCGCCAGCTGCGACGCCTACCACATCACCGCCCCCGAACCGTCCGGAGACGGCGGCGCCCGGGCGATCGCCCTGGCTCTCGCCGACGCCGGTATCGACCCTGGTCAGGTGGCCTACTACAACGCCCACGGCACCAGCACCCCGATGAACGACCCCATCGAGACGCAGATGGTCAAGAAGGCCTTCGGCGAGCACGCCTACGCGATGAAGGTCTCGTCGACCAAGAGCATGACCGGCCACATGATAGCCGCCGCAGGCGCCGTCGAGGCCATCGTCTGCGCCCTGGCCATACGCGACGGCTTCTTCCCTCCGACCATCAACCTGGAGACGCCGGACGAGGCCTGCGACCTCGACTACGTGCCGAACCTCGGCGTGTCGGGCCCCATCGAGGCCGCCGCTTCCGGCTCGCTCGGCTTCGGCGGCCACAACGCCTGCCTCGTCCTCAGGAGGTACCGATGAAGGCGTCCGGCGTCGAGATCGAGGCCATCCTGCCGCACCGCGCGCCCTTCCTGTTCGTCGACGAGGCCGAGACTCTGCCCGACGGCTCGATACGCGCCGAGCGCCGGTTCCGGCCCGAGGAGCCCTTCTTCGCCGGGCACTTCCCCGGCTACCCGGTCGTGCCGGGCGTGCTCCTCGTCGAGACCCTCGCCCAGGCGGGCGGCGTCGGCGCCATACTCGCCTCGCGGGAGCGAGGCGATCTCTCGCGGGAGCGAGGCGCCGCAGCCCCCGAGGCCGGCGGCGAGGCGCGGGACACCCTGTTCTTCTTAGCCACCGTCGGCAACGTCAAGTTCCGCCGCCAGGTCCGCCCCGGCGACCTCTTCGAGATGGAGATACGCACCCTACGCGACTCAGGCAAGATCATCAAGCAGTCCGGCGCGGGCAGCGTGGACGGCGAGCTCGCGGTCGAGGCCGAATGGCTCTGTATAGCCGGAAAACCGCCAACCGGGGCGGCCTCTGGCTCGAAGCGGGACGACGAGGGAGGTCGACGATGAAGCCTATGATACGAGGCAATATCTGCCTGAACGCGCACCCCGAAGGTTGCGCCGCGATGGTCGAAAACTGGATAGCCCGCGCCAAGGCCGACGCTCCGGCCATGACCGCGGCGGCCTTGGCCGCCGGCAGGCCGCTACCGAGGGCGACGCTCGTACTCGGCTGCTCCACCGGCTACGGCCTGGCTTCCAGGATAGCGGCGGCCTTCGGTTGCGGCGCCGCCACCGTCGGCGTGTCGCTCGAACGCGAACCCAGCGACAAGAAGGCGGGCACGCCCGGCTGGTACGACAACCGCGCCTTCGACGCGGCCTGCGCGCGCGATGGACTCTTCTCGGCGACCATCGACGCCGACGCCTTCGCCGACGCCACCCGGGCGGCCGTCGTCGCCCTGGCCCGCGAGTGCGGCCTCGTCTTCGATCAGGTCGTCTACTCCCTGGCGAGCCCCGTACGCGTCGACCCGGCGACCGGCGTCATGCACCGTTCCGTGCTCAAGCCCCTCGGCGAACCGTTCACCGGCCGCACTTTCGACGTCGTCGACGGCCGCATGAGCGAGGTGACCATCCAGCCCGCCACCGACGAGAGGTCGAGGCGACCGTCAAGGTGATGGGCGGCGAAGACTGGCAGCTATGGATCGGCGCCCTGAGCGAGGCCGGCGTCCTGGCCCCCGGCTGCGTCACCCTCGCCTACTCCTACGTGGGACCGGCGCACACCGCGGGCATCTACCGCGGCGGTTCCATAGGCCGCGCCAAGGAACATCTCGAGCGGACCGCCGCGGCCATCTCCGACCGGCTCGCCGCCTCGGGCGGCCAGGCCTTCGTGGCCGTGAACAAGGCCGTCGTCACGCGCGCCAGCGCCGTCATCCCCGTCGTCTCCCTCTATGTGGCCGCCCTCTTCAAGACCATGAAGGAGCTCGGCCTCCACGAGGACTGCCAGGACCAGATGCTCAGGCTGTACCGCGAGCGCCTCCTCGCGCCCAGCGCCGTGCCGACCGACGCAGCGGGCCGCATACGCCTCGACGACCTCGAGATGCGCGCCGACGTGCAGGAGGCGACCGCCCGCCGCTTCTCCGCGGCCACCGAGGAGAACCTCGCCGAGACCGTCGACCTCGACGGTTTCAGGCACGACTTCCTCGAGGCGCACGGCTTCGAAGTACCCGGCGTCGACTACGATGCCGACGTGGCGTTCAGATAGGGCCAACATAAGGAAAGACTAACCACGGAGACACGGAGACACGGAGGCACGGAGAAAACGTGTTTTGGTTAGAAGCCAACCTCGCTCTGCGTCTCCATGGCCAATTTGATTGGACAATCCCCCGGGGAGACGACCGCCCGAACCGGGGACGAATGCGGACCTGCCGGCCGCCGCGTTACTCGAATGGACCCTAGGAGGTATCAGGAAAGGCATCGACCACCCATTCCTAACGGATACGCGCCGATCAGCCATCGGCGCGTCGGCCCGCCTCCGCGATGGCGGGCCCGAAAGGCGCCCATTCCGGCGCCGTCCATCGAGCAACGCGGCGGTCTTTTTTTTCTCGAGTCCTTCGGCTATCCTAGGCTCCCATGAACATGCTCTTCATCGAGGCCGGCGAGGCCGGCCTCGCTCTCGGGCGCGGCGACCCGCGCCGCAAGCATATAAGCTCCGTGCTCAAGAAGGGCCCTGGCGACGAGCTGGCTGCCGGGCGAGCGGACGGCAGGCTCGGCGTCGCGCGGATAGAGGCCGACGACGAGGACGGCATGACGCTGTCCTTCGTACCCGGCCCCGAGGCGCCGCCCCTGCGGCCCGTCACCCTGCTCCTCGGCTTCCCGCGGCCCATCCAGGCCAACCGCATCCTCAAGGACCTCGCGTCCCTCGGCGTGGCGCGCATCATGCTGTCGGGCACCGAGCTCGGCGAGAAATCGTACTTCCAGAGCGACTTCTTCAAGAACCGCGAGTTCCGCTCCGCGCTCATCGAGGGGGCTGAGCAGGCCGGCAACCCGAGGCTGCCGGTCGTCGAGACCGCCTGGACCCTGGCCCGCGCCCTCGACGCTATCGTTCCGGAGGCCGACGACGCTGCGCGCGACGACGCTGCGCGCGACGACGCGGTGCGCGACGACGCTGCGCGCGATGGCGCGAGCCGGTTCTGGGCCTTCGACCCCTACCGGGCCGAGCGTCCCTTCGGCTCGGTCGCCCTGTCCGACTCCGGGCCGGAACGGCCGCTCGTCCTGGCCATAGGCAGCGAGCGCGGCTGGACGGACGCCGAGCTCGACCTGCTATCGGCCAGCGGCTTCTCCTTCGCGAGCCTTGGCGACCGCATCCTCAAGACCGAGACAGCCTGCGTCGTCGCCGTGGCCATGGCCCTCGGCAAGCTCGGCTACATCTGAGCCGAGCGGCGCATCGTCCTCAAACCAAGGCACGGAGGAATAGAAAAATACAGAACATGATTAACAAGATAAGGACAGGATGGGCAAGATAACGACTATGGATTGGGGTGTTTAAGATATAGCAGGATGACCATGATGAATTCCTGTATAAGGTTCTTTCCCTATCCATCATCATGGTCATCTTGAGAAATCCTGCACTATCATGTTCCGCTTTACGTCGTAGAAGCCCTTTTCCTTATCGCCTCCGCACCTCTACGCGGAACCTATTAGGAATCGCCTCGCGTAAAGGCGCCGATGCGCAGAGAACGCCAAGAAATAAGAACATGATGACCAGGATGGCCGGATGGTCTCTCTCAGCCGCTCGGGAACCATGCTCAGTCGCTCGGGAACCATGCTCAGCCGCTCGGGAACCATGCTCAGTCGCTCGGGAACCATGCTCAGTCGCTCGGGAACCATGCTCAGCCGCTCGGGAACCATGCTCAGCCGCTCGGGAACCATGCTCAGTCGCTCGGGAACCATACTCAGCCGCTCGGGAACCATGCTCAGTCGCTCGGGAACCATACTCAGCCGCTCGGGAACCATGCTCAGTCGCTCGGGA